>NZ_JBQCWV010000009.1:0-110211 GCF_051957055.1 Neisseria sp. P0020.S005 | reverse complement strand
AGCGGAACGGGCGGTAACTTGGAGTACAAAAAATTCAAGTAGTTTCTTTTGAACTCTCTTGCTTAATTTACAATTGGTTATCTGCATTTTCGTAGCCTAGCATAACTGCTAATCTACGTCAGCCCCAAATATTATTTCAGGCCGTCTGAGATCAATCCGTTCCAATATTTCAGAGATTCAAAGATTATGAAAACCATCACAGATACCCTAAACCTCGCCCCGCAAGGCAAGAACTTTTTAACAGCTGACTGGCCAGCCCCTGCCAATGTCAAAACGCTTATTACCACGCGCAACGGCGGTGTCAGCGAAGGCGTGTACCGCAGCCTGAATGTCGGTTCGCACGTCGGCGACAATCTGGAAGCCGTACTCCGCAACCGCGAAATCGTGCAGGAACAAGTCGGCCTGCCCATTGCCTACCTCAATCAAATCCACAGCACCATCGTTGTAAATGCCGCCGAAGCGTTAGGCAATACGCCTGATGCCGATGCCTCGGTTGATACGACGGGTACGGTCGCCTGCGCTTCGATGACTGCCGATTGCCTGCCTGTCTTGTTTTGCGACAAAGCAGGTACAGTCGTTGCGGCGGCTCATGCAGGCTGGCGCGGTTTGGCCGGCGGCGTTTTGCAAAACACCATTGCAGCAATGAATGTCGAGCCGCTGGAAATCATGGCCTATCTCGCCCCTGCCATCGGCCCTGATGCGTTTGAGGTAGGGCAAGATGTATTTGATGCGTTTTGCACACCCATGCCGGAAGCTGCCGATGCGTTTGAAGACATCGGCGGCGGCAAATACCTTGCCGACATTTACGCTTTGGCGCGCATAATTCTGCACCGCGAAGGCGTGAACATGATTTATGGCGGTACCCATTGCACCGTCTTGGAACGCGATACTTTCTTCTCCTACCGCCGCGACGGGCAAACCGGCCGCATGGTCAGCCTGATTTGGTTGGAAAAATAAGATTTTCGCCATCAAAGACAAGGCCGTCTGAAATACTTTCCGTTTACAGTTTCAGACGGCCTAAACATTATTCGTTATAATCCGACGATACCGTAACCGGTTTCAACGAAGGAATATCCAATGAAAAAAATCCTATTGCCTGCACTCGCCCTCTTGCTTGCCTCTTGCGGTTTCCACCTGAAAGGCACTGGTGTGACTTCTCAGCCGCTGCCTTATCAGAACTGGCATGTAGAAGGCGGAGCCGTCATGCAAAAAGCGCTGGAAAATGCCTTACGCCGTGCTGACGGCCATCCGGTTAGCGAAGCCGAATCACAAATTACCCTGCGCGTTGTCGACTTTCAAAAACGCCGCGACATCTACACCATCACCCGCGCCGCCGCAATCAACGAATATCTGCTGACCATGACCATCAAAGCCCAAGCCTTCCGCAACGGTGAGCCGGTTGGCGAACCGATGGAAGTCAAGGTTCACCGCACCATGGACTACGCCGACAGCGAAGTTTTGGGCAAACAGGAAGAGGAAGAAACCATTTGGTCTGAAATGCGCATCGACGCCGCAGATCAAATCGTCCGCCGCCTGACTTTCCTGAAAGCGCAATAATGGCTGCCGCGCCCATTGAGAGCCTACGCTCCGATACGCCGCTCAAACCGTTGTACATTATTCACGGCGAAGAGGATTTGTTGCGCATCGAGGCTTTGGATACGCTGCGCGCAGCCGCAAAAAAACAAGGTTATCTCAACCGCGAAGTCTATACCGCTGAAAACAATTTTGACTGGAACGAGCTGTTGCAAAGTGCCGGCAGCGCAGGTTTGTTTGCAGATTTGAAACTGCTGGAAATCCACATTCCCAACGGCAAACCCGGCAAAAACGGAGGCGATGCCCTGCAAACCTTCGCCGAACTCCTACCCGAAGATACGGTTACGCTCATCCTCCTACCCAAGCTTGAAAAAGCGCAAATCCAGTCTAAATGGTTTTCCGCATTGGCAGGCAAAGGCATCGTCTTAGAAGCCAAAGCCGTTGCGCCACATGCTTTGCCGCAATGGATACAGGGCCGTCTGAAACAGCAGGGTTTGGACATCGAACCTGAAGCACTCGCCCTTTTTGCCCAGCGTGTCGAAGGCAATCTCTTGGCCGCCCGTCAGGAAATCGAAAAACTCACCCTGCTCCATCCCCAAGGCCATTTGATCAATATTGCCGACGCGGAGGCCGCGGTTGCCACCGTCGCCCGCTTCGATGTATTCCAACTAGCAGGCGCATGGATGAAAGGCGATGCCCTGCGCGTTTCCCGTTTGCTGGACGGCTTGGAAGAAGAAGGCGAAGAGCCGGTTTTGCTGTTGTGGGCAGTTGCAGAAGACATCCGTACCCTAATCCGACTCACTGCCGCACTCAAGCAAGGCCAAAACATCCAAAGCCTGCGCAACAGCCTGCGTTTATGGGGCGACAAGCAGACTCTTGCACCGATGGCGGCCAAACGCATTTCCATCAACCGCCTGCTCGACGCGCTCAAAACCTGCGCTAAAATCGACCGCATCATCAAAGGCGCGGAAGAAGGCGATGCATGGACTGAGTTCAAACAGCTCGTCACTTCGCTGGCAGCCTGAAAACCGTTGCCACGCGTCAAGAAACTTGCACGCAATACGCCCCAAAAACAGAAAATACTGTAAAATAGCGTAAACTTAAATTCAGGCCGTCTGAACTTCGCATTTCAGACGGCCTCTTCCAGCAAAAAACAAGGAAACACCAACCATATGGATAATAAAACCAAACTTCGCATCGGCGGTCTGGCCCTGCTGACCACTGCCGTATTAAGCCTCATCATCGTTCTGATCGTCGATTCATGGCCGCTGGCCATCCTGTTGGCCGTCATCATCGTGGCCGCTGCCGCAGGTGGTTTCGTTTGGACTTCACGCCGTCAGCAACGCCAATTCCTCGAGCGCCTGAAAAAATTCGACATCGATCCGGAAAAAGGCCGTATCAACGAAGCCAACCTGCGCCGCATGTACCACAGCGGCGGCCAACATCAAAAAGACGCGATTACCCTGGTTTGCCTGTCACAAAAATGTTCCGTTGACGAAGCGCACGCCATCTTCAAAAAACGTCCGACCCGTCAAGAAATGAACCAAATGGCTGCTCAACAGGCTCGCGGTCAAAAACGTCCACATCGCTAATCCCGACAGTAACAGGCCGTCTGAACATCCTATCCCGTTTCAGACGGCCTGTTTTTATTTCCATCAAACCCATTTCTGTTTCCATCGCATTATGACCCGTCTTCCTACCGCCCCTCTCAAACGCCGCCTCGCCGCACTGGTTTACGAACTTCTGCTGACCGGCGCCGTTACCAGTATTGCCGCCCTTGCAGCCGGTATTGTCGCCATCTTTCTCAATCCCGTTTCCACGCGTCTGTCCATGCTGACAACCTGTCTGATTCTGTTCTACGCATGGTGGCTCTACTTCCGCGCCAACTGGAACAAAAAAGGCCAAACCCTCGCCATGCAGACATGGAAGATCGGTTTGGCCGATAAAAACGATACCCAGCCGCCCCTGCCGCAGCTACGCCTGCGCTTTATTTGGGCAAGCATTTTTATTGTCTTCATTCCCCTGTTTGCCTACGCCGGATTGCGCCATCTGCTCAATATACCGCCCAAAGGCGCATTCGGCGCCGCGCTCATTTGGCTCATCCTGCCATGGGGTTTCGCCCTATTCCATCCCGACCGCCAGTTCCTCTATGACTTCTTGGCCGGAACAAGGCTGGTGGATTTAAATCAGAAGAAAACAAACGAATAAAATTCGCAAGCATCTCAAGCTCTAAATAAAATAAAGGCCGTCTGAAACTCCAGATAAGTTTCAGACGGCCTTTAATCATAACATCAAGCAATGATTATTCTTGCCAACGTTTGAACACCAGCGAAGTATTGACGCCGCCAAAAGCAAAGTTATTGCTGACCACATAATCGGTTTGAATCTCACGTCCGCCTGTTTGGATGTAATCTACCTTGCCGCAACGAGGATCGATGTTTTCCAAATTAACGGTCGGCGCAAACCAGCCGTTGTTCATCATTTCGATGGTAAACCAGGCTTCCAATGCGCCGCACGCGCCGAGCGTATGGCCGAGATAGCTTTTTTGCGAACTCATCGGCACAAAACCAAATACTGCCTCAGTCGCCAATGTTTCGGCAATATCGCCTTTTTCAGTCGCCGTACCGTGGCCACTGACATAGCCGACTTTATCAGGCGTAATACCTGCATCTTTCAGCGCAAGCTCCATACATTTTTGCATGGTCTCTTTTTGCGGTTGGGTAACGTGGCTGCCGTCGCTGTTGGCGCCATAGCCGACAAGCTCAGCATAGATTTTTGCACCACGCGCACGGGCGTGTTCCAACTCTTCCAATACAAATATGCCTGCGCCTTCGCCGATGACTAAGCCGTCTCGAGCGTTGTCATAAGGGCGCGGCGTCAGCTCAGGTTCGCCGTTGCGGCGGCTGGCTGCATAAAGCGAGTCGAATACATATACTTCGGACGGACAAAATTCTTCGCCGCCGCCAGCCAGCATCATATCAATCAGGCCGTATTTAATCGCTTCGTAGGCATAACCAATGCCTTGGCTACCGGAAGAACACGCGCTCGAAGTCGGGATAATTCGGCCTTTCAATCCGAAGAAAATGCCGATATTGGCGGCAGTCGTATGCGGCATCATGCGCACATAAGTATTGGCGTTGAAATTGCGCGATGTGCCTGTCAGCAAAAGTTCGCCCATATCGCCAATGTCTTTGGTACTACCGACAGACGAACCGCACGCTACGCCCATACGGCCGTCTGTAATGCTTTCATCACCCAGTAAGCCTGCATCCGTCAAAGCTTGTTCCGCTGCATCGACACACAAATGCGACACGCGCCCCATGCTTCTGAGCTGCTTGCGCGTCCAATGTTCGGGAGGAGAATAGCCTTCGATCGGCGCACCCAGTTGCGCTTCCAATTCAGGAAAGCGTTCACTCCAGTCCATATGTTTGACTGCGTTTTTTTCAGCTTTAAAGGCCGTCTGAATACTTTGCCAATCACGGCCGAAGGCGGTAATACCGCCGATACCTGTTACAACGACTCTTCTGGTATTCAACACAAACCTCCGTTCACAGCAATCACTTGGCGCGTAATGTACGCCGCTTTTTCATCCATCAAAAAGCGCACCGCATGCGCCACTTCCTCGGGCAATCCCATACGCGCGGCAGGGACGGCCTTTAAGATTTCTTCGACAGGCACGTTCTCATCGATAATATCGGTATCGATAAGGCCCGGTGCCACGCAGTTGACGGTAATTTTACGTTTTGCCAACTCAACCGCCAAGGCTTTTGCCGCGCCGATCAGTCCCGCTTTGGATGCACTGTAATTGACCTGACCGCGGTTGCCCGTCAAACCGGACACCGACGCCATGCACACAATCCGTCCGGCTTTTCGGCGGCGGATCATCGGCATGGTCAAAGGGTGCAACACATTATAAAAACCGTCCAAATTGGTACGCAGCACCAAGTCCCAATCATCATCTGTAAACGCAGGAAACGCATTGTCGCGCGTCAGACCGGCATTCAGCACCACGCCGTAATATGTGCCGTTTGCCTCAATGTCGGCAGTCAAAATCTCACGGCAGGCTTCGCGGTCGGACACGTCAAACTGCAACACGCGCGCATTTCTACCCAATGTACGGATTTCTTCCGCTACAGCTTCCGCTTCATCGCGGCGGTTGCGGCAATGGACGACGATATCAAAGCCGTCCTGCGCCAAACCAAGCGCAACAGCTTTGCCGATACCGCGATTAGACCCTGTAATTAAAATAGTTTCACTCATACGTTTTCTCACTATATCGACAGGCCGTCTGAATCTTTGTCTTTTCAGACGGCCTTGTAAACGGTTTAAATGATTTGACCGTCTTTCGGACTGTACACATTTAAAGAGGCTTTTGCCAGCAAACCGTCCGGCGGCAACAGATGCTTCACATCTTCCGGCGCATCCGTCCAGCGCAACTCGCAATCAAATACGCCCATGCCGCCCAAATCCTGAATGGACACATGCGCCCTGACTTCCAGCTCAGTACCGACAGGCACGGAATCGGCAAACAAATCCAGCTTGCGCGTTCCCAATAAAAAACCCAAGCGTACAGGCTCTCCGGCCTTTAAAGCCTCAATGCCTGCAAACGCGCCTATGCCCTGCGCCATCAATTCCATATAAGCCATAGACGGCAACACGCCGTCCTGCAGCAAAATATGCTTATCGCCAACCGGCGCACGGCAAACCGTGTAGTCATCGCCAAATTCTTTCACACAGTCGATAAGCACCATATGTCCGCTGTGTGGAAGCAGCGAAGCCACATCATAAATCGGGGCACTCGGTATTGAAGGCATAAAATGTCATCCGGGAATAAATTACGTTACAAGTTACAATATGCATTATAACAGAGCCTAGCTTTTACTAACCCATTTCATTACAATGTATGAAAATGTAAAACATTGAAAGACATCATGCCTCAAAACGTTTGCCGTTTCAGCTTCAATATCGCCGCATGGCAGGCCTCCTCCAGCAAAATCAGTACGCCGGAGCAATGGCAGGACTGGGCGCAGGGAAAACTCGATACCGCATCCCTGCCGGAGTGCAAACCCGCGCTCTCCTTTTTGCCGCCTATGCAACGCCGCCGCTTGGGAAAAGCGGCGCGCTTGGTTTGTGATGCCGCATGGAATCTGGCCGACCAATATCCCGAAAGTGTACCGGTGTACGTTTCGCACGACGGTGAAAGCAACCGCAGCTTTGAATTGTGGCAAGAGCTTTTGAACACGCATACCGTCTCTCCGACCTCATTCGGCCTGTCCGTCCACAACGCGACGATTGGGCAATGGTCGATGTTGCGCAAAGACATGAGTGAGCATACCGCATTGGCCGTTGCCGCCGATTCCTTTGAAACCGCGCTGTCTGAAGCATTCGCGCTTTTACAAGACGGCGCGCCATCCGTTTTAGTGATTGTCGCCGATGATCCGTTGTCTGAAGACTATCCCGTCCTGGCTACACGTGCGCCATTTGCCTATGCATTGGCACTGGTCATCACCAAAGGCGAAGACTATACCTTAAGCTTGGAAACCACATCCGCGAGGCCGTCTGAAAACCCTAACGATACAACAGTCGAGCCCTATTGGAGCAGCTTGGAGTGGGTACGCTTCCTGCTTTCAGACAGCCGACAACATATGCAACATTATGCCGGTAGAAACTGGCACTGGCAGAAAAACGCATGAAGACTTTAGACTATTTCCGTCGCTTTTTTGCCACACTCTTCGGCTTCATACTCTTCGGCGTTGCAGGCGTATTGTTCAAAATCGCACTTTTACCCTATACGCTCAAATCGACCAAAGGCGACATCAAACGCCAACTTGAAGCAAGGCGCATGATAGGCAGAGTTTGGCGTTTCTTTGTCGGCTACCTGCAATGGTCGGGCGTATTGAGCGTCCGCTTCAACGGCTTGGAAAAACTCGGCAGGCCCGGCCAACTCATTCTTGCCAACCATCCCTCGCTTTTGGATGTCGTCTTGCTGATCAGCCATTATTCAGAGCCGAACGTACTGGTAAAAAAAGACCTGTTGCACAACCCCAGCATGAAAAGCCAGATTATCGCTTCAGGCTACATCCCTAACGATGAAAGCATGGAAATGCTGGAAGAAATCGATGCCGTGTTCAAAAGCGGGCAAAGTTTGCTGATTTTCCCCGAAGGCACGCGCACAGGTTGGGACGGACAGGTTAAAATGCACCGCGGCGCCGTATCGCTTGGTTTGCGCAGCGCATCAGTCATCACGCCCGTGTGCATCAAGATGACGCCGCCCAATTTTAAAAAGGGGCAACCGTGGTACAAAATCCCGCCACAAAAAATTCATTATGAAATTACCGTCGGCGACGACATCCTGCCGGAAGAATGGCTGGCAGAAAAACCCCTGCCCATCGCCGCACGCCGTTTAAACGAATACCTGCAAGACTATTTTACAAGGAAAACCACATGAGCAATTTAGAAAACCAAATCAAACAATTAATCATCGACAGCTTGGGCTTGGAAGACATTACCGTTGCTGACATCGGCAGCGAAGATCCGCTTTTCGGCGACGACGGCCTAGGTCTGGATTCGGTTGACGCATTGGAACTTGGTTTGGCCGTACAAAAAACCTTCGGCTTCCAGCTCGACGGCGAAAACGACAACCTGCGCGAAAACTTCGCCAACGTCAAAACACTGGCCGAGTTCGTCAAGAGCCGCCAAGCATAAGGGAGAGAAAAGATGACCGAACAAGAAGTACGCACCCTGCTGACCGATGCACTGGTTAACCTGTTTGAAATCGAACCGGAACGCATCAAACCCGAAACCAACCTCTACGAAGATTTGGAAATCGACAGCATCGACGCCATCGACCTTATCGACCACATCAAACGCGAAACCGGTCGCAAACTGCAAGCCGAAGACTTCCGCAATGTGCGTACCGTAGAAGACGTGGTTCAAGCAGTTTTGAAAGTACAACAAGATTCCTGATTCCGCTTTGAATCAGCATATTTTCAGACGGCCTTTTGTGTCAAATATAGGGTAGAAAGGTCGTCTGCAAATGCTCTTATCCATCAAACTGTACAAATATTATATTTTTACAATTAATTTCCAACTTAACATCAAAAGGAAAAAATGTGAAAGCATTGCTCCAAAAAAACGGATTCATTCATTATCAATCTGATATTGAATACTCTAATGAAGATTATTAAACATTAATTAACGAGATTAATTTCTTAATTGTTTCCATCAGGATGGAGAACCTTTTACTTTTGCACATTTAGTTCAACGTAACAGTAATGCAAGCGGAAGAAACAACTACATTGGGAAAATAAAATGCAGTAATAAAAAGCTAACAGAAATTTCAGAAAAAGATTTTATAGATACATTCGTTTTAAAAAATTTTTAAAAAGTTTTGCCGTTTACGACAACGCAGTAAGTCATTATGCTGACCATTTAACCAAAAGCGATCCTACTAGCGGACCTGCTCAAAGAACGATGATATTAATTGACTTTTCTCTCACAAAACAAAATATTTAATACGAATTTAATAATTTTTTAACTGGAGAGTTATTTATATGGAATCATCTTTATCATCGATCTTTATTGTTCTTGCATTGTTATCTACTGGTTTCCTATCTGGTAAATTTCTTGCACTCCCCCTTCGACAAATCCTACTCAAACCCTTGTCCTTTATTGTCCTGCTGCTGCTCTTTTTCATGGGCTATGAGTTTGGCGGCGTCTTTACCGACCCGAATCTGGGCGCGGACATCGTCAAATATGCCCTGCTGTTCGCACTGATTATCAGCGCGTTTACCTTGATTGCACTTTATCGCAAACCCGAAGCCTCGACTGCTTCCACGCCGTCGGGCAGCTTTATCAAACCCTTTTACGGCTGTTTCAAAGCCTTTGCTTTTTTTGGTTTGGGTGTCGCGGCATTTGCCTTTTTCGGGCGACAGGTCGGCAATCTGCCCATCGACAGCACCCATATCCTCTATCTGCTGATTTTCATGGTTGGCATGGACTTGGTTCATTTCCAGCTTGGCGGATTCGGACGTAGGATTTTCCTGCTGCCGCTTCTGACCGTTGCTGCAACCGCCGCCGCGTGTTTCGTTTTTTCGCTATGTTCGCCCTATTCGTTTGCCCAAAGCCTGGTATTGTCGGGCGGTTTCGGCTGGTTCTCCCTTTCGGGTCCTATGGTTGGAAAAGCGGTATCGCCCGAAATGGGTGCGGCAGCGTTTATGACCGATTTTTTCCGCGAAATGATCAGCATCGTCTTCCTGTATTTCTACGGACGAAATCAGCCTATGGCGGCAATCGGCATTTCCGGCGCAGCGGCAATGGACTCCGCCCTGCCCTTTGTAAAAGAAAACTGCCGCGCCGAATACATCAAATACGCCGTCGTCAGCGGCTTTATCCTGACCCTTGTCGCACCGTTTTTTCTGTCCGCCGCCATTGCCATGCTGCACTGACCCTACTATTTTTCCAAACAACTTTCAGACGACCTTTCCCCCCTAAAACCCAAAAGTCGTCTGAAACCGAACACCATTATGAAAACACTGGGAAAATTCCTACTGACCCTTGCCAGCCTCGCCTATCCGCTTCTATGGTATTACGGAAGGGAAAACGGTGCGTTTTTCTGGCTTGCTGCGGCCATGTGTGTGTTATGGCTGATACGCGCCGCCATGCCGCAAACCACAGCCCAACGCATTACGGCGATTATCCTTGCTGCTTTTTTTGCGGCGGTACTGGCTTTCAGACGGCCTGACTCGATGTATTGGTATCCAGTCGCCGTCAATGCGCTGATGCTTGCCGTTTTCGGCGGCAGCCTGTTTGCCAAACAAACCATTATCGAACGCCTCGCCCGACTGCAACACCCCGACCTGCCGCCCGAAGGTGTGCTGCACACCCGTCGTGTTACGAAAATCTGGTGCGCGTTCTTTATCTTCAACGGCGCAACCGCCGCCATTTTGGCAGGCTTACAATATTACGACTGGTGGGCGGCTTATACAGGCATCGTGTCTTATGTGTTAATGGGAATCTTATTTGCCGGAGAGTGGATTTATCGGAAATTGGTTTTGAAGGTTTAATCCATTAAAAATATTTCATTAATTATCAGCCTTTTGTAGACAGACAAAACGGCAAAACCGATCGGTTACTCCATTGCTTCAAAAGAAGTGAAAGCCATTCATTGGAAGAGTGGCAGGCAAATGATTACGAATTGGTACGCCAAACGACAAACAAACAATACGATGAATGCTTGAACCAATTCAAAGAAGATACCAAGGCAAATACATCAAAATTATAAAACCTTAGAACCATCATGCACCTAACCCGAATCCTATCCCCCGACTTACCCCAACACGACCTTATCGCCGCCCATCCGAATTGGACGCGTGCTGATTTCAACCGTGCGGTTTTTCATCTGTCAGGCCGTCTGAAACAGGCAGGCGTGCGAACTGTGGCGTTATGGTTTGACGATGCCGCGCTGTTTGCCTGTGCCGTGTTGGCAGTGTGGCATTCGGGCGGAAAGGTTTTATTGTTGCCCAATTTGGCGCAAGACAATTTGGAATGGGGGAAAACGGCAGAAGCGTTTTTAACGGATTCAACAGATAAAAAGCTGTCTTCAGACGGCCTGAACATCTGGCACTTGCCTGATATATTAGCTAAAACAAAATCGGAAGGGCTGCACACTTATCCTGAAAACCATCTGATTCCCGACCATGCCGAAGCATGGCTGAAAACGTCGGGCTCCAGCGGTGAAGCGCAAATTATTGTGAAAACCGCCGCGCAAATGCAGGCAGAGGCCCTGACTTTGGCAAATACGCTGCCATTTGGACAACACGGTGAAACCGTGATCGGCAGCGTAATTCCGCAACACCTTTACGGCTTCACTTTCCGCTTCGCACTCGCGCTGACAATGGGTTGGACTATGGAACGACAGCAGGCAGTTTATCCGGAAAACCTGCTTTCCAGCACGGCCGCACATGATAAAGTGGTTTGGATTGCCAGTCCGGCCGTACTCAACCGCTTGGGTGAAAACCGCAACTGGCAGAGTATCGGCCATAAAATTGCAGGCATTGTCTCGGCCGGCGGCGCATTGCCCGCAGCCACGGCGGATTTGCTGCAACAGGCTGCCGTCCGCCCGTTTGAAGTCTATGGCAGTACCGAAACCGGCGTGATTGCCTCACGTTGCGAACGCCAAGAATGGCAGACTTTCAAGGGTGTGGAAATCGGGCAAAATGAAGAAGGCGCACTTTGGGCTTCTTCGCCTTGGTCTCCCGAACGCCGTCAAACAGCCGATTTGATCGAGCCGCAAGATGACGGTTTTCTGTTACTCGGTCGCCAAGACCGCATTATTAAATTTGAGGACAAACGCGTGTCGCTGACCCAAATCGAACACGAACTTTTACAACACCCTTGGATTGCCGACGCCCACTGCGGCCGCCATCCGCAACACCAACGCATTGCCATATGGGCGGCATTAAATGCAGACGGTATCGCCGCCTTGCGCGAGAAAGGCCGTGCTGCGGTTGCCGATACGCTCAAACGCCATCTGGCCGCCACACAGGACACCATCGCCCTGCCACGCTACTGGCGTTTTACTAACAGCCTGCCACGCAATGCCCAAGCCAAAATCGCCGCGGCAGATTTTCAGACGGCCTTTACCGTTGCCCAAACTTCTCCCGTTTGGTCGAAAACATCATCTGACAATGAAACCAATACCGAAACCTTCATCGGCCGCGTGCCTTTGGATTTGGTTTATTTCGGCGGCCATTTTGCCACCTTCCCGCTGGTTCCCGGCGTGGTCGAGCTGCAATGGGTGCGCAACCTGATCGCGCCCAAGCCATGGGGCAAACAACGCGTCATCCGCATCGAAAATCTAAAATATCAGCAGTTTATCCGTCCTCACGATGAAGTGTCGGTAGAGCTGAAATTTGATGAAGGCAAAAACAAACTGAGCTTTAAAATCAACAACGGAGAGCATCCGTGTGCATCAGGACGGATTGTGTTTGAGGCCGTCTGAATATACCTATTAACTTTTTAGTGGAAAACCAACAATATGCAACTCTTCCCTGCCCTAGAACAACGCTATTCCCACGAACACCAGTCCGCTGGCGAGGCTCAACGTCTGGCTCAAGAAATCGCTTTTGCACCGATTGTGTTCCAAGTTTCCCGCCTGATGGTGAAATTTGGCATTCTGGACCTGTTGAACGACCATCCAGACGGCCTCACTCAAGCCGAAATTGCTGAAAAAGCGAAAATCAGCAACTACGCGGCACAAGTCCTGCTGGAAGCCTCGCTGTCTATCGGCACTGTCTTAACTCGCGACAACCGCTATTTCATCAGCAAGGTCGGTTGGTTTGTCCTCAAAGACAAAATGGCCCGCGTCAACATGGATTTCACGCAGGAAATCTGCTACCAAGGTATGTTTGATTTGGAAAAAACCCTGCAAACCGGCAAGCCTGAAGGCCTGAAAGTATTCGGCGACTGGCCGACTATTTACGAAGGCTTGTCTTCATTGCCAAGCATCGCGCAGGAAAAATGGTTTGCATTCGACCATTATTATTCCGACAATTCCTTCGCCGAAGCACTCAACACCGTGTTCGCCAAACCGGTTAAAAAACTGCTCGATGTCGGCGGCAACACCGGCCGCTGGGCGGAGCAATGTGTCAACCACAATGCCGAAGTCGAAGTAACCATCATGGATCTGCCGCAACAAATCGGCTTGATGCGTGAGGCGACCAAAGGCAAAAACGGCGCGGACCGTATCCACGCCCATCCGGCCAACCTGCTTGATCCTGAAATTCCGTTCCCAACCGGTTTTGACGCAATTTGGATGAGCCAATTCCTAGACTGTTTCACCGAAGAACAAGCCACCAGCATTCTTCAACGCGCCGCTGCATCTATGAGCGAAAACACCAGCCTCTACATTATGGAGCCTTTTTGGGACAGACAACGCTACGAAACCGCCGCCTACTGCCTGACCATGACCAGCCTATATTTCACTGCCATGGCCAACGGCAACAGCAAAATCTTCCACTCTGAAGACTTGATCCGTTGCGTTGAAAAAGCCGGATTGAAAGTAGCGGAAGTTTCAGACGGCATCGGCCGCGGCCACAGCATCTTGCGCTGCGTTAAGGCCGTCTGAACATCATCTTTTAAACCCTAAAAAGCAACCGACCCCAACAGCCATTGCAGCTATCGGGGTCGGTTTTTTTTTGAATATCAGCCTTAATGCATCAACCGCGCAACATCCATACTGCGCACACTAACGCAATCGCTACCAACAAAGCGGCAAACAGTTGTCCCATCCCGGCCAATTTAGGCTGCTTGGCATCGATGGTTTTAAAGCCATTAATCATAGGCGTAATCAAATCCTGTTTTTTCACAAAACGATACAGCAAAACAGCTGCGATATGTACGCCCGCCAACACGGCCAAAATATTAAAGAAATTGACATGGATTTTTCGCGCCAGCGTACCGGCGTGTTCGCTAACAAAATGATTCAAAAAGCCGGAATTGGTAAACGTATTTTCATCGGCGGCAAATAAGCCTGTGGCCGTCTGAAAAACCAAGGCGAACAATAAGGCGATGACCATCAGCGCGCCCAAAGGATTGTGGCCGACCAATTCGTTTTCAGACATTTGGCCTTGCGTGTAGCGGCGGATTTCGGAAAACGGACGCACAAATCGGCTGAATTTTGCCGTATCGCTGCCCCATATCCCCCAGCACAAGCGGAAAACCACCAACGCCAGCATCAACAAACCGCCGCGCAAATGCCATACCAGCATATCGCCGCCTTGGGTTGCGCTGTACCACATGAATCCCATCAACAACACCAAGAGCCAATGGAACAGGCGCGTAGGTGCGTCCCAAACTTTTATTTTTTGCTTCATTACCTTTTACTTTCTGATTTAAAATTAAATTTCTTATCTTGGAAGGTTACGCCATGCAGCCCATCTACACGCTTCCTGAATCGCTTCAAGCTTTTCAGACGGCCTTAGCATTTCCCGACGTATTCCGCCCCCGCGCCCAAGAATCGCACAAAGGCACATACGGCACACTTGCCATTATCGGCGGCGCAACGGGAATGAGCGGCGCAGTGGTTTTGGCAGCCACAGCCGCGATGTATCAAGGATGCGGCAAGGTTTGGGCGGGTTTCAACCAAGCCACGCTGCCTTTTGCCATCATTCCCGAACGCCCTGAAATCATGCTCGCCACTGCAGCCCAACTGATGGAACGCAACGATGTCGGCGCACGGGTAATCGGCTGCGGATTCGGTTTGGACGGATTATCAGAGCAACTGCTGCCCAAAATCCTGTCTACACACCATGACCGGCCTTTATTGCTCGATGCAGATGCTTTGACACTGCTTGCCCGTTCTCCCGAATTAGCCGAACGCCTCAAATCGTACAAACATATCGTCCTGACACCTCATCCGGCAGAAGCCGCCCGCTTACTCGGCACCAATACCCAATCAGTTCAGGCAGACAGACGAAAAGCCGTAACCGAAATCAGCCGTAAATATGGCGCGACCGTCGTGTTGAAAGGCCATCATACATTAGTGGCCACGGCAGACGGCATAGTCTATACCAACACCAGCGGCAATGCCGGATTGGCCACTGCAGGCAGCGGCGATGTCTTGAGCGGCATTATCGGCAGCCTGCTGGCACAAGGCATTCCGGCATTCCAAGCCGCCTGCGCCGGCGTATGGCTGCACGGAGCGGCGGCCGATGTCATCAAACACAGCGGCAAAATCGAAACCGGAATGCTTGCCGGAGAAATCGCACCTGCCGCCCGATGGCTGCGCAATATTTTATCAAAATAGTAATACTGTCTATATCATAAATACAAATTGCAGGCCGTCTGAAAATCAATCCTTATTTTCAGACGGCCTGGTTTATTTTTAAGTCATTTTGCAAATTAAGGTTAAGGCGTGTATCCTTGATTTCCCTTAAAAACAACTTCACAACATATTATCATGAGTATCCTCAATAAAATCAGCAACTTTATTGGAAAAACATTTTCCCTTTGGGCGGCGCTCTTTGCCGGCATCGCTTTTTCCGCACCTGAAACCTTCAAATGGGTCGGCCCTTACATTCCTTGGCTTCTGGGCATCATCATGTTCGGTATGGGCTTAACGCTCAAACCTTCCGACTTCGATATTTTGTTCAAACGCCCCAAAGCCATCATCATCGGCGTGATTGCACAATTCGCCATCATGCCGGCAACCGCCTATCTGCTGGCGAAACTGTTGAACCTGCCTGCCGAAATCGCGGTCGGTGTGATTTTGGTCGGCTGCTGCCCGGGCGGTACGGCTTCCAATGTAATAACCTATTTGGCGCGCGGCAATGTGGCTTTGTCGGTTGCCGTTACGTCTGTTTCCACCCTGATTTCTCCATTGCTGACCCCTGCCATCTTCCTGATGCTTGCCGGTGAAATGCTGGAAATCCAAGCGGGCGGTATGTTGATGTCCATCGTCAAAATGGTTTTGCTCCCCATCATTTTGGGTTTGATTGTCCATAAGGTATTGGGCAACAAAACTGAAAAACTGACCGATACACTGCCACTGGTTTCCGTTGCCGCCATCGTGCTGATTATCGGCGCGGTAGTCGGCGCCAGCAAAGGCAAGATTATTGAAAGCGGCCTGCTGATTTTCGCGGTTGTCGTACTTCACAACGGCATCGGCTATCTGCTCGGCTTCTTTGCCGCCAAATGGACCGGCCTGCCTTATGATGCACAAAAAACGCTGGCCATCGAAGTCGGTATGCAAAACTCAGGCTTAGGCGCCGCCCTTGCCGCCGCACACTTTGCCGCCGCGCCGGTTGTTGCCGTTCCCAGCGCATTGTTCAGCGTGTGGCACAATATCTCCGGCTCGCTTCTGGCAACTTATTGGGCAGCCAAAGCCGATAAAAATAAAGAATCCTAAACGTCTTTAATCATAAGGCCGTCTGAACAGGGATAAACGAAATCAACGATTTCTGCCTAAGCTGTTCAGACGGCCTTTATTTTGAAATCAAGCAGTATTATTGTTTCACTGCTTCGATTTGAATATTGATGTTAACTTTTTTGCTCATACCGGCACTCACTAAATAATCCAAGCCCCATTTGGTACGGTCGATGGTGGTGCTGAAGTCGCCGCCGCATACTTCTGCTTTTAACATCGGGCTTTGGTAGCAGTTGAATTTGTCGGCTTTGAGTTTTACCGGCGCAGTTTTGCCGTTCATGGTCAGATTGCCGTCAACGGAAAGCAGTTTTTTGCCGTTGAAATTGAATTTGGTGGATACAAAACGGATTTCAGGGTATTTGTCTGCATTGAAAATATCGGCAGATTTCAAATGTTGGGTAAAGTGATCAGAACCGGTTTGCAGTTTGGACAAAGGCAATACGATATCGATAGAGCCTTGGCGTTTGGCACGATCAAATTCCAAATTACCGGTCAAACCATAAATACCGCCGACGTTGGTGCTGGTGTTGAAATGGTCGATGGCAAAGCGGGCATTGGCATGAAATTCGTCCACTTTATAAACAGCGGCAGACGCAGCAGAAGCCAACATGGCCGAACACAATGCAAACATGATTTTTTTCATCGTCTTATCCTTAGAAATGTGAGAAGTTCCCTATCATATCACTTTTTGATGCCAACATCTTTTGCAAATGAGAAAGACAACGTTTCATCCTAAGAAAACTTCAGGCCGTCTGAACGAGAGGACAGCAAATTCAGGTGAAGCAAATTCAGTTTAGTTTTATTACAAAATAGCGTGCTTCATCGCTCGTAATTGGTATAAAATACCCAGTTATTTCTACAACGGGCCGCCAATTAACCAGCCTATTTCAGACGGCCTCAGCATAAAACAAAGGAACAAAAATGCCTGAATACCGCTCCAAAACCTCTACCCACGGCCGCAATATGGCGGGCGCCCGCGCATTGTGGCGCGCCACCGGCGTGATGGAAACCGACTTCGGCAAGCCCATCATCGCCGTTGCCAACTCGTTCACCCAATTCGTCCCCGGACATGTCCACCTGCACAACATGGGCCAACTGGTTGCCCGCGAAATTGAAAAAGCCGGTGCAATCGCTAAAGAATTCAACACCATCGCCATCGACGACGGCATCGCCATGGGACACAGCGGCATGCTGTACTCTCTGCCTAGCCGCGATTTGATTGCCGACTCCATCGAATACATGGTCAATGCCCACTGCGCCGACGCGCTGGTGTGCATTTCCAACTGTGACAAAATCACCCCAGGGATGCTGATTGCCGCCATGCGCCTGAACATCCCGACCATCTTCGTTTCCGGCGGCCCGATGGAAGCGGGCAAGGTCATCGGTGTGGCCAACATCCAACCCGAACGCCGCTTGGACTTGATTGACGCCATGATTGAATCGGCGGACGACAATGTCAGCAACCAACAGGTTGAAGAAGTCGAGCAAAACGCCTGCCCGACCTGCGGCTCCTGCTCCGGCATGTTCACCGCCAACTCCATGAACTGCCTTACCGAAGCACTCGGCCTGTCCCTGCCCGGCAACGGCTCCTACCTCGCCACCCACGCCGGCCGCAAAGAATTGTTCCTCGAAGCCGGCCGCATGATTGTCGAAATCACCAAACGCTATTACGAGCAAGACGACGAAACCGTGCTGCCCCGTAGCATCGCCACCAAAAAAGCGTTTGAAAACGCCATGACCATGGACATCGCCATGGGCGGCTCTACCAATACCATTTTGCACCTGTTGGCCGTTGCCAACGAAGCCGGCGTCGATTTCAAAATGGCCGACATCGACCGCTTAAGCCGCGTCGTCCCCTGCATCTGCAAAACCGCACCCAACAACCACGACTACTACATGGAAGACGTACACCGCGCCGGCGGTATCTTCGCCATCCTGAAAGAACTGGACAAAGCGGGCAAACTGCACACCGACGTGTACACCATCCACGCGCCGACGCTGAAAGACGCGATTGAAAAATGGGACGTGACCAATCCCGAAAACACCCACGCCATCGAACGCTTCAAAGCCGCGCCCGGCGGCGTGCGCACTACTCAGGCGTTCTCGCAAAACCGTATGTGGAAAACCCTCGACCTCGACCGCGAAAAAGGCTGTATCCGCGATGTCGAACATGCCTACTCACAAGACGGTGGCTTGGCAGTATTGTTCGGCAATATCGCAGAACGCGGTTGCGTAGTGAAAACCGCAGGCGTGGATGAGAGCATCCTCAAATTTACCGGCCGCGCCCGCGTATTTGAAAGCCAAGAAGATGCAGTAGAAGGCATTTTGGGCAACCAAATCGTGGCTGGCGATATCGTCATCATCCGCTACGAAGGCCCTAAAGGCGGCCCGGGCATGCAAGAAATGCTGTACCCGACTTCTTACCTGAAATCCAAAGGTTTGGGCAAAGCTTGCGCCCTGCTGACCGACGGACGCTTCTCCGGCGGTACTTCCGGCCTGTCCATCGGCCACGCTTCGCCTGAAGCGGCAGAAGGCGGCGCAATCGGTTTGGTACACGAAGGCGACACCATCGAAATCGACATTCCAAACCGCAGCATCCACCTTGTCATTTCCGATGAAGAGCTTGCCGCACGCCGCGCCGAAATGGAAGCACGCGGCAGCAAAGCGTGGAAACCGGAAAACCGCGACCGCTACGTCTCCGCAGCCCTGCGTGCCTATGGTGCAATGGCGACTTCCGCCGACAAAGGCGCAGTACGCGACGTATCGCAAATCGAACATTAATTAACCTGACTTTAAGGCCGTCTGAACGCTTTCAAGTGTTTCAGACGGCCTTCATTCAAACGGACAAATATGGACAAATTCATTTTAGCGATGATCGGCATGGCCATAGCCCTGTTGATTATTATTGGCGGCGGATTTATCGCTGTCGAATATTTCAAATCCCATCCTGAAGCATTCCAAGTCAAGCCACTATCAAAATAATCATTTAACGGCATGAGTTTCAAGGGGAAAGAGCCGTAGCTCAAGGCCGTCTGAACGCAGTACATATAATGAAACACATTCTTTACTGGCTGGGTGGTTTTGCCGTCGCCCTCGGCATATTCCAATACTACGAAACCCATCGCTATTCCGAAGACCAGCTCATCTACGCCCGACCGCCGCAAAATCGTACTGCCGTTGCCAATTTTGATGCCTTGGCGTATTTAAACTTCCTCCGCGCCTCAGCCAATTTGCCCGCACTGGCGCACTCAGACACACTCGAACGCGCCGCGCGCAATCATGCCCGCTATCTGCTGCAAAACCCTGACGACGGACATGACGAAAAAAATATACGCAATCCCTTTTATACAGGCCCACGCCCATCAGACCGCACGCACAAAGCCGGTTATGCCTATAAAGGCGTGCATGAAAACGTCAGTACCAGCCAGCATCCGCCAAACGAAAAAATCAACGACCACCTGCCTGCCCAACATCAGCTGGACAATCTGATGACGGCGATTTACCACCGTCTCTCCTTGCTCGATCAAAATATCGACGAGGCCGGAGCCGCATTTGAATCGCAAGGCAAACAAATCGCGCTGAGCATCAATCAGGGCGACAGCAGATTTAACAGCCTCTGCCAAAAAAACCGCCCCCTATCCGACCTCAGCCGTTCGTTTTATCAAGATGCCTGTCATAGCCATGCCATTGTTTATGCTGATGAAATCTCCAACCGCAAATTCCGGCCTTACATCACCTATCCGCAAGGCAACTTCGCTTCGCCGGTTTTCCACGGCGAGCGTCCCGACCCTATGCCGCATTATGAAATGACCGGCAATCCGGTCAGCATCGCGTTCTCAGAACAATCGCCTCCGGTCAAAATGCGTTCGTTCAAACTGTATCAGGACACAAAAGAAATCAGAGACGTCAAAATCTTAGATAAAGATAATGACCCAAACCACCTCCTGACCGACCGCCAATTTGCGCTGTTTCCTTTACAGCCATTGGAATACGACACTGACTACCGTGCCATGTTCGAATACCGTCAAAACGGAAAAGACAAAACGGCCGAATGGACATTCAGCACGCAAAAACCCGATTATCCTTACTTCATCGTCAAAGGCGGTGAAACGCTTGCCATCGAATCCGGACAAAAATATTTTATCCATTGGCAGGATTTTTGGTGCTTGAAGCAATGCGAACGCTACAACTACCGCATGAACCGCGACAGCCAACTCGACATTATCGAGCGGCAGGCCAGCGGTATTATTATCCGTGTCAACGGAAGCAAAGGCAGCAGCATCCGCTTAATGCCCGAAGGCGAAGACAGGCGCGCCATTACACTTTATTTATGGAAATAAAGCCGTTTTCAGACGGCATGAAGCACCAAAAAGCTGATAAAATACCGCCTCACCCCCCTACGGCAAGCTATCCAACATGACCAAACATCCGCAAACAGCAGCTAATACCCGCTATGCCTTTGCCAGCATTGCCGCCATGTTGGCCGCATTTTTACTGTTCGTTGCCGTGATGTTGCTGCCTTTGGGGCTAACGGCAGACACCCAAGTGAGCCTGATACGGCTTTCACTCTACGCAATCGTGTTGTTTGCCGTACTTGGCGGTATTTTTTCTGTACGCGTTGCCTATTTGCGTAAAAAGAACGGAGCATGACATGACCCAAGCCGATAAAATTCCACAAGAAATCCGCCTCCAGCAAGAGCGGCGCGTACTGACTTTGGTCTATGTTGACGGTGCCAAGAGCCTTCCTGCCGAATACCTGCGCGTGTACTCGCCCAGCGCGGAAGTGCGCGGACACGGTGCCGGTCAAGATGTTTTGCAAACAGGCAAAGCCGAAGTCAGCATTACCGATTTAGACCCTGTCGGCCAATACGCATTGAAAATTACTTTTTCAGACGGCCACGACAGCGGCCTTTACGATTGGGACTATCTCTACCGACTGGCGCACAATCAAGACGCACTTTGGCAAGACTATCTCGACCGCCTCGAGAAAGCCGGCGCGTCCAGAACACCAAGTGCCGAAGACTTAAAACCCAAACGCACGCATTCCTGCGGTAGCGGCGGTTGCGGCGGAAAGGCCGTCTGAAAAAAGGAGAATCCGTAACATTGGACGACGGCAGGATCATTGACGGCAAAGCGTTCCTCTCTCCGCCCAAAAAAGGACGGGTAGCGGCTATCTTCGGCGATACCAAAGCCTGTCCGCAGGCAGTACGCGCCGCACAAAACGCAAACGTTTTGGTGCATGAAGCAACCTTTGCGGCAGGCGATGAAGAGACAGCGGAACGAGTGTTCCATTCGACCATATCCGATGCCGCCAAGCTGGCTTTGCAAGCCAATGTGAAACAACTTTACCTGACCCACATCAGCGCACGTTATACCGAAGAAGAGCAACGCCTGATACTGGAGCAGCAGGCACAAACTATATTTCCCGCGTCGAAAGTGGTTGGCGATTTCGACGTATTCGATATCTGAATCCGTATTATTTTAAGAAGGCAGACACTATGAGCGACCACAAAACCCATTTCGGCTTCTCTACCGTTGACGAAGACGAAAAAGCAGGCAAAGTTGCCGAAGTCTTCCACTCCGTGGCAAAAAACTACGACATTATGAATGACGTAATGTCCGGCGGTCTGCACCGTGTTTGGAAACATTTCACCATCAATACCGCCCGCCTGAAAAAAGGCGACAAAGTATTGGACATCGCCGGCGGTACAGGCGATTTGTCCCGAGGCTGGGCGAAACGCGTGGGCAAAGAAGGCGAAGTTTGGCTGACAGACATCAACTCCTCCATGCTGACGGTCGGCCGCGACCGCTTGCTCAACGAAGGCATGATTCTGCCCGTATCGTTGGCAGACGCTGAAAAATTGCCGTTCCCCGACAACTATTTCAATCTGGTTTCCGTCGCATTCGGCCTGCGCAATATGACACACAAAGATGCCGCGCTGAAAGAAATGTACCGCGTATTGAAACCGGGCGGCACCCTGCTGGTGTTGGAATTCTCCAAAGTGTACAAACCTTTGGAAGGCGTGTACGACCTCTACTCTTTCAAACTGTTGCCGATTATGGGCAAACTGATTGCCAAAGATGCCGACAGCTACCAATACCTCGCCGAGTCCATCCGTATGCACCCCGACCAAGAAACCTTGAAACAAATGATGCTGGATGCAGGCTTCGACAGCGTGGATTACCACAACATGAGCGCAGGCATCGTTGCCCTGCATAAAGGCGTGAAATTCTAAGGCCGTCTGAAACAAACACAAAGGGCGTGATTGATAGACACGCCCTTTGTCTTTTACACCTTATCCAAGCCAATCTGGCACAAACTAAAGGCCGTCTGAACAGCCGTAAAACGAAATCAAGGATTTCGGTTACACCATTCAGACGGCCTTAATACGTTTAAAGCAGCTTATTTTCCTGCTTTCACGCTTTGCCATTGACGGACCATAAATTTCAATGCCGCCGGTTGGATAGGCACCATAATAAAGCTGTTTTTCAAATCCTCATCGGTCGGGAAAATCGTATTGTCGTTTCTAAACTCTTCATCCATCAGCTCTTGAGCCGGTTTGCTGGATGGCGCATAAGTAACAAAATTGCCGTTTTTCGCCGCAACTTCAGGATCTAAGAAATCATTGATATACGCATGGGCATTGGCCACATGTTTCGCATCTTTCGGAATCACAAACGAATCCACCCAAATCCCCACGCCTTCTTTCGGCATCATCACACGGATTTTTTCCTTGCCGCCTGCTTCTTCGGCACGACGTTTGGCAATGTTCAAATCTCCGCCAAAGCCAATCGTTACGCAAGTATCGCCGCGCGCCAAATCATCGATAAAACCGGACGAGGTAAAGCGCTTGATGTACGGACGGTTTTTCTTCAAAACTTCCGTAGCCGCCTTAATATCCGTCGTTTCGCTACTGTTTGGATTTTTACCCATATAGTTCAATACCATAGGATAAATCTCCGCTGCGCTGTCCAAATAGCTGATGCCGCATTGCTTGAGTTTGGACGTGTATTCGGTGTTAAACACCAAATCCCATTGATTGTCCGGCAGCTGATCCGTGCCCAAAGCCTTTTTCACACGCTCGGTATTGATAGCGAAGGTGTTAGTACCCCAATAAAACGGAACGGCATATTCGTGGTTCGGATCAACGCCTTCCATCAGTTTCATTAACTGAGGATTCAAGTTTTTATAGTTGGGAATCAGGGATTTGTCGATTTTCTGATACGCACCTGCCTTAATCTGCCTACCGACAAACGCATTGGAAGGACCCACAATGTCGTAACCCGACTTGCCGGTCAATACCTTGCTTTCCAGTGTTTCATCGCTGTCATATACATCGTAAGTTACTGCGATACCGTGTTTTTTCTCAAACGCGGCAACCGTCTCGGGATCGACATATTCCGACCAGTTGTAAATGCTCAATACCTTTTGATTATCGGTTTGAGCCGCCTTGTCGGCAGAAGTTTTGTCCGAGTCGCCGCAGCCGGCCAGCGCCAGCGCAGTCAGTACGATGAGGGGCAGATGTTTGGTCATTATCATTCCTTGCGTATCCGGTTGAAAATAGAGAGGCATTATAAAGCAGGCAAGCCCGAGCGGATAGGCTTCATTGTTAAAAGATATCGCCCCGCTTAAGGCCGTCTGAAAGACGGGTTTCAGCCAACTTAAAACCTTTCTGCCGATAGCTTGAAATATGGTTTTGCGGTAAGATAACGCCCATTCGTTTTTAATCGTAACGCGCCGTCCGGGCCGTCTGAAATCCTTGTAAAAAATTTATCGAGACATTATGAAAACCACCGAACTACGCCAAAAATTCCTGAAATTTTTTGAATCTAAAGGCCACACCATCGTCCGCTCCTCCTCGCTCGTGCCACACGACGACCCGACCCTGCTGTTTACCAACGCAGGCATGAACCAATTTAAAGACGTATTCCTCGGCTTTGACAAACGCCCGTACAACCGCGCTACTACCGCGCAAAAATGCGTACGCGCAGGCGGCAAACACAACGACTTGGAAAACGTCGGCTACACTGCCCGTCACCACACCTTCTTTGAAATGATGGGCAACTTCTCTTTCGGCGACTACTTCAAGCGCGACGCGATCCACTTCGCTTGGGAATTCTTGACTTCCCCTGAATGGTTGAACATCCCTAAAGACAAACTGTTGGCAACCGTTTACGCAGAAGACGACGAAGCCTACAACATTTGGCTGAACGAAATCGGCATGCCTGCCGAGCGCATCGTCCGCATCGGCGACAACAAAGGCGCGAAATACGCATCCGACAACTTCTGGCAAATGGGCGATACCGGCCCTTGCGGCCCCTGCTCCGAAATTTTCTACGACCACGGCGAAGAAATCTGGGGCGGCATTCCGGGCAGCCCTGAAGAAGACGGCGACCGCTGGATTGAAATTTGGAACTGCGTATTCATGCAGTTCAACCGTGACGAACAAGGCAATATGAATCCGCTGCCTAAACCATCCGTTGATACCGGTATGGGCTTGGAGCGCATGGCCGCCGTCATGCAGCATGTTCACAGCAACTACGAAATTGACTTGTTCCAAGATCTGCTCAAAGCCGTTGCCCGCGAAACCGGCGCAGCTTTCAGCATGGAAGAACCAAGCCTGAAAGTCATCGCCGACCACATCCGCTCCTGCTCATTCCTGATCGCAGACGGCGTATTGCCTTCCAATGAAGGCCGCGGCTACGTATTGCGCCGCATTATCCGCCGCGCCGTGCGCCACGGTTACAAACTGGGTCAAAGCAAACCATTCTTCCACAAACTGGTGGCTGATTTGGTCAAAGAGATGGGTGATGCTTATCCTGAGTTGAAAGAAAAACAAGCTCAAATCGAAGAAGCATTGAAAAACGAAGAAAGCCGTTTTGCCCAAACTCTGGAAACCGGTATGGCTTTGTTGGAAAACGCGTTGGCTAAAGGCAGCAAAAAACTCGACGGCGAAATCATCTTCAAACTCTACGATACTTACGGCTTCCCATACGACTTGACTGCCGACATCTGCCGCGAACGTAATATCGAACTGGACGAAGCAGGCTTCGAGCGTGAAATGGAAGCCCAACGCGCACGCGCACGCGCCGCACAAAGCTTCAAAGCCAACGCCCAACTGCCTTACGAAGGCCAAGATACCGAGTTTAAAGGTTATAGCGAACGCCAAACCGAATCTAAAGTCCTCGCCCTCTACAAAGACGGCGAGCAAGTTAATGAATTGAACGAAGGCGACGAAGGTGCCATCGTTATCGACTTTACCCCGTTCTATGCAGAATCCGGCGGTCAAGTCGGCGATGTCGGCTATATCTTCGCAGGCGAAAACCGCTTTGAAGTACACGATACCCAAAAAATCAAAGCGGCCGTATTCGGCCAATTCGGCGTACAAACGTCAGGCCGTCTGAAAGTCGGCGACAGCGTTACCGCCAAAGTGGATGACGAAATCCGCAATGCCAATATGCGCAACCACAGCGCAACCCACTTGATGCACAAAGCTCTGCGCGATGTATTGGGCGAACACGTTGAACAAAAAGGCTCTTTGGTTACCGCCGAATCCACCCGTTTCGACATTTCCCATCCTCAAGCAGTAACTGCCGAAGAAATCGCCGAAGTAGAACGCCGCGTCAACAAAGCCATTTTGGCCAACGTTGCCGTCAATGCAGCCATTATGAGCATGGAAGATGCCCAAAAAACCGGCGCCATGATGCTCTTCGGCGAAAAATACGGCGACGAAGTGCGCGTGCTGCAAATGGGCGGTTTCTCTACTGAATTGTGCGGCGGTACACACGTTTCACACACCGGCGACATCGGCCTCTTCAAAATCATCAGCGAAGGCGGTATTGCCGCAGGCGTGCGCCGTATCGAAGCCATCACCGGCCTGAACGCACTCAAATGGGCGCAAGAACAAGAACGCTTGGTTAAAGACATTATTGCCGAAACCAAAGCCCAAACTGAAAAAGACGTACTGGCGAAAATCCAAGCAAGCGCAGCACACGCCAAAGCATTGGAAAAAGAATTGGCACGCGCCAAAGCCGAACTTGCCGTCCACGCAGGCGCCAAACTCTTGGACGATGCAAAAGACTTGGGTTCAGCCAAACTCGTTGCTGCCCAAATCGAAGCCGATGCCGCAGCCCTGCGCGAAATCGTTACCGACTTGACCGGCAAATCAGAACAAGCCATCGTATTGCTCGCCGCAGTCAACGACGGCAAAGTCTCCCTATGCGCCGGCGTATCCAAACCGTTGACTGGCAAAGTCAAAGCAGGCGATCTGGTTAAATTTGCAGCCGAACAAGTCGGCGGCAAAGGCGGCGGCCGTCCTGACTTGGCACAAGCCGGCGGTACAGATGCCGACAAATTGCCAGAAACATTGGCAAGCATCGAAAACTGGGTAAGTGAGAAACTCGATTAATTGTTGATTTAATACTGTAATCAAAAGGCCGTCTGAAAAAAGGTCACCAGAAAATTTCAGACGGCCTTTGGCTATAATTATAAATTTGGAGATTGGAAAATGAGAACACCATATGAACAATATCAGAGTGAGATGTTAGAAAAGATTGAACAGTGTAAAACCAATTTCGCGTATCAGCCCATTCTCTTTATTGGTTCTGGCTTTTCCAAAAGATATTTAGGAGGACCTAATTGGACAGAGCTCCTACAGCAGCTAGCAGAAAAATGCCCAAACATAAAAAAAGATTTAGCGTATTATATACAAGGGAAAAATAATGATTTAGCTGCAGTCGCTTCTCAATTTGCAGGATACTACAGAACTTGGGCTTGGACCAAAAAAGGACGAGAAGAGTTTCCTGATAATTTATTTTCTTCTGATACGAGTGAAGATTCATACCTAAAACACCAAGTCTGTAAATTATTTCAAGACTTAGTTAAGAACCAAGATGTCTTCGATTCCCTACCACCTAACTATTCCGAAGAGTTAGAAGATTTAAAAGCTATATGTCCTCAAGCAATTATTACTACCAACTACGATACTTTTTTAGAAGATAAAGTATTTATTGATCACACACCTATAGTTGGACAAAAGATTATTACAAATATTATTTCAGATATAGGAGAAATTTATAAAATTCACGGATGTGCACGAGATTTCTCAAGTATTGTTCTGACTAAAGAAGATTATGAAAATTTTAATAGTAAATCAAAATATTTGATTGCAAAACTTTTAACATTTTTCCTAGAACATCCTATTATTTTTATTGGGTATGGCGTTAATGATGAAAATATTAAAAATATATTAGCAGATATAGATTTAGTTTTAGGTGGCAATAATGAACTGATGCCAAATATGTTTTTTGTAAAATGGGAAAGAGATTTTTGTGATAGCAAATCATATCCTAGGGAATATTCTATTCTTTTATCAAATGGAAAAAATTTTAGGATGAATAACATTTCGGTTAAAGATTACAAATGGGTATTTAATTCTTTTAAAAATTCACATGTTATAGAAAATTTTAATCCAAAAATCTTACGCTCATTAATATCAAGACAGTACAAATTAGTAAGAGAAGATATTCCTAAAAGTACGATTCAAGTCAATTACGAACATTTAAGCCAATATGCTGATGCAGATGGGGAGACCCTTGTTAAGCTATATGGTATTGCTGATGCAGCTACAGTTGCAGCAATGAGTGCGAATTTTCCATTAAGCCTTACTAAATTAGCAGAACGCTTAGGTTACAGAACATGGCATAAAGCAAATGAGCTTATTGAGAAAATTGTGAGTGATAAAGGTATTTCTATTAAATCCTCAGATAACATCTATCATATTTGTGTATCTTCGGGAGATTCAACAAAATTTCATTTCTATTCAGAAGCAGCTTATCAATTACTTAGTAAGGTAAGAGATGGGCTCTCGTATGAATTAGAATTAGATTAAACAAGTCATATCAAGCTTAGCAAGCCGTAGCCTGCATTCCCACCAACCGCGTGCGTGGCTACACCACACACCCTACCTGCGGGCAACGCAAACTTTAAGATTAAGGTGTAGGGTGTGTGCGGTACGCACGCACGCGGTTTTTGTTGCTACCGAATGATTCCAAACCATGCCGTAATCCGTCAGCAGCAAACGCAGCTTGGGTCATGTACCAACAAAACTCAATATCAAAGGCCGTCTGAATTTCAGACGGCCTTTCTGTTTTCATTTCAAGCTAATATTTAAGCTTTTTATTCAATCATCTGACAATCAATCTTTTTCGACCGTAAAAAACAGTTCTTCCTGTTTCAAAGCATTACCGTCTGCATCGGTCAATGCTGCTTCTGCTGCGGAAAACTTGATAACGGCGAGGCTGAGGCTGCCTTGCTCTGTGAGTGCAGTATTAAGAATAACGCCTGCTTCTTCCTCGCCGACTTTGATGGCAATACCCGCGGCTTCTAAAGAATCGCCGCTTAATACGGCCAGACCACGTTTGACTTGGCCTCGGTATTGGGCGCGGGCGATGATTTCTTGGCCGGGGTAGCAGCCTTTACGGAAATGAACTGCGCCGATGATGTGTTGGTTGAGCATTTGAGCAACAGCCGCTTCTTTGGTTGAGGCGCAAATCCACGGATAGCCGCTGCGGATTTCGTGCAGGTTCCATGCGTTTTCGGCTCCTGCTTGATATTCGGCTGCATTTTTGGCTGCTGAAATTTTCAGACGGCCTGTGTGCGGCAAGGTAATTTCTACGGTGTTTTCTTGAATTTGGGCCGGGAAAGACAGTTGCGGTTCGGTAGCAGGATGAGGTTCTGCATCGTCTGCCAACTCGCCGCTGACTACTAAATCAGGCATCAGCTCGAAGACGACTTTTGCACGCAAGACAAACATTCTCAGGCGTTTGACGATGGCCTCGGTCAAATCTTGCGCCATGACCAACAGTAAATCTTCTCCGCGATTGACGACCAACATATTCGCCAACACACGGCCTTTAGGCGTATTGTATGTGGCATAACATGCCTGACCTAAAGCTAAATTATTAATATCGTTCGATAATTGACCATGAAGAAATGAAGCTCTGTCTTCACCGCTGACACGGACAACGCTGAAAAAAGGCAGGCGGGTTTGCATAATCGACTCCTTAAATGGTAGATGCTGAATTATCGCCCAAATTGCCGCTTATTATCAAATAAATAAATTCAGGCCGTCTGAATGTTTCAGACGGCCTGTTGTTTGGACTCAAGCAATCAAAATTATTTGATGCTGACTTTACGGATAATCACGGCTTCGGTTGGAACGTCTTGATGATAGCCGCGTGTCGCAGTTTTCACTTTGCTGATTTTACGGACAACGTCCATACCGGAAGTAACTTTACCGAAAACGGCATAGCCGTAGCCTTGAGGGGTTTTGCTTTTGAAATTCAAAAAGTCGTTGTCGGCTGTATTGATAAAGAACTGGCTGGTTGCTGAATTCGGATCGCCGGTGCGCGCCATGGCGATGGTGCCGACGTTATTTTTCAAGCCGTTGTATGCTTCGTTGGTGATGGCTTTATCGGTGGATTTTTGTACCATTTTCTCGGTAAATCCGCCGCCTTGAATCATAAAATTGTCGATAACGCGGTGGAAAATCGTGTTGTCGTAAAAACCTTTTTTGGCGTAATTGACAAAGTTTGCCACGGTTTTCGGCGCTTTGACTTCATCCAGCTCCAGTTGGATGTTGCCCATATTGGTTTCAATTACTGCATGGGTAACCGCTTGCGCTTGCACGGAAAGTGACAGTGCGAGGGCGCACAGGGTCAGTTTGATGGATTTTTTCATATGTCTTCTCGAATAATGTATTGTGAAAATGGAATATTAACCTTGTTTCGCGTGAAATCCATAAAAAACATGTAAGATTTTTCAAGCAAAAAACATAAGGCAATCAAATCAGGCCGTCTGAAAAGGGATAAAAACCAAATTCTTGCTTTTTATCATTCCCTTTCAGACGGCCTGATTATTACGGTCAAACCGAAATCAGATTAGAAATCCAATTCCGCTTTCAGCCAATAAGTACGCGGCATGCCGACGACGGCGAAGCTGCGGTCATATTGGCCGCGCTGTACCTGCCAGTAGTTTTTGTTGAACAGGTTTTCTAGCGAGCTGCTGACGGTCAGAGTGTTTTTACCCAGCTTGGTTTTGTAGCGCGCGCCTACGTCAACCAAGGTATAGGACGGGAAGGCGTATTGTTTTTGCGTGTCTTGGTAAGACTTGCCGAAATACGAAACGTTGCCGTTCAGGGTCAAGCCTTTGGCAAACGGGGTGTCCCATTCAACGCCTGCTTTGGCAATTACGCGCGGATTGGCGACTTGTACACCGTTAACCAGCATATCGCGTGAATTTGGGTAGTCTTTCACGGTCGATTGCAGATACATCAGGCCCAAAGTCGGACGCAAAGTATTGTTGAGCAAGTTCGCGTAGGTGTTGAACTCAATACCGCGACTGCGTTCCATACCTTGCTCGTCGCCGGCTGCACCGCCTAATGCTTTATAACGGGCAAAATCAGAATTATTGCCGTAAGTCAGCGTTGTCTTCTTAGTTTTTGGATCAGTGGTTGTCTGACCTCTCCAGTAGCCCGGACGTTTGATTTGGAACGCGTTTAACGTGGTTACGAAATTGCCCCAGTTTTTACGCACGCCCACTTCAAACTGACGGCTGACACGCGGTTTGGACATGGTGGTATGGCCGTCATCATCGGTTTTGATATCGGCTGGCTCTAAGTCTTCCATATAGTTGCCGTAAACAACCAAATCAGGTTGCGGCACCCACGCGGCCATAAACATAGGGCTGAAGCGTTTGGCATCGCCGCTTTGGCCTGCTTTTTTATCGGTATATTCAACCGCTTGGAAACGACCGCCCAAAGTCAGACGGTATTTGTTGTCGGCAAAGCCTAGTGTGTCGGACAAGGCCAAACTGTTGACTTTGATATTGGCATCAAGATTGGCAGAGCTTTCCCAATCGGTTGCATAGTCCGGTTGGAAAGAATCAAGTTGCGCAGCAATATCGCCGCTTGCAGAAATTTTCGCGCTGCTGCTGCCTGCTGACAAACCACGCGTAGTGGCGCGTTGACGGATAACGCGGTCAAAAGCCGTACTCCAGTTGTGTGTAACCGGACCGGTTTCAAATTCGCCTCGCGCAGACAGGTTCATGCTTAAAGTGCGGAAGTATTGGTCGGTCAGACGGGCAGTACCTGTATTGTAGTCATAGTTGCGGGCCGTTACTTTGCCGCTGGCGTTTGTGTTTTGCGCATCGGTACAAGTACTGGTGGCATTCAAACATACAGTAGGAGAAATCAGCGTACCGTAATAACGCGCTTTGTTGTAGCCGATACCGCCTGTAATCTGTGCATTGTCAAACGCATCCCATTCAAAGGTCAGCATATTGGTTTGGCCGACGGTGTTTTGCCAGTTCCAAGAAGGCAGCAGATTGGTTTTACCGTCAGGTGCATCAAACAGACGGCCTTGCAGGTTTTGAATGTCCTGCATACGCGCACGGCCGCCGTTGGTTTTGCGTTTCGCGTAGATGGAATCGAACGCCACGCGCAGTTTTTCGCCGCGATAATCAGCATTCAATGCAAATTCTTTGTTGTCTTCGCTGTAACCGTGGCGCGGGGTGTCGCCGTGGCGCAGTTTGCCGTTGGCACGCACGCCGAATTCTTTGTTTTCGCCGAAGCGTTGGCCCAAGTCGAACGTACCTTGGGCGCGGTTGTTGCTGAACCAGCCCAAACCGATTTTGCGGTTACCTTCGTCAGCGGCTTTTTTAGTTTCGATATTGACGGAACCGGATACCGCGCCTTCAGGGTCCATGCCGTTTACGGCAGTGGATGCGCCTTTAATCAGTTGCGCGGAGCCGACTTGCACGCTGGCCGTACCTTGTGTGCCATACATACCGGCCAAGCCGTTGACGCTGAATTGGCGCGCATCAAGTTGGTAACCGCGGAAATACAGGCCGGTCAAGGTGTTGCTTTCACCGCCGAACTGCCAAGTCGAAGCATCTTTTTTCGCTACGGCATCCACCAAAGTACGCGCTTCGGTATTGTTGAGGGCTTTTTCGTCGTAATTGACCACAGTAATCGGAGCGGTAAAGGCATTGGCTTTACCCAACACACCCAAATTCACACGGTCGCGCATATCGCCGTCACTGGCAATAGAATACGAGCGTGCGGCTTTGACGCGTTTGGCGTCGGCGTGGACTTTGACTTCCTGCACTTCTGCATATGCTTCGGGAGCAGAAGTGGCTTCATCGGCGGCGTAGGCGAATGCGCTTGCAACCACAAGCGGCATCAGGGCTAATTTGCTGTTCATAAAATACCTTCTGGTTTGAAATATTAATAATTCTTATTTCTTATATCGAGTAAAAAATTACAAAGTAATTTGGTTTTGCGATTATATTTGATAAGATTTCTGCTTTCCACAAAAACAAATAAGAACCGTTTGTAAATACAAAAATACAACAGTTCAGAAAACTATTATTACAGTTACCATAGTCAAATAAATTTGCCGTCCTTTCAGACGGCCTGTACTTCCTTTCAGAGAACACCCCATGCAAAAATGGCAAATCGAGCTTTATTCCACGCCGTCTTGGCTATTGCAGACCTTATTGATGGTCGCTGCAGCCTCGGCGGTCATTCTGTTTTTTGCACGCAACACACGCTTCGGGCGCGAGTTTAGCTATATCCTGCGCCTTTGCCTGACGCCGAAAAGTGCAGTTAAAGTATTGCTGCTGATTACGGCGATGATTACGCTGCTGTTAACCGAAGTGCGGCTGAATGTGTTGAGTACCTTTATGTCCAAAGGGCTTTACGACTCGATGCAAGATTTGAATGCCTCCGCGTTTTGGATGTTTGCAGCGATGAATGCGGGCGTGGTGTTGATACGGGCGTTTAACAACGTCGTCAACGACTTTCTCGATCAAGGTTTGGCGATTAAATGGTCGGAGCGGCTCAATGAAGTTTTGACTTCACGCTGGCTTGGCGACAAAAACTACTACCGCCTGCAAATGCGCCGCCACGCGCCGGACAACATCGACCAGCGTATCCAACAGGACGCACAGGATTTCATCGCCTCGACCATCGAATTTGTGCGCGGCATGGTCAATTCGGTCGTTACCTCGCTGGAATTTGCCGTTGTTTTGTGGGGCTTGGCAGGCATCCTGACTGTGTTCGGCTTCGACATTCCGCACGGCATCGTTTGGTTTGTCTATATGTTTGTGATTTTGGCGACCTTTATCGCCATGTGGATAGGTAACCCGTTGATTCGTTACAACTATGAAAACGAAAAACTCAACGGCGACTACCGTTACTCCCTCATCCGTGTGCGCGACCACGCCGAAAGCGTGGCGTTTTACAGCGGCGAACAATACGAACACGACCAGCTTTCCGACCGTTTTAAAGCCATTATCCGCAACCGTTGGCGCATTGCTCGGCAAAGCGTCTGCCTGAGCGGCTTTAACGATATGTTCACCAACGGCATCAAACTCTTCCCGATTATTTTGCAAGCTCCGCGCCTGTTTGCCGGACAAATCAAAATCGGCGACATCCAGCAGACCGTCCAAGCCTTTGCACGACTGCAAAACGCGCTGTCTTTCTTTCGGATGTTCTACAACAAATTCACCGCCTACCGCGCCCGACTGGAGCGTCTGTACGGCTTTTTGCTGAGTACGGAAGAAAAACACACCGCACGACAACCCGACCTTACCGAAGTTTCAGACGGCCTGATCTTAGAAAACGTTGCCCTATACCGCCACAACGGCGAAGTTTTATTAGACGGTATCAATATTAACCTCAAAAGCGGCAATTCCCTGCTGATACGCGGCCCGAGCGGTTGCGGCAAAACTTCGTTGCTGCGCGCGCTGGCAGGGCTTTGGCCTTTCGGCAGCAGTGGTAAAGTCAGCCATCCGCCGCATCAAGACATCCTCTTCCTGCCGCAACGTCCGTACACGGCACAAGGCAGCCTGCGCGATGCGATTTGTTACCCCGACATCGACAAACAACATCCCGAGTTAGCCGACGCCATGAACACCTGCCGCTTAGGTTATCTGGTCGATAAATTAGATAAAACCGATGACTGGCAACACAAACTCTCCCCAGGCGAACTGCAACGCGTCGCCTTCGTCCGCGCCCTGCTCTCGCAGCCCAAAGTCATCCTGCTCGACGAAGCCACCGCCGCCTTGGACGAACCGACCGAAGCCATGCTCTACCGTGCCTTAAAGCAAAAACTGCCCGACAGCATCATCATCAGCATCGGACACCGTAGCACGCTCAACGAGTTCCATGATTTATGCCTCGATGTCGGTCATGTACAATGCTGAATTAATGGCATATAAAAGGCCGTCTGAAACAGTGAAAAACGAAATCAAACGATTTTGTCCTCGCCGTTTCAGACGGCCTTTTCAAACGCCATGGCATGTTTATTTGCTATACTCTGCATTATGTTAACGTCGTCTAAAAAATATTTATGAAAACCCTGGCCCTCATTCCACATTACAACCACCCGACCACCATCAGCCACGTTGCCCAAACCATGCGCGGCTTCGGTTTAAACATTTTAATTGTGGACGACGGTTCACGCGAAGAATGCAAACCTGTATTGCAGGCTTTGGTTTCAGACGGCATTGATGTCCTTTACCGTCCCATCAACGGTGGTAAAGGCGCAGCGGTTAAAACCGGCTTGGAATACGCCCAAGAACATGGCTATACCCACGTCTTGCAGGTCGATGCAGACGGCCAACACTGCTTGAACGACACGCCCAAACTCCTCGCCGCAGCAGAACAAAACCCCGAAGCCGTTATTTGCGGCTGGCCGCAATACGGCGATGACGCGCCCAAAGCACGGCTTTACGGACGCAAAATTACCGACTTCTGGAATATGCTGCACACTTGGTCATGCGACATCAAAGACGGCATGTGCGGCTTCCGCCTCTATCCCCTTACACCCGCGCTGTCCGTCGTCCGCGAAGAAACCGTAGGCGACCGCATGGACTTCGACACGGAAATCCTTATCCGCCTGTACTGGCGCGACGTCAAGCCAGTTTGGATTAAAACGCCCGTCCAATACGCCGCAGACGGCGTGTCCCACTTCGATGCCTTTGCCGACAATGTCCGCATCAGCAAAATGCACACACGGCTGTTTTTCGGTATGTTGAAACACCGATTGGGTAAAATATTTAATCTATAGAAAGAATTATGATGACTATCCCACATTTTTCAGAATTACGTAAACCTATATTAGAAAAACTATCTGATGGAAAAGTTTGGAAAAAATCTGAACTCACCGCACCATTAGCTAAATATTTCTCACTAAGCGATGAAGAAATAACGAAAGAATATGAATCTGGAAATGGCATTATTTTTAATGATCGTATTTCCTGGACATTAAGTTATTTAACTCTATGTGAATTACTAGATCGTCCCAAACGAGGGTACTATGTCATTAATTCACTAGGAAGACAATTTCTCTCCAAAAGCAATCAAGAGATTAATGAATATATCGATAAAACAATGGCTTTACGAAATAAAAAAATAAAATCTGAGCCTGTTTTACAGATCACTTTGTCATCAAAAAACTCTATTGAGGAAACCCCTCAAGAACTATTATATGCATCATACAAAACCATACGTCATGAAATATATACTGAAATTATAGACACTATTATCAGTAAAACACCCAAGGTTTTCGAAAAATTAGTAGTCGATTTATTACAAAAAATGGGATACGGTGGTGCAGTAGAAAATTCAGGGACAGTAACTCAATATAGCAAAGATGGTGGTATTGATGGGGAAATTAAGGAAGATATATTGGGATTTGGGAGAATTTATATACAAGCTAAACGATATAAAAAAGACTCCACTATTGGTAGACCAGAAATTCAACGTTTCGTAGGTTCATTAATGGGGAGAAATGCAGACAAGGGAGTTTTTATTACCACTGCCCAATATTCAAATGATGCAATTGAATATGCAAATACTTTACCCAATGCCAAAGTTGTTTTAATAGATGGAATGAAATTAGCAGAATATGTATACCAATATGATTTAGGTATGCAAACAGAACAAACTTTTAGCATTAAAAAGCTAGATACAGATTTTTGGGATTCTCTACTAAACGATGATGTGCAATCCTCTATAACTTAATTCACACCCAAACCATGACCAATAATAAACAAACCCATTGGGCGGCGCAACCCGAACGCGGCAGCCGCCTGTTTCTCGCTCTGACCACATTGATGGTGCGCTATCTGCCGGCTTTTTTCATGAGGCCGTGCATTTGGTTTGTGGTGCTGTATTTTTATGCAACCGCGCCCAAACCGCGCCGTCATGTCTTACGCTATCAAACCCGCCTTCAGACGGCCTTTCCCCATATCGTCCTGCCGAAACACGGCGTATTCAAACAATTCGTCGCATTTGGCGAAGCGGTTTGCGACCGTTTTGCCGTGTGGCAACGCAAAATCCGTTATGAAGATTTGGTGATTGAAGATCCGGACGACATCTATTCACAAGTCAAGCGCAACGAACGCGGCCAGATTTTTGCCTGTTCGCACTTGGGCAATACTGAAGTTTGCCGTGCGCTGGTGTCGCACCATAAAGATTTCAGACTCAACGTATTGGTGCACAGCAAACACGCGCAGGCATTTAACGAGGCATTGCAAAAAGCCGGCGCAGATCATATCCGTCTGATTCAGGTAACAGATTTGGATACCACCCTGATGATGGAATTAAACCACCGTATCGAAAACGGCGAATGGATTGCCATCGCGGCCGACCGTGTGCCTGTACGCGGCGAGAAAACCGCCGACATTAATTTCTTAGGCCACACCGCCCCTATGCCGCAAGGTGCATGGCTGTTGGCTTCGCTTTTAAAAACACAGGTAAACACGCTGTTTTGCGTCAAACAAAACGGCCGCTATCATTTGAAACTGTGCCGCTTTACCGACACTTCCAGCTGGAAACGCGGCAACCGCGAGGCTGCCGTTAAAGACGCGATGCAGGGTTTTGCCGACATTTTGGCGCAAGAATGTGCGCAAAATCCGCTACAATGGTTCAATTTTTATGATTTTTGGGGCGAAGACGCCGTCTGAAACCATCACACTCACTCTTTTAAACCATGAAAAAACACATCTACTGCCAACACAGCTTTGAAACCGAAGTTCCTTTTTTTGACGTAGATGCCATGCACATCGTGTGGCACGGCAACTATGTCAAATACCTTGAAACCGCGCGTTGTGCTTTTCTGTCTTCCATCGGTTACGACTACAACGAAATGGGACGGCAAGGGTACAGCTGGCCGATTGTGCAGATGAACCTCAAATACATCCGCCCTGCCCGTTTCGGCCAAAAAATCCGCGTTGATATGGACATCGTTGAAATCGAAAGCTGCCTGCGTATCGATTACACCATTTACGATGCCGAAACCAACGAAAAACTGACCCGCGCTTCGACTACCCAAGCCGCAGTATCGCTTTCAGACGGCCTGATGCAGTTTCAAACGCCGGACAGCTGGTTGGAAGCAGTAAAAAGACATCCGACTTTTAAGGCCGTCTGAAAAATTTAGCGATTAAACAACATATTGCCTGCTTATCAGTATTACCCTTTATAATTTTAAATTTCCGTTTTCAGACGGCCTTTATCCTCAAATCGCACACATTATGCTACTGAACCTCAACCGCTTTGCCTTTCCTGTTTTCTTAAAAGAAACCCGCCTGCTTACCGCCCTCGCCCTGCCTATGCTGTTGGCGCAAGTGGCGCAAGTGGGCATTGGTTTTGTCGATACGGTGATGGCCGGTGGCGCAGGCAAGGAAGATTTGGCTGCGGTGGCGCTGGGCAGCAGCGCGTTTTCTACGATTTACATTACCTTTATGGGCGTAATGGCGGCGTTGAATCCGATGATTGCCCAGCTGTACGGCGCAGGTAAAACCGAAGAAGTCGGCAAAACAGGAATGCAGGGCATTTGGTTTGGCTTGTGTTTGGGTCTATTCGGCATGCTGTTGATGTGGACGATGATTACGCCTTTCCGTCATTGGCTGACATTAAACGATTATGTCGAGGACACGATGGCGCAATATATGTTCTTTACCAGCTTGGCAATGCCGGCCGCCATGATACACCGCGCCCTGCACGCCTATGCCTCCAGCTTGAACCGTCCGCGCGTGATTATGTTGGTCAGCTTTGCGGCATTTGTATTGAATGTGCCGCTAAACTATGTGTTTGTTTACGGAAAATTTGGCATGCCTGCTTTGGGTGGCGCAGGTTGCGGCGTGGCAACGGCGGCAGTATTTTGGTTCAGCGCATTGGCTTTGTGGCTTTATATTGCCAAAGAAAAATTCTTCCGCCCGTTTGGCTTGACGGCAAAAATCGGCAAACCCGATTTGGCGGCTTTCAAACAGATTTGGAAAATCGGCGCACCTATCGGCTTGTCTTATTTTCTAGAAGCCAGCGCGTTTTCGTTTATCGTCTTTTTGGTGGCGCCATTCGGCGAGGATTATGTCGCCGCGCAACAAGTCGTCATCAGCCTGTCGGGCATCTTGTATATGGTTCCGCAAAGCGTCGGCTCGGCAAGCACGGTACGCGTTGGCTTTTCGCTCGGACGGCGCGATTTTTTGCGGGCGCGTTATATTTCAGGCGTTTCGCTGGTGTTGGGCTGGGTGCTTGCCACCTGCACCGCGCTGCTCTTGGTCATCTTTGGCTTTCAGTTGGCCAGTATGTACACCAACGATGCGGCAGTATTAGGCATTGCCGCGACCGTTTTATTTTTCGCCTCCCTATTCCAACTGGCAGACGCCACCCAATGTATCGCTTCATATGCGCTGCGCGGCTATAAAGTGACCAAAATGCCGATGTTCATTCATGCCGTGGCTTTCTGGGGTTGCGGCCTGTTGCCCGGCTACTTACTTGCCTATCATGTCGATATGGGCATTTACGGCTTCTGGACCGCGCTGACCGTTTCGCTGACGATTGCCGCCATAGCATTGGTATGGTGCTTGGAGCTTTGTAGTAAAGAAATGGTCAAATCGCATAAGGCCGTCTGAAAAATACAAGCAGTCTTTCTCCAATGATTACGCCATTTAATCAACGAATTCCTATTTTAAAGTTAAACCCATGCAACCCATCCAATATCAAACCGACCTTACCCCTTACAACACTTTCGGCCTGAAAGCCCAAGCCCAAGCATTTGTTGCATTAAAACATGCCGACGAGTTGCGCGACATTGTCAGACTGCCCGAGTTCAACCGAGATACTGTTTTATGGCTCGGCGGCGGCAGCAATATCCTTTTGATGGAAGACTATGCCGGTCTGGTTGTGCATATGGAAAACAAGGGAATACGCGAAATTGAGCGTTCAGACGGCCTGGTTTATATTGAGGCTCAGGCTGGGGAAATTTGGCATGATTTTGTTTTGCACACGGTTGGGCTGGGTTTAAGCGGGCTGGAAAACCTCAGTCTGATTCCGGGCACGGTCGGCGCGTCTCCGGTACAAAATATCGGTGCATATGGTGTTGAAGCGAAAGATGTTATCCATAGCGTACGCTGCTTTGATTTGGATACGGACACCTTTGTCGAGCTTTCCAATGCCGACTGTGACTTTGCCTATCGTGAAAGCCTGTTCAAACAGGAAGGCAAAGGCCGCTATGTGATTGTTTCGGTTGTATTTGCGTTGAAAGAGCATTTTGTGCCGAACTTGGGCTATGGCGATTTGGCGGCCGCAGTTGCCGAACTGAGCCAAGGCCGAGAAGCAACGGCCAAAGATGTTTCCGACGCAGTGTGTGCAATCCGCAACAGTAAACTGCCTAATCCTAACGTGCTTGGTAATGTCGGAAGTTTCTTTAAAAACCCTGTTGTCAGCGCTGAAAAAGCTGCCGATTTGTTGCAGCAATACCCCAATATGCCACGCTATCCGCAGCCTGAAGGTTCGGTCAAACTCGCGGCCGGCTGGCTGATTGACCAATGCCGTCTGAAAGGTCATCAGATCGGCGGTGCGGCAGTGCATGACAGACAGGCTTTGGTTTTGGTGAATAAAAACAATGCATCCGCGCAAGATGTCCACCAGCTGGCACAATATGTTTGTAATACAGTATTTACTCAATTTCAGGTAGAATTACACGCAGAACCCAACTGGCTGCCTACTTCATACAGCCTATAAAACAAAGGAGTGTATCCCATGCCGCGCATTGCTAAAGTCAACACTTACACACGAATCATCAATGCCAGCCTCGCCTTGTTCAACGAAGAAGGCGAGCGCAATATCAGCACCAACCACATTGCCGCCCACTTGGGCATCAGCCCGGGCAACCTCTACTACCATTTCCGCAATAAAGACGAAATCATTGTCCAATTGTTCAAGCGTTACAGCGAAGCCCTGCTTGTCTACCTTAACGAAGCCGTATTGCCGTCTAATGTGGAAGACTCCATCAACTACATGGCCGGTATTTATGATGTGATGTGGGAATATCGTTTCCTTTTCAGCGATGTGAATACCCTGCTTGCCCGCAGTGCCGAATTATTGGGCGAACACAATACCTTTACCCAAGCCAAAGTTTCACCGCTGTTGGTCAACCTGCTGACCCAGCTCAACGGTCTGAACATCATCAGCGCAGACCAAACCGCCATGAACGACCTTGCCGTCAATATGTGGATGGTAACGAAATACTGGTTCGACTTTGACAGCTCCCTGCGCGGCCGCGCCAAGTTGACCGAAGACTCCAAAGTACGGGGCATCAGCCGCACACTCAGCCTGTTGCGCCCTTACCTCCTGCCGGAACACCGCGCTGAATTCGACCAAAAAATCGGCAGCAACCATTGATTTTTCCATACAAAGGCCGTCTGAAAACGTGGCTTTAACCAAGTTAAAGCTATTTTCAGACGGCCTGTTAATTTTCGGATGCTTTATTTATGCACCTTCCCGATATTTCCATTCTCGGCTTAGGCTATCTCGGCCTTCCGCTGGCACAAAAATTTTATGAGCAAGGCAGTCAGGTAGCCGCCGTCAAACGCAACCTGACCTCTGACGACATCAATCTGCCGATTGAACTCGACATTATCGATTTAAACCAAAACGATATTTTTCACAGTTCGACCTTATGGCAAAACCATATCAACAAACCGACATGGTTTTGCCTGCTTCCGCCTTCGTCATTAAACCATTACGCCGATACCCTGAAAAAATGGATTCAACTTGCCGAGCAATCTAAGGTACAACACATCATCTTTACCAGCAGCACCAGCGTGTATGGCGACCAAGCACGCATATGCGATGAAACTACACCTCCCGATCCGCAAACCGAATCCGCCCGTCAAATTCTCACAATCGAGCAAGCCTTGCTTGAAAGTGCCGTACCCCATATCGACATACTGCGACTGGGTGGACTTTATTCTGCTGACCGTCATCCCGTTACCAAGCTGGTTCAAAAAATACACATTCAAGGCGGCAATCAACCCGTCAATATTCTTCATAAAGACTTGGCCGTCCAAGTCCTTTTTCAGACAGCCTGCCAAGCTGATGGCAAGCGTATCCGCAATATTGTTGAACCCCGCCACCCAAGCCGGGCCGAATTTTATGCTGCCGAAGCGGCCAAACTCGGCCTGCCTGCTCCTGATTTCATCGTTGATGATGAAAGCAACGGCAAAATTGTAAATACCGTTTGCGCAGACGGGCTAAGCCTGTAAAATTGCGACTCAACCCATTCATCCGTTTCAGACGGCATTTAGAGTAAACCATGTCCGCCCTATTTCCCATTATCAACCACCTGATACAGCAAAATCCGGAGCAACAGCGCGAGCTGTCTGAATTTGCAGGCAGCATCATCTGCATCAGCCTGACCGGTTTCAGACTGACCGGACGCATCAGCGAACAAGGTTTTCTTGAAACCGCAAACGACACCGCCGATACCAACATCACATTCCACAACAGCGCCATCCAAAAAATCCTCCAAGGCGGCCAGCCCGGCGTGGGCGATATCAGCCTCGAAGGCGACTTGGTATTGGGCATGTCCGTCCTTCCTATTTTAGGCGGACTGCGCTATTATCCGAGCGAAGATTTGGCGCGTGTATTTGGTCATGTGGCCGCAGAAAGCATCAGTTCGCGCGCCGGCGACATCGGCCGCACCATGAAAAAAATCGGCAAAAGCATTGCCGAGCAAATCAGCGACTTTTCACGCGAACCCGAATCCCCTGTTATCGACCAAGCCACGCTTGCCGCATGGTTGGAAGAAGTGGACAAACTGCGTGACGACGTTGCCCGCCTAAACGAACGCCTCGACCGCCTCGAGCGCGATATCTGGATAGATTAAATACTTAATTTCAGACGGCCTATTACATGAAAAGCCCATTTAAAAATATCGGTATCGTTACGCGTCCCAATACGCCCGAAATTCAAGATACCGTCCACACATTGGTTTCTTTTCTGCGCGAAAACGGCTTCACCATCTATCTGGATGAATTGAGCGTAGAAGAACACTGCGTCTATATCCAAGATTCCGCCTACTGCGAAACCGTAAACAAAGCCCAGCTGGGCAAATACTGCGACCTCGTCATTGTACTCGGTGGCGACGGCACCTTCCTCTCCGCCGCCCGCGAAGTCGCCCCGCGCGCCGTCCCCATCATCGGCATCAATCAAGGCCACTTGGGCTTCCTCACCCAAATCTCACGCGACACCATGGTTGAGGGCATCCGCCCCGTACTGGAAGGCAAATATCTGCCCGAAGAGCGCATCCTCATCGAAGCCAGCATCATTCGTGACGGCGAAACCATCGAACGCGCCCTCGCCCTCAACGATACCGTACTGTCTCGTGGCGGCGCAGGCCAAATGATCGAATTTGAAGTCTTTATCAATCAAGAATTTGTCTATACCCAACGTTCGGACGGCCTGATTATTTCTACACCGACAGGTTCGACCGCCTACGCGCTTGCCGCCGGCGGCCCCATCATGCAGGCCGGCCTGCACGCATTCACACTTGTACCTATCTGCCCGCAATCCATGACCAACCGCCCGATTGCCATCTCCGACACCAGTGTAATCGAAATCCTCATTACCAAAAGCGGCGACGCACGCGCACATTTTGACGGACAATCCCATATCGACGTGCAAAACTTCGACCGCATCATCATCCGCCGCTATCACAATCCCTTGCGCGTCCTCCATCCCACCGATTACCAATACTTCAAAACCCTGCGCCAAAAGCTGCACTGGGGCGAACAATTGATTTAAACAACTTCAATAAACAGGCTTACCATGAAAACCATTTCAAAAACCTTAATCATCGCACTGTGCGCCCTTTCCTCCCTATCCGTCTCCGCGCACGGCATGCACAAAAGCAAACCCTTGTCCTTTGAAGAATTGCCGAAAATCTGCCAGCAATACTTTACCCGCGCAGATGCGTGTTACCAAAAAGCAGGCGATAAAGCATCGTTCCAACGCGACAACACAAAATACCTGCGTCAAATCCTGCCTGCCGCCGACGTAGGACAACGTGAACGCATGTGCCAAATTGCCATGGATACATTCGCCGAAAAAACAAAAAACTTGAGCTGCGAATAAAGACCTTTGTCTTAGCTCTAGCAATTTCTTATTCCATACAAATGCCGTCTGAAACATTGGATTGTTTCAGACGGCATTTTTAATATTTTATAACTAATTATTAATAGCTAGTCTATACTAAATTTTACAAATATTTATAATTATTGATAATAATCAAAACTGATTAAAATAGACATGTTTATTTATGATAATTACCGTAGAAAAGATATATCATGACGCCTTTCGTAATGTGATATCAATAAAGGATAAGCGGTGAAACAGCAATTTTTATGTAACAAAAATAAAATGTTATGCGCCATTTTGGCTGTTTTCTCAGGCCAGTCATTTGCGGAAGAACTTCCTCAAGTAGATATACCTGAAGTCAAAGTTGTCGGTAATGCGCCTTCAAGTAACTGGCGTTTGCAGCCTGGCGCAAAAGACTATCTAAGAGATGGAGAAGTTTTAACTACAAACGATTTAAAAACAAAACGTGCCGTATCGCTCGGACAGACTGTGGAACAAGTCTCCGGCGTTCAGAACAATGCTTACGGCCCTAATACCGGCGTACCGCAAATCCGCAGCTTGAGCGGCTCGCGCGTATATGTCAGTGAAAATGGTTTGGGTATTTCGGATGCCGCTTCTGTCAGCCCCGATTTGCCACTGATGGTCAATCCGTTCATGGCGGAAAAGATTACCGTTTTAAAATCATCGGCAGCAGTCTTGTATGGCGGCAACGCGATTGGCGGCGCAGTTGACGTCGATACCGGCGTGATTGCCACAGAACTGCCTGAAAAAGATTTAAACGGCAAAGTCGAAGTCAGCGGCGGCTACAATACGCCGCGTGTCGAAGCGTTCAAATTAAACGGTAAGGTCGGCAATGTGGCTTGGCATTTGTCGGGAGCAGACACTCATGCCAATGATTACCGTATCCCCGGCGATTCCAAACCGGCCGCCTGTTACGATCATGCCAATATTTATAGCTCTCGCCTGATGTGGGCATGTCAGGTTACGCCCGACATTACCGAAACCTTAAATAAAGGCTATTACCGTTATGTCGCGAAAGACATTCCGGCTTTCATTGAACTATGGAAACGTTATAACGACGGCTCGGAACCTGATGAATCTGAATTGTACAAATTAAACAAACCATCCTGGGGCGATTGGGTAGAAAATCCGCTTTATGACGGCAGTCCAAACTTTAGAAATAAAGTTATCAATGCCATGAAAGACGATATGCCTGTTGAAAAAGGCCGTCTGAAAAACAGCCATCTGAGCAATCAAAACTTTGCTTTCGGCTTGAGCCATATCGGTGAACGCAGCTATGCAGGCGTATCCGTCAGCCGCTTCTTGAGCAAATCCGGTATCGCAGGCTTTGGCTATTATAATTTTGCCGAATCAGGCCACCACCACGGCGGTACCCGCAAAGCACCGGCACGCGAATACGCTTCCGTACGCGCCCAACAAACCCGTTGGCAGGCAGAAGCCATGTACCGTCCATTGACGCCATGGATTGAAAACATCAAATTCCAAGCCGCCTATACGCAAAACCCGACATCCGAATACTTGGGCGACACCAAAATGCAAACTTTGGACAGCAAAACTTTCCAAAGCCGTTTGGAGTTCAACCACAAAGCAGGTTCTTGGTTGAAAGGTACATTGGGCGCAGATTGGAAACAGCGCAGCACCGAATCTTCAGGCATCAACGGCAAACGCACCGGAAACTATGCCTACCTGCCCGATACCAACAGCAAAGAATACGGCATTTTCGCTTTGGAAAACTTCAAGTGGAAAAACTGGAATGCATCTTTGGGTTGGCGACATGGCGAAGTCCGCCACTCGGTCGACATCGGCGATTACAAACCTGGACGCAACAGCTCGACCGTAAAAGGATTGGAAGAGAGAGGCCGTCTGAAATACAGCTTAAACCACTATCATGCAGGCTTAGGCGTAGATCTGTTTGACTTCTTAAAACTGGGCGCACGATACAGCCGTTCACAACGCGCCCCTGAAGTCAACGAGTTGTATGCAGGTGGCGATCACTATGCACTGATGGCTTCAGAATCACACTGGGGAGTAGACGTACTGCGTCCTGAAACAGCAGGCACTTGGGAAGTAAACGGTGAAATCGGTTGGAAAGACGGCCGCTTCCGTGCAAGCTGGTATAAAACCCAATTTAAAGACTACACCTTCCTCGTAGATGCCGCACATGACGGCGGCCAACGCCTGCCAACCAAATACTGGCGCTCCGGCGATACCCAACTTCACGGCGTGGAATTGGAGGTAAACCAATGGTTTGACTTGAATAAATACGGCACATTGGAAGCCCGCCTGTTTGGCGACTTCGTACACAACCGCGCCGATTTGGACGACGAACGCAACAGCACATTAGGCAATGGCAACCGCGTCCGCAACAACGGCTATTACATGCCCAATATGCCCGTATCCCGCTACGGCGCAGGCCTGACATGGAATAAAGGCAACTGGCAACTGGGCACCAGCCTGACACGCTACCGCCCTGCCAAACATACAGGCCACATGGCTGCCAACTACAAAGAGCCTGTTTTGGGCGGCTATACCATGTGGGATATGTACATGAGCCATACCACCAAACATGGAAAATCGACAGCCGAATGGTTCCTCGATGCACGCAACCTTGCCAACCGTACCGCAAGACAGCAAAACTCCATGCTCAAATATATTGCGCCATTGCCGGGCCGCTCCGTCCGCGCCGGTGTAAGACTGACGTTCTAAGTTGAAAACAAAACAAACCGGATTCCCTGTTTATGGAAATCCGGTTTTCTTTTTTGATTATTTGATTTTCAGACGGCCTTTTATACAACTTAAGAAAAGACATAAATCATAAGCAACTTATTTCAAGATTGCCCGTTTTCATCTGATACTACAAATATTCCTTTAAAGCCTATTACATTTTCCCCACCATATTTCCTTGTTTAGAAACCAAAAGTTGGTCGATTTTCAAATTTTCAGTATCGATGATTTCAAACTTATAACCGGCATAAACCAAAAAATCTGTACGCTTCGGGATTTTGCGCAGGGAATACATCATAAAGCCGGCGATGGTTTCGTAGTTTTCCGAATTGGGAAACTCTTCGATATCCAGCGCGCGCATGACATCGGTAAGCGGCGTGGCACCGTCCACCAACCATGTGTCTTCGGTACGGCGGATAATTTGCGGCTCTTCTTCGGTATTGACCAGCTCGCCCATCACAATACTCATCACATCTTTCAGCGTTACCACCCCAACCACGAGCGCATATTCGTTGACCACTACGGCAAAGTCTTCGCCGGAAGTCTTGAAGGTTTCCAAGACATCGTAAAGCGACAGCGTGTCGGGGATAAACAAAGCTTTACGCAACACGCGCTTGTCGGTCAGGCGGACGTCTTTTTCTTTTAAAAACAAAGTCAGCAGCGTGTGCGATTCGATATAGCCGATAACGCGTTCCAAATCGCCGTCGCACACGAGGAATTTATTGTGCGGTTTGTCCGACATTATTTCCAATACGGTATCGCTGTCATCGTGTTTATCGAAATAGGCGATGTATTCGCGCGTGCTCATGGTGGAAGTGACCGTGCGCTCCTGCATATCAAAAATGTTTTCAATCAGATAGTGTTCCTGCTCTTTCAACACACCAGCCTGAGCGCCGGCATCAACGACGGCATAAATATCTTCCGAGGTCAGCTGCTCCTGGCGGACGGTTGAAATTTTGAAGAGTTTGAATATTGCGTTTGCCAATCCGTCAAAAACCCAGACAAGGGGCTTTAAGATAAAAATCAGAAACATCATCGGACGGACAATGCGTACCGCCACCGCTTCGGGATGGGTCATTGCCATACGCTTGGGCATCAGGTCGGCAATTAAAATAAAGCTGCCTGTAACCAGCGAGAAAGTCAGCAAAGAGGCAACTGTGCTGCCCCAACTGCCTGCGTTCTCCAACAGCCTGCCAAAATACGGACGTATTGCCGCCTCGCCAACAATACCGGCAAGAATGGCGACGGCATTCAAACCGATTTGGACAACGGTAATAAAGCTGCCCGGCTGCTGCTGCATATTGATTACGTCAAGCGCGCGCGTATCGCCGCCGTCTTTCGCCATGACCTGCAATTTGATTTTGCGTGCCGAGGCAAGCGCGAGTTCGGAACAGGACACAAACGCGCTAATGACAATCAGCAGGCACAATAATAGTAAGGCTTCAAAAATATTCATGAAAAATTATGTGTGGTATAGGTTAGAAACATTCAGACATCAAAGACCGTCTGAAAAATTTAATTTATTCTGTGATTAATGTTATGTGTATTTATCGCTTCAACCATCTAAAACATCTTCATCCAAGGATTTCAACCATTTCAGCTTTTCGCCAATTTTGATTTCCAGCCCGCGCGGGACGGGTTGATAGAAATCGGGTTCATCCAAGCCATCGGGCATATAGCTTTCACCGGCGGCGTAGGCATTTGGTTCGTCATGGGCATAGCGGTATTCGCGTCCATAACCCAATTCTTTCATCAGTTTGGTCGGCGCATTGCGCAGGTGGACAGGCACTTCGTCGCTGGCATTTTCTTTGACGAAACGGCGCATTTGGTTGTATGCCTTATAACCTGCGTTGGATTTGGCGGCTGCGGCAAGATACAGCACGGCTTGCGCTAAAGCGAGTTCCCCTTCTGGAGAACCCAATCGCTCGTAAGTAGCGGCGGCATCATTGGCAATCGTTAAGGCACGCGGATCGGCCAAGCCGATGTCTTCCCATGCCATGCGGACAATGCGGCGGGCGAGATAGCGCGGGTCGGTACCACCGTCGAGCATACGGCAGAACCAATACAATGCCGCGTTAGGATGTGAACCGCGCACGGATTTGTGCAGGGCGGAGATTTGGTTGTAGAAACTCTCGCCGCCTTTGTCGAAACGGCGGATTTGCGCGCCCAAGCTGTCGGCGAGAAATTCGGCGGTCAGGGTCTTCAGACGACGTGTGTCGGCGGCGCGTAACAGTTGTTCCAGCAGATTCAACAATCTGCGCGCATCGCCGTCGGCGGTATTGACGAGCAGCTCCTGCGCATCGGCTTCAATCGTGAAATCTCGGTATTCGGGCAAAGCCAATACTTTGGCAATCAGCTTTTTGAGGTCGTCTGAAGACAAAGATTGCAAAACATACACCTGCGCGCGGCTCAACAGCGCGGGATTGACTTCAAACGACGGGTTTTCCGTAGTTGCGCCGATAAAGGTCAGCAAACCGCTTTCGACATGCGGCAAAAACGCGTCCTGCTGCGCTTTGTTGAAACGGTGGACTTCATCGACAAACAAAATCGTCGCGCGTCCCTGTTGCAAAGCGATTTCGGCTTTATCGATTGCCTCGCGTATGTCTTTCACACCAGAAAATACAGCGGAAACAGGCAGAAACTGGGCATTGAAACTCTGCGCCAAAATCCGTGCCAGCGTGGTTTTGCCTACACCTGGTGGCCCCCACAGCAACATAGAATGCGGCTTTCCTCCCTCCACCGCCACACGCAAAGGTTTGCCTTCGCCGATTAAGTGCTGTTGCCCGATGACATCGTCTAAAGAATGCGGGCGCAGACGTTCGGCTAAAGGGGCTTCTGGTTGGCGGGCGAAAAGGTCGGACATGGCGGTTTCCATGAAAAGGGTTTTCAGACGACGTGGATTATAGCAGGTCGTCTGAAAACAGACGGATGGTAAAGGAAATAATAAAGACAGGATACATCACAGCCGTCATTCCCGCGCAGGCGGGAATCCGCTTGTGAATTTCAGTTGATTGATTTTTATGGCTTTGCTTTTCGTTAAAGATGGATTCCCGCCTGCGCGGGAATGACGGCATCGGTCTGCCATAACTTACTGGCAGATTTTTTTGTCCGTGTTTCCTATATCAGGATGACGCGAATCATGATTACAGTTGCCGTAATTAATCTGGATTGACATATTTTTTGCGTTGGATTGTATCGGCAGGACAGGCTGGATATTGTAATTAGTCAAGCCGGCATTGGATTGGGCGTTAAGGTCATTTTTGAATCTAACGTCAGTATTAATATCAATTTCAGGATTGTCATGACCGGTATTCTCAGGATTACCGTCGTCAATGCCATCAGTATTGGTACTGATATAACTTTCAGGCATGATTTGCAGGGCTTTTCCGCTGATAGCGATACATTCTTCAGCTAATTTTTCCTTTTCTTCTTCGTTTGTTATGATGTTGTAAACAGTTAGTGGACAGAAAACTTTAGTATCGCCCAAATTCCAAGCCATGTAGCCAAATAGTGCGTTATTGCGTGTTTCCGGAGAACAGGTTATTCCTTTTTTTCTTCTATATGTTTCTGAAAAGGCGGAACATTTGAATTTTTGTTTTAATTTAAGCAAGTCATTTTTATCAATGCCGTTGGTTTCTTGAGAGCCGTTGTTTTGTTGAAAGTTGTTGTGTAATAAGTACCATGAAGAATTCTCATAGTTTTCAGCGAAACGAACAAAACGATTAGATCTAAAAAATAAAGCGGGATTGCTGCTAAAAATAAGCATAATTGAAATAACAAATATTGGAGTAAAGAAAATCATAGTTGAAATATTTTTTTCCATTCTTTGTTTCAATATTAGTGCACCTAAAATGTAAAAAATAAAGTCAAATACTCCGATGAAAAGTATCAAGAATATTTTTGAAGATATATCTTCTATGTAACGGAATATAATGACCAATACGAAACAGGATAATACTAAAAATACTAAGATAAAAACGGTAATGCAAAGGCATTTAAATTTAAAAGATATTGTTTTATCTGCTTTAATATATCCACATAAAAATATAAGGAAAAATTGCATTATAAAACATAATAATATAAGCCCAAAAACAATAGCACTAGCTATCAAAGCAGATAGATTAGTTATTGCTTCAGGAAAAAGGCTTAATTGCCCTAAGTAGCTAAGATAGTTATATATAAAAAATCCACCAATAAATGTTCCAAATATTGCAGAAATACTCAATATTTTACTGATAATTTCCAAATAATCAGACAGTTTTCTTTGCTCTTTTGGTTGCTCCACCGTATCAGCTTGTTTCATTTCTTCCTGTTTTGCAGCATCATCGTTTTTTGCGGCATTTTCATCTGCCTTGTTTGAGTTTTTATTTTTTCTTGCGCATATCCATTCTGTAATCTTTGTAAATAATTTACATAAGCATGTCGATTCATCTTTATTCTCATTGTCTTTTGATTCAGGCTGTTTATTTTCAGCGGTATGCTCTGAGTGCTCTTGAATACCTTTGTCAGCCGTTTTCTCTTGATTCTCTTTAGGGTTTTGCGTGTTTTCGTTTGAGTTAGCCATTGATCAATCCTCTATTTTCCCAAAAAAGACGGATTATACCCGACTTTCACAATCCCTATCCCTCACTGCTTACGGTATAATACGCGTTTGTTTAAAGACTTTGCGGGGCGTTTCAGACGACCTTGCGGCAAGGGATGGCTATGAATATGAAAAAGATTGTTGCCGTTGCTTCTGTGGCGGCGTTGTTGGGCGGTTGCGCTTATGATTCGGATTCGTCGTTCGGCGGTTTGGGCGGCGGTACGGGTATCGGCGGCAGCGTGGTGAAAATGGCGGTCGATCATCAGTGCCGTTCGGAATTGAACAAGCGCAATGAGTGGCGTTTGATCGCGCTGACGATGAGCGCGGAAAAACAGCGCGAGTGGGAAGACAAAATCTGCGGCTGCGCGAGCGAGGAAGCGCCGAATCAGGTGTCTGCACAAGAGTTGATGGATGTTTTGAATCCTTCTTCGCGTGATCGGGCGATTGCGTCGATAACGGTGAAAACCGTCAATGCTTGTTTCAAGCGTCTGTATAGATAATGTTTTTCAGACGACCTCTGTGTATCGGGGTTGTCTGAAAGTTTATAGTGGATTAAGGTCGGGATAGGGCGACTTGCGGGATGGTTCTCAGGCGGGTTTCCTGTTTTGATCGGCAATACTTTTGTTTTTATAGAGAAGAAATCATGAAATATATCAGTACGCGCGGTGCAACCGCACGCAAGCAATTCAGCGAAGTTTTATTGATGGGTTTGGCTCCTGACGGCGGTTTGATGCTGCCTGAGCAATACCCTCAAATCGACCGTGCCACCTTAGACCAATGGCGTACACTCAGCTATCCTGAGCTGGCGTTTGAGGTCATGAGCCTGTTTGCCACCGACATCCCTGCTGATGATTTACGCGACATCATCAACCGTACCTACACCGAAGAAGTATTCGGTACCAAAGCCATTACTCCGGTGCGCACACTTTCAGACGGCATCAAAATCCAAGCCCTATCCAACGGCCCGACTTTGGCATTCAAAGACATGGCCATGCAATTCTTGGGCAATGCTTTTGAATATGTATTGAACAAAGAAGGCAAAGAACTCAATATTTTAGGCGCTACCAGCGGCGACACCGGCTCTGCAGCCGAATATGCCCTGCGCGGTAAAAAAGGTGTTAATGTCTTCATGCTGTCGCCGGAAGGCAAAATGAGTGCATTCCAACGCGCGCAAATGTTTAGCCTGCAAGATGCTAATATCCACAACATCGCTGTTGAAGGTATGTTTGACGACTGCCAAGACATCGTCAAAGCCGTACAAAACGATGCCGAATTCAAAGCCAAATACCATATCGGCACAGTCAACTCCATCAACTGGGGCCGTATCGTCGCCCAAGTCGTGTACTACTTTGCCGGTTATTTCAATGCCACTTCGAGCAATGACGAAAAAATCAGCTTCTGCGTGCCAAGCGGCAACTTCGGCAATGTCTGCGCCGGCCATATCGCCCGCCAAATGGGTCTGCCTATCCACCGCTTGATTGTTGCCACCAATGAAAACGACGTATTGGACGAGTTTTTCAAAACCGGCGCATACCGCCCTCGCAACAGCGAACACACCCACGTCACATCCAGCCCGTCTATGGATATTTCCAAAGCCTCCAACTTCGAGCGTTTTGTGTTTGACCTGATGGACCGCGATGCAGACGAAATCAAAACCTTATGGGCTGAAGTAGGATCCGGCAAAGGTTTCAATTTGGAATTTGTCTTAAACAAAGTACATCAACAATATGGCTTTGTTTCCGGCAAATCGACCCATGCCAACCGCCTTGCCACCATCAAACAGGTTTACGAACAAGACCGCGAATTGATTGATCCGCATACAGCTGATGGCATCAAAGTAGCGCGTGAAGTACGCGAAGCCGGCGAAACCATTGTCTGCCTCGAAACCGCATTGGCTGCCAAATTTGAAGCCACCATCCATGAGGCTGTCGGCGAAGTTTCCATCCCTCGCCCTGCCGCATTGGAAGGCTTGGAAAATCTGCCACAACGGGTCCGTGTTGTCCCTAATAACGCAACGACAGTAAAAGACATCATTAAGGAAGCTTTGGCTTAACCGGCTGTCTTTGACGACTGAAGAGGCCGTCTGAAACTTTTTCAGACGGCCGCGACTAGTGTTTATGAAGTAGGCAGCGTTATTGCCAATCCAACCGCATTACAGTCGTTATCATATAAAATCAAGGCGTTAAAACAATACCAACTCCTTTTGACTTTCAATTGCAAACATTGTAATGACAGATATTTTCGTTTAGAATTGCATGTTTGCTCTAAATCTGGATTGATATGCAGACAACACAAGCCACATCCAACTGGGAGCTGTACAAGCGTTTGCTTGGATATTTAAAAAGCTATTGGAAGATGTTTATCGTCTCCGTAGTGGCCATGCTGATTGTCGCCGGTACGATGCCGGCTTTCGGTTACTTGCTCAAACCTTTGATTAATGAAGGTTTTGTCGATAAAAACATGAAAAGCATGTCATGGTTGCCGCTGGCAATTGTGGCGCTGTTTTTCATTCGCGGCCTGTTCAACTTCATTAACGAATATTGCACGACTTATCTGTCCAGCCACTTGGTGCAGCGCTTGCGCGGTGAAATGTTCAACAAAATGATGCACCTGCCGACTTCGTATTTCAGCAGCAATACCGGCGGCCGTTTGATGTCTCGTATCTTGAACGACGTCAATCAAATTACCGATGCAGGGTTTAACGTCATTACCGTGATTGCTAAAGACGGCGTGAGCGTAGTCGGCCTATTGGGCTTGCTAACTTATCTGAACTGGCGTTTGACCCTGATTACTTTTATTATTTTGCCAGTCGTCGCCGTATGTATCCAAACGGTCAGCAAACGCTTGCGCAAATTGTCTGCCAACAACCAAATTTATCTTGGCCAGCTGATGCAGGTCTTGGGCGAGAGCATTAATGGTGAACGCGTTGTAAAAATCTACGGCGGTCAAGATTATGAAAACCGCCGCTTCAACCGTATTGCCGACGATGTGCGCCGCAACCTGCTCAAACAGGTTTCCGCCAGCTCTGCGGGTACCGGCATTACGCAATTAATGGCCTCGGTTGCTCTGGCTGCGATTATTTACGCAGCCGCCCGCCAAGCAGGGCTTTCCGGCTTCAGTGCAGGCGATTTTATGTCGTTTTTGTCGAGCATGATCATGATGTTTGACCCCATCAAACGCATGACCGGCGTGATGCAATCCCTGCAACGCGGTTTGGCGGCGGCAGAAAGTGTCTTCACCTTTTTGGATCAACCTGAAGAAAGCAACGAAGGCAAACAAATTCTCAGCCCAAACCCTGGCGATATCGAATTTTGCAATGTTGTACACCGCTATCCTGAAGCCGAACGCAACAGCTTGAACCACATTAACCTGCTTGTACCGCAAGGCAAAGTGACCGCATTGGTCGGCGCATCAGGCTGCGGTAAAACCACCCTGGCCAATATGTTGCCGCGCTTCCTTAATCCGGATGAAGGCAAGGTTTTGATTGGCGGCGTCAACATCAATGAATATACGCTCGAAAGCCTGCGCAACCGCATGGCATTCGTCAGCCAAAATGTTGTCCTGTTTAATGGTACGATTGCTGAAAACATTGCCTATGCTCAAGCTGATAAATTCAGCGAAGAAGAAATTATCAATGCTGCAAAAGCCGCGAATGCTTGGGAATTTATCCAAAAAATGCCACAAGGCCTGCACACTGAAGTTGGCGAAAACGGTTTAAAACTGTCCGGCGGCCAACGTCAACGCCTCGCCATTGCGCGTGCGCTTTTGAAAAATGCGCCGATTTTGATTTTGGACGAAGCCACCAGCGCATTGGATAATGAATCCGAACGTTTGGTGCAAACCGCATTAGAAAACCTGATGCAAAACCGTACCACATTAGTGATTGCCCACCGACTTTCGACCATCGAAAAAGCCGACAATATTGTTGTCATGCACGAAGGCAATGTAGTCGAACAAGGCACTCATCATGAATTGATCAACGCAGGCGGACGCTATTCCGACCTGCACAGCCTCAGCGAAAAATCAGCCAAACCGGCAAGCAAGTAGCTGAACACCATATTCCATTCTTTTTATTAACCTTGGCCGCCCCAACCTATCCTTTTCAGACGGCCTTATCCGACAGGAAATATCAATGGCAGCATTCAACACTCAGAAAGTCTTGTCCGTACACCACTGGACCGACGCTTACTTCACTTTCACCTGCACCCGTGACGAATCTTTGCGCTTTGAAAACGGCCAGTTCGTCATGGTCGGCCTGATGGTTGACGGCAAACCGCTGATGCGCGCATACAGCGTGGCTTCTGCCAACTGGGAAGAGCATCTGGAATTTTTCAGCATTAAAGTACAAGACGGCCCATTGACCAGCCGCCTGCAACACCTTAAAGTCGGCGACGATGTCCTCATCAGTAAAAAACCGACCGGTACATTGGTTGCCGGCGACCTGAATCCGGGCAAACACCTCTACCTCTTGAGCACCGGTACCGGCATCGCCCCTTTCCTGAGCATTACCAAAGACCCTGAAATTTACGAGCAATTCGAAAAAATCATCTTGGTTCACGGTGTACGCTACAAAAAAGACTTGGCATACTACGACCGCTTTACCAAAGAATTACCCGAACATGAATACCTGGGCGATTTGGTTAAAGAAAAATTGATTTACTACCCGATCGTTTCACGCGAAGAATATGTACACCAAGGCCGTCTGACCGATTTGATGCGCAGCGGCAAACTCTTCGAAGACATCGGTCTGCCTAAAATCAATCCGCAAGATGACCGCGCCATGTTGTGCGGCAGCCCTGCCATGTTGAAAGACACCTGCAGCGTTTTGGACGAATTCGGCCTGACCGTTTCTCCAAAAACCGGCGTTCGCGGCGACTACCTGATTGAGCGCGCATTCGTCGATCAATAATGTACGTCAGCAACAGGCCGTCTGAAACCCTTCTTTCAGACGGCCTAAACCTTAATAATTTATCCCACATTATGCCTACTCTACTCATCATCCGTCCGTCCAACCGTCCACAGCAAGATATCCAAACCTGCCATGCAGCCGGTTGGCAGGCTCAGGTATTGAGTCCGATTGAAATAGAGGCGGATCGTTCGGCGCTAAAAAAACTCCCCGAACAATTCAAGCAAGCCGATGTGGTGTTTTGGGTCAGCCCGACCACTATTGAAACTGCAGTACCGTATCTGACCTTTTCAGACGGCCCTAAAGTACACATTACCGTCGGCCAAACCAGCCAACATACTTTGGCACAATTCTCCCCCTATCCCGTATTCTCTCCCGAAGATGGCAACGACAGCGAAGCCGTCTTGAGAATGCCTATTTGGAAAAACCTGCCACCCAATGCCCGAGTTTTAATCATTCGAGGTCATGGCGGCCGTGATTTTCTAGCAGACAAACTGACCGAACTGGGTTTCCAAATCGACATCGCCGAAATCTATTTCAGACGGCCACACATCATCGATTGGCAGAACTTTAAAACTGAAGACATCGCCGCCGCCTACGTTACATCCGGCGAGCTCGCGCGCGAATTTTTCCATCAGATTCCGCCGCAATTTTCCCGATTCTTCGAATCCTTGCTATACTTTACCCACCATCCGCGCATTGCCGATGCGCTTCGCATCGTTGGCGCCAAACATGTAGAAACCGTTACTTCCTTATCCGCTGCACTTTCATCCATGCCACAAAGGAGCCAAGCAGTGAACCCAGTCGAAGACAATAAAGATACCCAACAAGTTGCCAGTACGGCAGCTTCAGCGCCTGAACGTTCTGAAAACACCAGGCCGTCTGAACAAATCAAACCTACCCAACCTCAGCGAGTGGAGGCGAGCATGCCCGAGTCCAACAATCTCCCACAAAACAACGCCCCTGTTATCATCAAACAATCTGGCGGCAAAGCCTTGGCCGCAGGTGCGATCGTCTTGGCACTGCTTGGCCTAGGCGCGAGCGGATTCCTGTTTGTACAGGGTCAAAATGTTTTAAAAAACCAAGAGCTCGAATTCAACCAAAAAATCGACAAAGCTGCATTGGGCGAGTCTGAAAACGCCAGCCTTCTAAAAGACAACCTCAACCGCCAAACCGCTATTCAAGCCGAGTTAGACCGCCTGAACAACGGTCAAAAAAACAATAGCGATCAAATCCTGCAAACGCAGAAAGCTTATCAAGAGTTGCTCAAAGGCCGTATCAACTGGCTGGTCGACGAAGCCGAATCGATGTTGAACACTGCTTCGCAACAATTGATGCTGTCAGGCAACCTCCAAGGCGCGGTCAGCGTATTGGAACACATCGACAGTCGCTTAAGCCGTTTTGAACAGCCTGAACTTATCCCCATCAAGCAAGCCATCAGCAATGATTTGGCCGCACTGAAAAACCGTCCTTATGTCGATATTTCCGCTACTGCCTTGCGTATCGACCGTTTGGAAACCGGTATTTCCGGACTGCCTTTGGTCTTGGACGGCGTATTGAAACCGGGTGCCGCGCCTGTCGAAGCCGCCAATTCAGGAACTTGGTGGGAAAACACATGGGAAAAATCCCTCAATGCCCTCAAAGGCTTGGTTGAAGTCCGTCATCTGGACAGCAACGACGCCATGTTGATTTCGCCCGATCAAACCTACTTCATCCGTGAAAACCTGCGCCTGCGCCTTTTGGATGCGCGCATTGCCCTGTTGCAACACAACGGCGAAGTGTATCAAAGCGATTTGAACAACGTTGAAGCAACCGTGAAACAATACTTCGACAGCAAATCCCCTGCTACCCAGTCATGGCTGAAAGAGTTGGCCGAACTCAAAGCTCTTGATGTCCGCATGATTTCAGACGACAGTCTGAAAGCCAGCTTGAGCGCCGTTCGTGCTTATCAAGAAGGTTCGCGTACACAAATGACGACCGAAGAAGCTACGCAAACCCAAGCTGCCGAGAAAACCGCTTCCGCTCCGGCTGCAACTACCGAGCAAGCCACCACTGCCGCTCCTGCTGCCGCTTCTGCCCCTCAGTCTTTAGAAGCACCTGCATTGCCGTCTGAAAACAAAAAAGAACCGGCCGCCGAAGCTGCCAAACCACAAAACCAAACCAAGCCTGCTGCCAAAATTAAAGGAGAGCAAGCATGAAAACCGTCGTTTGGATTATCATTCTGTTTGCCGCCGCCGTCGGTTTAGCGTTGGCTTCCGGCATTTATACCGGCAACGTGTATGTCGTGGTTGAGCAAACCATGCTGCGTATCAATCTGCATGCCTTTGTTTTAGGCCTGCTGTTGAGTGTATTCGTTTTGTATTTCCTGATTAAATTCGTGTTCGGCCTCTTGAACATTCCGGCGCGTATGCAACGCTTCGGCATTGCCCGCAAAGGCCGTCAGGCTTCTGCTTCTTTGAACAGCGCAGGTTTGGCATATTTTGAAGGCCGTTTTGAAAAAGCCGAACAAGAAGCTGCCAAAGTCTTGCAAAACAAAGAAGCAGGCGACAACCGCACCCTGGCTTTGATGTTGGGCGCACACGCGGCCGACCAAATGGAAAACTTTGAATTGCGCGACCGCTATCTGCACGAAATCGAACAGCTGCCACAAAAACAGCAGCTTTCCCGCCATCTTTTGCTGGCCGAATCTGCGCTGAGCCGCCGCGATTATCCGACTGCCGCACAAAACCTTGAAGCCGCAGCCAAAATCAACGGCAACTTGAGCCGCTTGGTGCGTCTGCAATTACGTTATGCCTTTGATCACGGCGATGCTTCAGATGTCTTGGCAAAAGCGGAAAAACTGGTCAAAGCCGGCGCTATCAACGATTACGAAGCAGAACAGTATCAGAACTGGGCATATCGCCGCCTCTTGAGCGAAGTAACCGATGCAGGCCGTCTGAAAGCCTGTTTAAAACAGATTCCCGAAAACGTGAAATCTGGCGAATTGTGCGTCGCGATTGCCGAGAAATACGAGCGTTTGGGCTTGTATGCCGAAGCGGTCAAATGGGTAAAAACCCATTATCCGCAAAACCGCCAGCCCGAGCTTTTGGAAGCATTTGTCGAATCCGTGCGCTTCCTAAGCGAGCGCGACCAGCAAAAAGCCATCGATTTGGCAGATTCTTGGTTGCAGGAACAACCGGACAATGCGCTACTGTTGATGTATCTTGGCCAACTGGCTTACGGCCGCAAACTTTGGGGCAAAGCCCAAGGCTACCTCGAAGCCAGCATCGCCCTGCAACCCAGCGTATCCGCACATTTGGTCCTAGCGCGCGTGTTTGATGAAACCGACCAACCGCAAAAAGCGCAAGAACAACGCAATCTGGTTTTGGAAAGCGTGGCCGAAGAAGAATATCCGGCAGCCCTTCCTCAGCCAAATTGATGTGCCGGCTTCGCATTAACAACTCATGAAATCTTTCATACCAGCTTCTATTTAATTTCTATTTAATTATTTCAGACGGCCTGAATAAACAACTAAGGCCGTCTGAACTTTGTTCCAACATACCAAATCAGAAAGCCTATTTATCATGACTGCTCTGAAAAACGACACTTTCCTCCGCGCCCTGCTCAAACAGCCTGTCGAATACACCCCCATCTGGATGATGCGCCAAGCCGGACGCTATCTGCCTGAATACAAAGCCACACGCGCACGCGCAGGCAGCTTTCTCGATTTGTGCAAAAACACCGAGCTGGCAACCGAAGTTACCATCCAGCCTTTAGAACGTTTTGATCTGGACGCGGCAATTCTGTTTTCCGACATTCTGACCGTACCCGACGCCATGGGTTTGGGCCTGTACTTTGCCGAAGGCGAAGGCCCGAAATTTGAACGCGCCTTGCAACAGGAAGCCGACATTGCAAAACTACAGGTTCCCGACATGGAAAAACTGCGATACGTCTTTGATGCAGTAACTTCTATCCGTAAAGAACTGGACGGCCGAGTTCCGCTGATCGGCTTCTCAGGCAGCCCGTTCACACTCGCCTGCTACATGGTTGAAGGCGGCAGCAGCAAAGAATTCCGCACCATCAAAACCATGATGTATTCTCGCCCTGATTTGCTGCATAAAATCCTCGACACCAATGCTCAAGCCGTTACCGCTTATCTCAATGCCCAAATCGATGCCGGCGCACAAGCCGTACAAATTTTCGACACTTGGGGCGGCGTGTTGAGCGATGCCGCATTTAAAGAATTCAGCCTGAAGTACATCCGACAAATCGTAGCCGGACTCAAACGTGAAAACGAAGGCCGCCGCGTGCCTGTTATCGTATTTGCCAAAGGCGGCGGCTTATGGCTGGAAAGCATGGCAGAAATCGGCACAGACGCATTAGGCTTGGACTGGACCTGCAACATCGGCGAAGCCCGCCGTCGCGTCGGCGAACAAGTTGCCCTACAAGGCAACTTCGACCCGTTTGCCCTCTTCGGCACACCGGAATCTATCCGCACCGAAGTCGCACGCATCCTTGCCGACTACGGCAACGGCAGCGGCCATGTATTCAATCTTGGCCACGGCATCAACCAACACGCCAATCCGGAACACGCCAAAATCTTGGTCGATACCGTACACGAATTATCCCGTCAGTATCACGCCTGATTGAGCGCGTAACGTAAAAGGTCGTCTGAAATGGTTTTTCTATTTTCAGACGGCCTCTTAGCTCAAACCTTGAGAACCGCATACGTGTGTTCCGCACACATCCTACTTGTTGAGTTTAGGTTTCATATGGGCTACGGCTTGCTCATGATTCATGGTTATTCTCCTTTTCTAGTTTGCAACAAGTTGAGGTTATCTAAAACAAGATTTAATTCAGTCATAAGCTTCTCATGATGAAAAATGTAAATATAGTTTTCTATAACTTATTCTATTAATTATGTATTCAATAAACTCAAATCATCATTTGTTGGAATGGTAAGGTGATTTTCATTATTTCTAAATTCCCCATTAACATATTCTGAGAATGCACATGTTTTGCAGCAATAAACTAATCTATTAGTCTCGATTTCCTTCCATAAATCAAAACCATAGGTGCCATGGCAAATATTACATTCCATATCTGGTTCTTGAATAATAAATAAATTCTCTAAAAAATTTTGTAGCGATTGATAAATATATGAATTATTTCTTTGCATGGAAATATCTATTTGCCGTTTAAGAGCTTTTAAATCGTAAAAACTAATTAGTGATTTTTTTATTGGGTAATTAGGGATATCTAAAATTTCTATATTCATAAATTCAGAAATATTTGAACGGTGATCTAAAAATTCTTTCTCTAAACTAGGATAATCATGTAACCATTTAAGAATTAAAGTTGCGAGTAAGATATGATCTACATTATTACCTATACCCTCTATTTTTTCTTTTAAAGAAAGTATTATTTTTTTTTTGCATAATTACTGCCCTTTCACTGGATATGTTGTGATTAAATTTCCCATTTCGTCAGTAAATATCTTAATATATCTAGTTGGTGTTCCTCCTTCCTTCAAACTAGTTATACCAATATTCTTACCAGTATCGACTACACGGACAAACTGACCGCCAGGGATGGCTGTTACTGGAGAGGATATCGTATTTCTACTTTGTAAAATAACTTTTAATTCATTTGGAGTTATTGAAAAAATAGAACGGCTATTTTCAACTGACCTATAAAAATGGCCGTCTATTAGAGTTAGCATAGGTAGTGTCGCCGCCGCTCAAGCCGATAAATAAAGGTCGTCTGAAACAGTTTCCTAGTTTTCAGCCAACCTGTATTACGTAATGAGGAGAATATCTTAAATAACCAAGCATCCTCAATCATAATTTAGAGAAATTATTTTTTCAGAGTCTAATTCTGTTAATATAATTAACTTATTAATTTTATCTATTTTCCAGTCTGATATTATATCGGTAGATACTAAATTCTCTCTTGTTAAGTTTTTATCTGTAATAATTGCACCCAACTCATGAATAATACAAATTTTTTGATTCTCTAATAAATAAATATCAAAAACTATTCCATCTATATTTATCATATTAACTTCTAATTTTTGTATAGAAATACAAAAAACGACTGAATCAAATCCGATAAAAATATTTTTATCACCAAATATTAATACTTTTGGGGAAATACTTATACAGGAAACAGCTAATCCAATACCTATATTGAATTCTTTGTGAAAAGAAAGAATAAAACATCGATAAATCTCCTTTCCTTCCTCTCTTAGAATAATATATTTTTGATAAGTATTTAGTAAATAGTCCTCTAACTCTCTTATGGAATTATAAGGATATTTCGTTAATTTCATTATTTGAGACCTTTACAAAATTCCCAAAAATCCCCTAAATTCCGACCCAAGACATTTAGGGGATTTCTCATGAGTACCTTCTTCCAACAAATCGCACAGGCCATGATTGCCAAACACATCGATCGTTTCCCACTATTGAAATTAGAGTAGGTCATTGATTGGCAGTTGACCAAGGCAGCAACTGCTTATTCAGTATACACGTTTCCGTTGCTATGTTAACCGTGTTGCACGAGCTGACAACTTTGGACTCTACAGCATTCTTTCCCCTCGTACTGATCGACCTGCCCACAGGTGCAGCATTGACTGTATTGTTTAGTGGTTTAACACCCCAAAACCGACGAAAAACAAGACCTAAAGGCCGTCTGAAAGCAAAAACACGATTATCGTGTAAATTTGTTTTCAGACGGTTTTTCTATATACTTAATATCTGAAGCTTATCAGCTGACACCTTCAAACTTAAAAACACATCCACTCCCGCTACCGAATATGAATTTTTTAAAAGACATCACCTGGACCGAAATTTTCATCTTCGCCCACACCTGCGCCGCACTCGTCTGCATGCTGCGCGTGTTGTACAAACAAAAAAACATCGGCTCAACCTTTGCCTGGCTGATTATCCTATTCCTTTTCCCCGTATTCGGAACCATCGCCTACATCCTTATCGGCGAGCCTCGTCTCGGCACGGCCCGCGCCAAACGTACCGGCGAAATGAACCGCTTCTACCGCAACTTTGCCGCCACCCATCTAGCCGATATCTATCTCGACATTGCCGACCAAGTCAAATCACGTTACCACGGCATCAGTAAAGTTGCCGAAAAAGGAACGGGGCTGGGTGCCACCAAAGGCAACGCCATGAGCCTGCTCTCAACCACCGATGCCATCATCGACAGCATGCTTACGGACATACGCGCCGCAACCCATTCCTGCCTGCTGGCCTTTTACATTATCGAGCCCAAAGGTCGCATCGAAGAAATTTTAAATGAAATTCTTGCCGCCGCAGATCGGGGCGTTGACTGTGCCATTCTGGCCGATGCCGTCGGCAGCAGGAGCTTTTTTGAAAGCGATTGGGTAGAGATACTGCGCCAAGCAGGCGTTGAAGTACATACCTCATTGCCTGTCGGCATCTGGCGTACATTATTCACGCGCACAGACCTGCGCAACCACCGCAAAATCCTCGTTATCGACAGTAAAATCGGTTACACCGGCAGCTTCAACCTTGTCGACCCGCGCTATTTCAAACAAAACTCCGGCGTCGGAGAATGGGTCGATGTCATGATGCGCTGTACAGGGCCTATGGTTTTGGAACTGTCTGCCGTCTTCTTCGCCGACCTCGCCGTCGAAACCGATGAAAACCTCCAAAACGTACAAACATACCTCAATCAAGCCCAAAGCCTGCTGCCCCAAATCCTTCCTGAAAAAATGCAGCAAGGCAATATTGTTGCCCAAATCATTCCCTCCGCCCCCGAGCAAAGCAGTTTCGTTATCTACGAAACCATCATTAGCGCCATCTATGCCGCTACCAAACAAATCACGATTACCACCCCCTACTTTGTCCCCGACGAGCCGCTTCTCATGGCATTGACCGTCGCCGCCAAACGCGGCGTTAAAGTGACTCTGATACTGCCTGCCAAAGTCGACTCACTGATGGTACGCTACGCCTCACGCGCCTACTACCCTATGCTGCTGGAAGCCGGCGTCAAAATCGCCATGTTTGAAGGTGGACTTTTACATGCCAAAACCTTGACCATAGACGAAGACTACTCCCTCTTCGGCACGGTCAACATGGACATGCGCAGCTTCTTCCTCAACCTCGAAATCAGCCTCGCCATCTACGATCGCGATACCACCAAACAAATCTGCCACCTGCAGCGCAGCTACCTTAAAAACAGCAGCTACATCGCCATCAAATCATGGCAACAACGCTCTAAACTCCGCGGCCTCGTGGAAAATGCCGTCCGCCTGATGAGCCCTTTACTGTAAAACATAAATATTTAGGCCGTCTGAAAAATATTTTTCAGACGGCCTTTTAAATAAAACACTGATAGATAAAATTCTTTATTGACGGATATTCAAGCTATCCCTTCTCTCCCTCTCGGAAAAAGTAAGACTCAACCCATTTCCCAACCAAAGAATCTTTACCAAATTTAACTAAAATATAAACTAATTGATTCTTATAAAAATCCTATTGATTTGAGACTGGAATAAAACAGAATATATTTATTAATATCCATTAAGAATTTGATAATCATTATTAGAATAATTAGAATAAGCAGTCAATTTTTTACTTAGGAAAAATCATGAATAAGGTCTACTCTCCTGTATTCCGCCTTAGTATCATTACACTCGCATTATCAACAAGCTTCGCTCATGCCGAAAATTTGCAACCCGCAGAAACTGCCGAGCTGAATGAAATTAAGGTCACCGGTACTGCCGTACCGACTCGTGTAACCCGCAACCAGCTCGACCGCGAAATTTCGACTGATTTAAAACAAGTCATGAAAGACCAAATCGGTATGGACGTCGGCGGCGGCAACGGCGTAGCGCAGTTTTACAGCATCCGCGGCGTTGGTGAAGACAAAATTAACCTAGAAGTCGACAACACCAGCCAATCCACAAAAATCTTCCACCACCAAAGCCGCTTCCAGCTTGATCCTGCTTTGGTGAAAAGCATCAACGTCGAAAAAGGCACGGGTGCGGCGAGCGCGGGTTTGGGCGCGGTCGGCGGTACCATCCGCGTAACAACGGTTGACGCAAAAGACCTGCTGACCGAAGGCAAACCTTTCGGTTTCAAACTCGGCACGGGCTTGAGCAGCAATAAAGGCTCAACCGGCAGCGCAGCGGTTTACGGCTATCAAAACGGCTTCGATGCCCTGTTTGCAGGCAATTTCCTCAACAACCGTGACTACAAAGACGGCAACGGCAATGTCAACCTCGGCAGTCGTCTGAAACAGCACAGCTACCTCGCCAAACTCGGCTACGATTTCAACGACGACCACGGCATCCGCCTGACCTACCGTCAGGAATACCAAAAAGGCAACCGCACCGACAAAGCCGAGTTCCAAAACGTTGACAGCTACATCGGCGTGGACGGCACTTATCAAAAAGAACAAACCTACAATCTGGAATACCGCGGCCGCAACGTCGGCTTCATCGACAAAATCGATGCCAACGTCTTCCAAATCAATACCGACGACACCAAACCGCCCAAAGGCGCCCCTTCTCCAAAAGCCCAAGCTTCCGGCACTGCGCAAGGTGGCGTTCCTATCGGCAAACTTGAGTTAAGCAAAATCAAAGCGACCGGCGCGAATCTGAACCTCGCCAGCTCCTTCGGCGACGGACACATGGTGAAATACGGCGTCAACTACCGCCACGAAACCTCCGAGCCTTCCGACAAAGGCGCATGGCTGAAGATTCTCGGCCTATATGACCGCGACAAAGAGAAAAAAGCCGAATACGGCGTGTACGCGGAAGGCATTTGGAACCTGCACCCCGTTACCCTGACCACCGGCCTGCGTTACGACCATTTCAAATACAACGCCGCCAGCAAACAAAGCGCGTCGCACGGTCAGCTCAACCCCAGCATCAGCGCGATTTGGGACATCAACGACAACTTCTCCCTCTTGGCAAACCTCAATCAGGCAAGCCGTGCGCCCCGCCTGAACGAAGCCCTGTTGGCTAACGAACGTGCAGGCGCTGCCGCCGATTTGGACAGCAACCTCAAAGCTGAAACCGCCCGCCGCGCCGAATTGGGCTTCAGATGGCGCAACGACAACTTCAACGTCAGTGGCAGCATGTTCCACCAACGCATCAAAGACCTTATCGTCTATCGTTGGGCAAAAATCAACAACAACACCGCCTCCATCACCGAACGCGGCAAGATTTACAACGGCGGCACGCTCAAAACCTACGGCTACGAACTTGACGCATCCTACCGCTGGGGCGGCCTGACCGCGCGCGCCGGCGTGTCCTACGTCAAACCCCGTCTGAACGGCGAAATGTACTACGGCGATAGCCCGGTTAAAGCAGAAGACCACGAAAGCTCGTTCACCTTCTGGAACACCGGCCGCCAATGGCTGACCGGCCTGTCTTACCAGTTTGAAAACCCCAAACTCGAAATCGGCTGGCGCGGCCGCTACGCCCAAAGCGTGAAATACACCGACGTTGCCCGCGGACAAGGCACGATACACGGCAAGAAATCAGGCTACGGCGTACACGACATCTACGCCAACTGGCAGCCGCTGAAAAAAGACAACCTGAACATCAACTTCGCTGTCAACAACATCGGCAACAAGCAATACCGTTCGCACAGCCAACGCTTCCCCGACGGCAACGGACGCGTCCCATTCTACGAACGCGGCCGCGAGTTTGCCTTGGGTGTGAACTATCGTTTCTGATGATACGAACGACCTTATAAAGAAACTAAAGGCCGTCTGAAATTCAATTTTCAGACGGCCTTTTATAATTCGTAGACAATTTGATTTTAAATTGTTTCCTCTCCCTTGCTAGTTACACAACGGATTATCCAGTCTTCAAATCGTCTCCATTGGACTTCTTTTCCGAATCGGTCATGATTTGATTCCTTCTGAAAACTGACTACCAATTCTTCCAATATAAATAAAATATTATATAGATCATCTCCAGTGCCGTCTGAAAATATCAGGCTGTATTTTTACATTTAACCATGCCGTTGGAGATTGATTCTATTTGTGCGTTTAAAAAATACAATGCAAATATTCATTACACTTTTACTGTAAACCATTTGACAAAGTCATCTTTAAAGCTATAATATTTCTAATATATGATTTTTGTTATATATGTTTATTTATAGACAATCCATTCTTAAACAAGGAGCAATAAAATGAAACGAAACTTGGGTACTTTAGATCGCGTAATCCGTATTGTTATCGGCGTAGCGCTGATTGCTGCAGCCGCTACCGGACAAATTGGCTGGTGGGGTTGGCTGGGCATCATCCCCCTGGGTACAGCACTGATTGGCAACTGCGCGCTGTACAGCTTATTGGGCATCAACACCTGCCGTATCAACAAAAAATAACGAAGGCAAAACATGACTACGGTCGGACAACTCCCGCGAATTATGCCTTCCGAAGCAATGGCAAAAATCCGTGAGGGCGCGTTGGCAGTGGACATCCGAAGCCAAGCCGAATATCGGGGCGGGCATATTGGCGGTGCATTATCCCTTCCGCCTGAACAGCAGCGAGACAAACTGCCCGATGATACGGCCCCATGCCTGATTTTTTATTGCCTGAGCGGTAAACGTACAACACGGGCAGAAACAATATTGTCAGCGCTTGGCCAAGGCCGCGAATGCTATATTCTAGAAGGTGGTTTACAGGCATGGAAGGCTGCAGGGATTCCTATTGTTGCCGACCGTGCCGCACCGGATATTATGCGGCAGGTGCAAACCATAGCGGGCAGTTTGATTCTGTTGGGTGTGCTGGCAGGTTGGCTGGTATCGCCTTGGTTTTATCTGATAGACGTAATGGTCGGCGCAGGCCTGTTGACGGCCGGACTAACCGGATTCTGCGGCATGGCACGCCTGCTGGCCAAAATGCCATGGAATCATTAAGCAAAGGCCGTCTGAAAGTTGCTGCTGAGGCCATTATGACTGATAATTCGACCTCCTCATTTGCCGAAAAACGCGAAAAATGACCATTGCCGACAATCAACCTCCCTACGAAGAAGCCAGCGCTTTTCTCAAACTACTGGCCAATCCCAACCGCCTCGCGGTATTGTGCAAACTACATGAAAGGCCGCACAATGTAACCGAGTTGGCTGAATCATCCGGACTGCCACAAGCGGCAATGTCCAGCCAATTAGCCCTACTGCGTGAAGCCGGTTTGGTATCGTTTGAAGTAAACCACCGAGAGCGGCAATATTATATTGCCGACCCGAGGGTAACCGAGATGATACAGTTGCTGTATTCCTTTTTTTGTGCAGAAAAATCTTAAAATGTTATCGAAATAGGATAGTCAAAAAATCTATCCTATTTATAATTTTAAAGGCCGTCTGAATCTTTTTCAGACGCCCTTTATTGTATTTTTAGTCTTGCCGAGACCTTTGCAAAATTCCTTTCCTTCCAACAGCCGAAATCCAAACAAGGGTTTTCAGCTGTTTTCTCCTCCAATCACTCCTGATTCTACCCAAATCCCCCCTTAATCCCTCTTGGATACCTGATAATCAAGCATCCGGCCGCCTTTTAGGCGGCAACAGACACACTTAGCCTGTTGGCGGCTTTCAACAGGTTCAAACACATCGCCTTCAGATGGCTTTGTGCACTTACTTTGAGCAGCCCGAAATAGGCTGCCCGGGCATAGCGGAACTTACGGTGTAGCGTGCCGAAGCTTTGTTCGACCACATAACGGGTTTTCGACAAATACCGGTTGCGCTTGGTTTGCGCTTCCGTCAGCGGACGGTTGCGGTGGGCTTTGCGCATAATACCGTCCTGCAGTTGATGCTCTTTCAGATGTTGCCGGTTTTCCTCACTGTCATAGCCTTTATCGGCATAGACGGTCGTACCTTTGGGCAGTCCTTCCAACAGCGGCGACAGGTGTTTGCACTCATGGGCATTGGCGGGGGTAATGTGCAGTTTCTCGATATAGCCTTCCTCATCGGTATGGGTATGTTGTTTGTAACCGAGTTTGTAGAGGCCGTTTTTCTTTGTCCAACGGGCATCGCTGTCTTTGCTTGGTGTGGTTTGGCCGCTGACTTGTCCTTCGTCATCGACTTCTATGGCCTGGCGCTGTTTGCTGCCGGCGGTCTGAATAATGGTGGCGTCAATGACGGCGGCGGATGCTTTCTCTACTTTTAAGCCTTTTTCGGTCAGTTGGCGGTTAATCAGTTTTAGCAATTCGGACAGGGTGTTGTCTTGCGCCAGCCAGTTGCGGTAGCGGCATAAGGTGCTGTAATCGGGGATGCTCAGTTCGTCGAAACGGCAAAACAGGTTGAAATCGATGCGGGTGATGAGACTGTGTTCGAGTTCGGGATCGGAGAGGCTGTGCCATTGTCCGAGCAGGACGGCTTTGAACATGGACAACAGGGGATAGGCGGGACGGCCGCGGTGGTCTCTAAGGTAACGGGTTCTTTGACGATTTAGGTACTGTTCGATCGGTTGCCAATCAATTACCTGATCCAACTTCAATAGTGGGAAGCGGTCGATGTGTTTGGCGATCATGGCTTGAGCAGTTTGCTGAAAGAAGGTACTCATGAAAAATCCCCTAAATGTCTTGGTGGGAATTTAGGGGATTTTGGGGAATTTTGCAAAGGTCTCAGGCCATATCATCTCGTGTTTAGAACCATAAGTAATCTTCTTGATATTGCTTTCAAGAGCAATTTCTTTATCTAATGTTCCTGAGTATTCCGAACCTGCTAATTTTTGAAATAAAGTAATATTCAGCTCATCGTTGCGGCTAGTTGTTTTGATATCTGAAATACCCATTGCACTATTGCCTAATAAGCCTGTCAAATGAACCCGCCTATAACCCTTAGCTTCATTGACTGTAATTTTGAAATTCCCAATATCGTCCAACTTGATTTCATCATTGGCAAAAAAGCAGCCGGATAATATCAAGCCTGTTACTCCCAGCATCATTACCCTCATTTTCATAATAACTCCCTGATCGATTTAGCAGCCTTAGACTCAATTTTCAATCGCCGACAGTTTCAGTATTTTCAGACGGCCTTTTTATACTGCTTCTGTATTCACACTTAAAGCATGTATGCGTGCCGCACACTCCCCTGTATGTAGGTTTGAAGTGCACTATTTAAAAACATGATGAGCGGGGATATTTGGCTGCACAACGGCTGCCTGAAAATCAGCCCGAGCCGCCATGTCAAACTGGAAACGTAGGATGCCATTGATGCAGACGATGTAATTTTATCATTGGATAACAGCCCTGAAGAAATCGGATCAGGCTTAAGGTTGGTATTGAGCCTCTGCCGATAATAATTTGACAAAAGGTCGTCTGAAAGACGGAAACTTTTTTCAGATGATCTTTTTTATCACACTCAAAGCCCGCGTGCGTACCGCACACACCCTGCCTGCAGATTTCATGCGGGCTACGGCTTATTGTTGGTAATAATTTTAATGAGTTAGGTTCACATTATTATTTTATGATGCTTTCCAAGTTTTCGTATCTAATTAGAGCATTATCCAAGGCGGAGTTTGGTACTATCTGCAATGGTTCTTCATGTAAAAGACGGTATACGGGGTTAATTAAGAGTTCTTGGAAGTTATGGGAATTTATTTTCAATAAGTCGATACTATAATGCCAAAATTTATCTCCATAGTCATAGTTTGACCAAATAATCGCATTATTTTCTAATGAAAATGATCCAGGCTCTTCATCAAAATATAAAATTTCTTCTATTGGATATTTAATAAACCATTCGCTATCATGCCTTATACCTGATGAACTAATATGAATTAAAGGCCTATCTATTTGATTAGGAATTGCAACACTTTCATCACTAAATGAAAATTGGAAGTTAATAAACCTATAAGCTAGATCATCAGTTAATTTTCTTCTTTTCTTATCAAATATGGCGATACTTATATTACACCAAGGTACTAAATACTCGCTATTTGAAAGATGATGACTTTCTTTATGATTCGAAGCTTTAAATTTTGTACTACTATCAAGAAATTTATCTAACGTATTGATTAGTAGATACTTTAGTGCATTAATTTCTATAAAAAATTTATCCAATTCGTTTAATGCAGTTGTAATATTCCTGCCTTGTTCTAAATAATTATCCATTGTTAACCTTCCATTGGTTTTTCAATTGAGGAACATTGATCCTAGTAAAATTTACTAATTCAAATGTTTTATTATCCCATACTAAATAACTTGGGATACGAAGTAAAGGAAAGAAATTAAATCGTTTAATATTCAGCTTTTCTAAAAATAATTTTAGATCATTCATATAAATATGATAATTTTTTAATTCAGTATTATTGCATTCTGCTAACACTATCTCTAAAAACTGCAACCAAGTAACTGCATACCAAGGATAATTTTTCTTTTTTTCATAAAAATTAGGGTGAATACTACTGGCTATATAAATTAAACATGTTTTCTCCTCTTGGAAATTCTCCCACTCTCTCTCTAATTGATCTTCCATAAAATGAGAGTTGATTCCCCATTTTAGTTCAACAATATAGTTTTCCTTTTTTCCATCAACACAAAAAGATACTAACAAATCTGGCTCAGTAATCTTTATTGATTTATCCTTCCATTTATGTTGTTTGCGGCTCCAAAAAACAATTTCATGAGTAATATGAATATTGTTTGGAATATCTTGCCTAGATAAAAGACGAAAAAAACGGTATATGGCTTTAGAATCAAGATATTTCATGACTCCAAAAATAGTAGATGTAATTTCATCTTCTCGTGGTATGCGTTGATGGTTACCTTCAGATTGAGTAGAAAATTTCTTTTTAGCATCTTTTAACCAGCGACTGCTTTTACCATGTATAACAGCATGAAGCATTGCGTATCCTTTTTAATTTAATATTTTATATGCTAATTATTTTGAAATTGATTGACAATTTGGTAGTATAGATTGCTAAAAAAATAGTTGTGTGAAATTTTTAAACTATATGTGTACTTCATGGTGCATACTATACTTATACAGGCTAAACTTGTTCTAGACATCACCAATGATATTCTGTTTTCTGTATAAATGGTATTGCAGGTCGTCTGCAAAATTTCAGACGACCTCTTTTCACTAGCCCCTAATTTGCTATCACTCTTTCTTTCAAAGTCTTCAACACACTCTTCACCGTCTTAATCCGCGTCCCCACATCCTCCATCTGAGCCGTAAACTTCAACTTGTCTGCCCCTGCCAGCCGGTATTTTTTATCTGTCTGAATCAGCAGGATGATTTCGGTTGGATCGACATTGTTGTTTTTGCCAAAGGTTACCGTTACCGCTTCGCTGGTCGCATCAATGGCATCGATGCCCAGTTCTTTTGCCACAAGCCGTATGTGATGGCTTTCAATCAGGGTTTTGACGGGTTGTTCGGGCAGGCCGAAGCGGTCGACGAGTTCTTCGTGTATGGCGTTGATTTGCTGCACGGTTTCGCAGACGGCGAGGCGTTTGTAGAGGACGAGGCGCTCGTGAATATCGGGGCAGTAATCTTCAGGCAACAGAGCTGGGCTGTGCAGTTTGATTTCTGTGGTAATACCCAATGGCGCGTCGAGGTCGGGTTGGCGGCCTTTTTTGAGGTCGCGCACGGCTTGTTTGAGCATTTCGGTGTAGAGCGTGAAGCCAACCTGTATCATTTCGCCGGATTGTCCTTCGCCAAGGATTTCGCCTGCGCCGCGGATTTCCAAATCCTGCATGGCGAGGGTGAAACCTGCGCCGAGTTCGTCTGCCGCCGCGATGGCATCGAGGCGTTTTTCTGCGTCTTTGGTGATGTATTCGGGCGTGAGCAGGTAGGCGTAGGCTTGGTGGTGGCTGCGGCCGACGCGCCCGCGAAGTTGGTGCAGTTGCGCCAGCCCGAATTTGTCGGCGCGGTTGATGATGATGGTGTTGGCGTTGGGAATGTCGATGCCGGTTTCGATGATGGTGGAACAGAGCAACACGTTAAATCGTTGCTGCAAAAAGTCGCGCATAACTTGCTCCAGCTCGCGCTCGCGCAGTTGTCCGTGCGCCACGCCGATGCGGGCTTCGGGCAGCAGGGTTTCCAGCCGCTCACGCATATTTTCAATCGTATCCACTTCATTGTGCAGGAAAAACACTTGTCCGCCGCGTTTGAGCTCGCGCAACACAGCTTCGCGCACGCTGCCTTCGCTGAAGGGTTTGACAAAGGTTTTCACGGCGAGGCGGCGGCTGGGCGCGGTGGTAATCAGTGAGAAGTCGCGTAGGCCTTCAAGCGCCATGCTGAGGGTGCGCGGAATCGGCGTAGCGGTCATGGTGAGGATGTCGACATTGGCGCGCAGGCGTTTGAGTTGCTCTTTCTGACGCACGCCGAAGCGGTGTTCTTCATCAATAATCACCAGTCCTAAATTTTTGAATTTGATGTCGTCCTGAACCAATTTGTGCGTGCCGATAACGATATCGACCGTGCCGTCTGCCATACCTTCCAGCGCGGCTTTGGTGGCTTTGCTGTTGTTGAAACGCGAAAGGCTGGCGACTTTCACGGGGAAATCGGCGAAGCGGTCGGCGAAGTTTTGCGCGTGCTGCTCCACCAGAAGCGTGGTCGGGGCGAGTACGGCGACCTGTTTGCCGCCCATCACCGCCACAAACGCGGCGCGCAGGGCGACTTCGGTTTTGCCGAAACCGACATCGCCGCACACAAGGCGGTCCATCGGTTTCGCCTGCGTCAAATCTTTAATCACGGCAGCGATGGCGGCGGCTTGGTCTTCGGTTTCCTCATAGCCGAAGCCGTCGGCAAACGCCTGATAGTCCAACTCGTTGATTTCAAACTTGTGTCCCGATTGGGCGGCGCGCTGGGCGTAGAGGTTGAGCAACTCGGCGGCGGTGTCGCGCGCCTTTTCGGCGGCTTTGCGTTTTGCCTTGTTCCACGCGCCGCTGCCGAGCTTGTGCAGGGCGACGTTTTCATGCGCCTGACCGGAATAGCGGCTGATTAAATGCAGTTGCGAAACAGGCACATAAAGCTGCGCTTCACCTGCGTATTCGAGCAACATCATTTCGTTGGTTTCGTCGCCCAAGTCCATTGTGACCAAGCCCATATATCGGCCGATGCCGTGTTCTTCGTGTACAACAGGATCGCCGATATTGATTTCGGCAAGGTCGCGCAACAGGCCGTCTGAAACGGCGGCGTGTTTCTTACGATGATGTTTGCGCGAGCGGGCAACATATTGATAAAGATCGGATTCGGTAATGACCGCGATGTTTTGATCTTCTAATTTAAACCCGTAAGCCAACGGCGCCACTGTAATCATCAGCGGCTCATGCGCTGACAAGAAGCCCTGCCAGTCGGACACACTTTTGGCTTTCAAACCGTTTTGCTGCAAGAAACCGAGCATGGTTTCGCGCCGTCCCAAACTTTCGGCGCACAGCAAAATTCGTCCGTCAAAGGCTGTCTGAAAATCCTTCAGTGCCTGCAACGGTTCATCTGCTTGGCGGTTGACGGCCACGTTTGGCAACGTATGTTCATCACCAAAAATATCCGGCAATACCTGACCATAATTTTTCAGACGGCCTGCGAATACATCGGCAGAGAGATACAAATGCTGTGGAAGCAAAGGCGGATAGGTTTCATCGCCCTGCGCCATGGTGTAACGCGATTTAACGTCGCTCCAAAAACGGTTTGCCTCGGCGTGAACGTCGCCCAAAGAGACAAACAACGCATCTTCGCCGATATAGTCAAACAGCGTTTCCAGCTCGTTTTCAAAAAACAGCGGCAGATAATATTCCACACCCGCACCGAAATGGCCGTTGCTGACGGCTTTGTACACAGCCGCATCGTTCGGATTGCCATCAACTTCCTCGCGGAAGCGGCTGCGGAAAATCTTTTGCGCCTCGCTGTCGGTGGGGAACTCGTGTGCCGGCAGCAGGCGGATTTCGGAAACGGGAGAAATGGTGCGTTGCGTTTCAGTATCGAAGGTTTTAATACTGTCGATTTCATCGTCGAACAAATCGATGCGGTACGGCATTTCGCTGCCCATCGGGAACAAATCGACTATACCGCCGCGCACGGCAAATTCGCCTGCCGCAACAACGTGGGAAACATGGTTATAACCTGCATCCACCAAATCACTTTTCAGACGGCCTATATCCAAAGTCTGCCCTGTTTTCAGCCAAAACGTGCGCCCTGTCAGAAATGGCACAGGAGGCAGCTTCTGCATCGCCGTGGCAACCGGTACGAACAACACGTCCGCCGTGCCGCTTTTAATCTGCCACAATGCCGACAAGCGCTCCGATACCAAATCCTGATGCGGTGAAAAACGCTCGTAAGGCAGCGTTTCCCAGTCCGGCAGGAATACCGCCGTATCGTGCGGACGGAAAAACAGCCAGGCCGTCTGAAGGCGTAGCGCCTGTTCTGCATCTTGGGTCAAGACAACCTTGAGCTGCTTATGCGGCAAATAACGCGCCAAAGCCAAAGGCAACGAGCCTTGAGACAGATTGAGCCAACGGGATTTTTCACGGGGTTTGGGAATCGGATAGGTCATGACAAAACAGTTTGTAATAAGTAAATACAAGCACCATAGGCCGTCTAAAAAATTTTCAGACGGCCTTTAGCGATCAAATAGATTTTCAATTTTACTGGATACAGGTTTAAAAGAATATAAGGCCTTACATTCAGACGGCCACGCCGGCCAGTTTTCCAATAAATCCGGTTATCACCAATGCCGCAACGCCCCATAAGCACACGCGCAAAACGGCAGGAACGACAGGCGCGCCGCCTAGTTTGGCAGAGACATAGCCCAGTCCGGCCAGTCCGAACAAAGTGGAAACTGCCAAGGCTGGAACAATGGCGGTAGAAGCCGTCAACGCAACCAGTAAAGGCAAAATTGCGCCTGCACAAAATGAAGCGGCAGAAGCCAGCGCGGCCTGCATGGGTTGGGCGGCAGAGGCTTCGGTAATGCCGATTTCGTCACGTGCATGAGCGGCGAGTGCATCGTGTTCCATCAAGGCTTTGGCCACCTCTGTGGCGAGCGGGTCGGACAAACCGCGGCGGCGGTAAATTTCCGTCAGCTCTTCCAACTCCGCATCAGGATTATTTGCCAATTCGTAGCGTTCTTTGTGTAAATCGGCTTTTTCCGTATCCGATTGGCTGGACACGGAAACATACTCCCCCGCCGCCATTGACACCGCGCCCCCAATCAGCGCCGAAACGCCCGTCAACAGCAGGGTTTGGAAATCAGGCGCGGCTGCGGCTACGCCCGTCAACAGCGAGGCAGTGGAAATCAGGCCGTCATTGGCACCCAATACGCTTGCCCTAAGCCAGTTGTTGCGGTCGCTGAAATGGCGTTCGCTGTGGTGTGAATACATATATGCTCCGATAAATTGGCTGTTTCCAGATGATGATAACATTGTATTGTTTTTTGAAATCAATGTCAGTTTATCCCTTCAAATCAAGCATTCTTAAATCTTTCTGCTGCCATTTCAAACCATAAAACCAATATTCCTCTTTAGATTTTTTCAGACGGCCTGAACGCTTTTACAAGCAAATTTATTGTTCCAAGTCATGGCATTATCACAAGGCAGTTTTGTGCTGCTTGGTTTATCGGCTTAAAGATGCTATCTTTATGAATCTTTCCACTCCTCAATCCATTGAAAGGATGTATCATGTCCGAAGAAAACAAAATCAAAGTAAACGATTTGCCTGAAGAGAAAAAAGAGCAAACCGAAGAAACTGAACTGCCCGTTATCAACAACGAAGAAAAACGCGGCGGTCATGGCGAAGGCGGTTGCTGCGGCGCATGCGGCGGCTAAATCTTCCCGACAAAGCCTCCGAGGCCGTCTGAAAAGTCTTACTTTTCAGACGGCCTTTTCTTTTCTAAACACTTACAGGTAAATCAATGAAAGGATGTGGGAGAAGAATTTAAACCCAACCGCGTTTGTGCTACATTCACATCTTTACAAACCACAACAATCTGCACCCGCAGACACACAAGGAAGAAAAAAATGTTTTGGTATATCGTTGGTTTTTTCGCCTTCATCGTTTCCCTGCTTTCCCTTTGGGTCAATGCCAGCGCATTCGGCATGGAAGAGGATGGCACGCCGCAATCCGAATATGAAAAAATGTTGGGCTTGGGTGCGAAATTGAAAGATAAAGAGACAGCCGCAAAAGAGCGTGAAGCAGCGCGCCTTCATCCTGACGATTAAGCCTTATAGACTGGACAATCTTGCCGAACTGGGCTAATGTTCCAAACGCATAATGCACACCAACACAACTATACGAGAAGGTAAGAGAAATGACTGTACGAATCGAACACGATTTATTGGGCGACCGCGAAATCCCCGCCGATGTTTATTGGGGCATCCATACTTTGCGCGCCATTGAAAACTTTAAAATTTCCACACAAAAAATTTCCGACGTACCGCAATTTGTCCGCAGCATGGTCATGGTTAAAAAAGCCACCGCGCAAGCCAACGGCGCATTGGGTGCCATCAAGCCGGAAATCGCGGCCGCCATCGAAAAAGCCTGCGATGAAGTATTGGTCAAAGGCCGCTGCCTCGACCAATTCCCATCCGACGTTTATCAAGGCGGCGCCGGTACTTCGGTCAACATGAATACCAACGAAGTCATTGCCAACCTCGCATTGGAAGTCTTGGGTCACGAAAAAGGCCACTACGACATCGTCAATCCGATGGACCATGTCAACGCCAGCCAATCCACCAACGACGCCTACCCTACCGGCTTCCGCCTTGCCGTGTATTACAGCATCGGCGAATTGCTCGACAAACTGGCCATCCTGAAAAATGCCTTTGCCGCCAAAGCCGAAGAATTTAAAGACGTTTTGAAAATGGGCCGCACCCAGCTTCAAGATGCCGTGCCGATGACTGCCGGCCAAGAATTCCAATCTTTCCAAGTGTTGTTGGAAGAAGAAATCCTCAACCTCGACCGCACCCGCTCCCTGCTGCTTGAAGTCAACCTCGGCGCCACCGCCATCGGTACAGGCGTGAATACACCTAAAGGCTATGCAGCTTTGGTTGTTGAGAAACTCTCCGAAGTCAGCGGCCTGCCTTGCAAACTGACTGAAAACCTGATCGAAGCGACCTCCGACTGCGGCGCATATGTGATGGTACACGGCGCATTGAAACGCACAGCCGTCAAACTGTCCAAAATCTGTAACGACTTGCGCTTGCTCTCTTCTGGTCCGCGCGCCGGTTTGAAAGAAATCAATCTGCCTGAATTGCAAGCCGGTTCTTCCATTATGCCTGCCAAAGTCAATCCCGTGATTCCCGAAGTCGTCAACCAAGTCTGCTTCAAAGTCATCGGCAACGACACCACCATCACTTTCGCAGCCGAAGCAGGTCAGTTGCAGCTGAACGTTATGGAGCCGGTAATCGCCCAATGTATGTTTGAAACCATTTCCCTCTTGGGCAACGCCGCGGTCAACCTGTCCGAAAAATGCGTCAAAGGCATTACGGTCAACCGCGAAATCTGCGAACGCTACGTTTTCAACTCCATCGGTTTGGTTACTTATTTGAATCCGTACATCGGCCACCACAACGGCGACTTGGTCGGCAAAATCTGCGCCCAAACCGGCAAAGGCGTGCGTGAAGTCGTATTGGAGCGCGGTCTGTTGAGCGAAGAAGAGCTCAACCGCATCCTCTCCCCAGAAAACCTGATGAATCCTCATCTGTAATCAGGATTTGAAATCAAAGGCCGTCTGAAACTTTAAACGTTTAAAGTTTCAGACGGCCTTTTCGTATTGATATTGATATTTATCGAATTTTTTTGCGAAATTCAGAATTAAAAGATAGCCTGACCGTCAGGTTTGATTTAACATGGTGTTGCCCCAGCCTGTTTCCTCCTTAAGGTTATGCCGGTAATGATGCCTCAAAAGAAACCGGATATTGGAATAACATCTTCATTTATTAGGAAAACCAGATGAATCAAATTACACGCGAACAAATGCTGCAAGTATTCGAAAATCGCTGTTCCACCCGTTATTACGATCCTAACAAAAAAATCAGCCAAGAAGATTTTGCAGCGATTTTAGAATTTGCCCGCCTCTCACCCAGCTCTGTCGGCTCCGAGCCATGGAAATTCTTGGTGATTCAAAACAAAGCCCTGCGTGAGAAAATCAAGCCTTTCAGCTGGGGGATGCAATTCCAACTGGACGACTGCAGCCATCTGGTGATTATCCTTGCCAAGAAAAATGCCCGTTACGATACCCCGTTCTTCCGCAGTGTTGCCGAACGCAGGGGCCTGCAAGGAGAGCAACTGGAAAAAGCGTTAGCAAGATACAAAAGCTTCCAAGAAACCGACATTAAAATTGCCGACGACCAACGCGCACTCTTTGACTGGAGCGGCAAGCAGACCTATATTGCTTTGGCCAATATGCTTACAGGCGCAGCGGCCATCGGCATCGATTCCTGCCCAATCGAAGGCTTCAACTACGACAAAATGAACGAAGTATTGGCGGCAGAAGGCCTGTTTGATGCCAATGAATGGGGCGTATCCGTAGCGGCAACATTCGGCTATCGAGCCAAAGAAATCACCAAAAAATCACGCAAACCGATTGAAGAAATGGTGACTTGGGTCGAATAAATCTTTTAGATTCATAGGGCGGCGAGTGTTGCCCTTTTTACTTTTCTAAAAAAGTGAAGCAAATTCCGTAACAACAAATACTTCTAAATTTAAAATCAAAAAGGCCGTCTGAAACCCTGTGTCAGAAATCCTAGATTTCATTTCACACCGTTTCAGACGGCCTTATTTAATATGCTTCTACTTAAAACGATACTTTCAAACTGCCGTAGAAGGCACGACCATGCTCGTTGTAGGTCTGCGCGCCGTTGCCGGTGCGGTACAGTTTTTTGTCGAACAGGTTGCTGATGCCGCCGCGCACGGCCACGCGTTTGTTCCATTTGTAACCGGCGTTGATGCCCCAGATGCCGTATCCGCCCAAAACGGTTTGGTTGCGGGCTGAAGCCAGGGTTTCTCCGCTGCCGCCGCTGCCGCTTTGTTCGATGTTGTTGATGGCGACCGAACGCGGTTTGGTGCGGCCGTATTGGGTGAAGGTCAGGTTGGCGTCAAAGCGTTCGTTCGGCGTCCAGGCCAGCGTGCTGTTGATAGTGAACTTCGGAATCAGCGATAGGGGGTTGCCTTTGTAGTCTTCCGATTTCTGCATGTAGGTGAAGTTGTTGCTCCATTTCAGTGTGTTGTGCAGGGGGATGACGAGGTTGCCCTCCAGGCCGGAAACAGTCGCCCTCGGCGAGTTGTCCCATTGGTAGAGGATGCCCGTGCTGGTGCTGCTGCGGGCTACGATTTCCGTGCCGGTGATGATCTTGTTGCGGTAGGCATTGTGGAAGTAGGTTGCCGAGGCCTGCCAGCCGTTTTTTTCGAATTCGATGCCGATTTCCTTATTGACGCTGGTTTCGGGTTTTAGGTTGGCATTGCCCATAAAGTAGCAGTGTGGGTTGCTGCCCAATTCCACGGGGCAGCCGTTACCGCGCGTGTACAGGATGAATTCGGGGTTGCTTTGGTACAGGTTGGGGGCTTTGTAGGCGCGCGCGATGCCGCCTTTGACCAGCCAGTTTGCGCCGATCTGCTGGGAGAAGTTGAGCGCGGGACTCCAGTTGCCGCCGCTTTTGCTGTTGTGGTCGTAGCGCAGGGACGGTATCAGTTTGGTGGACGGGGTCAGCGAAATATTGTCTTCGACATAGATTGCCTTGTTCTGCTGCGATGTTTTGCCGCCACGTATGGCGGAAACGCCCGGGAAGGTCGATGTTTGGCCTTGGTCGGTAAAGCCTTGGCGGTTGGATGAGGGATCGTCCAGTTTGCTGTCGGTAAATTCCGCACCGACGGTCAGTACGTTTTCTACGCCGAGTTCGAACGGTATGTTGGCCTCGCTGCTGAAACGCAGGTTTTTCAGACGGCTTTGGACGTATTCCGTGCCGACATAGCTGCCCTCAGGCCCGCCTGCCAAACCTTCGGGCAGGTGGCTGTTGGTGGTGCGTTCGTAGCTCAATACGTTTTTAGTATCGCCCCAGTCCCATGCGCCGTCATGGGTCAGGGCATAGGAAGAACGGTAGAGGCGGGCGGTTTCCTTAATGCCGCTCCGGTAGATTTCGCGCAGGGTCGATTCAGTGTCGGAAATCACCGCACCTGTGGCAGTATCTGTAATGACGGTCCGTGTATTGGCAGCATTAGAGTTTTGCGAATCGCCGTTGTAGATATTACCCTGACGGCTGTAGCTGCTGTCTAAAATCAGGGTTTGTGATGGACTGATTTTCCATTGTAGACGGCCGGCTATATCTTTATTCTTCACACCTTCCACCCCTGCCGCTCCATAGGTGGTGTTGGTAACAGTGCGGGTTTGTCCGGCAGGCACAACGACACGTCCGCGTTCCCGTATCGGGCCGTTTTTCGTAGTAACAGTGGTGATAGAATCGCGGTTAATGTCTGTGGAATCGGCATCGGTTTTGTTGAAATTGCCGTAGATACGGAAGCCCAATACGTCTTGGATAATCGGCCCGCCAAGGTTGAAGCCGACACGGTTGGTTGCCCCTTCCTTACTGTCTTGCGGCTGGTTAGTGTAATAGTTCACTGATCCTTTGAATTCTTTCGGTACTTTTTTGGTAACAATATTGACCACGCCGCCCATCGCGCCGGAGCCGTAACGGGTCGCCGCCGGACCGCGCAAGACGGTAATGGATTCAATCTCTTCAACCGGCACCCAGTTGCTGTCGCCACGCGTATTGCGTTCACCACGCATACTGATACGCTCGGACTGGCGCGAATTAACCGGCTTGCCGTCAATCAGAATCAATGTATTTTCAGGGCCCATACCGCGCAAGTCGATTTGACGTTTGTTGCCACGCTGACCTGTTGCCGTATTGCCGGTCAGGTTGACGCCTGGCATGGTGCGGACAAATTCGGAAATATCGTTGACTGCAGGACGCTTGTCGATGTCGTCTTTAGAAATACGCGATACGCCGAGCGACTGTTGCAACTGCTTCTCGGCAGTAACGTAAACGGTATCGACTTCAGCCTGTTCAACAGCTTTCTCTTCAGCTGCGTGTGAGAATGCACTAATTAACGCCAAAGGCAAAATAGCGAGTGTGAATGTTTTCATTGCATTGTTTCTCTTGGTTTTGTTTGTTTAAAATTAAAATGAAAATCGTTTTGGATTTTAAATAAACTTAACAGAGTTTTCAATGCAATTAAGAGTGATTTACAAATAAAGTTAAATTGTGCTAATAGAAATAACAAAATACCAAACAAGTAAAAAGGCCGTCTGAAACAGTATGAAACGAAATCCGAGATTCCTATCATACCGTTCAGACGGCCTTATTCAATTTTTAATTATTTGCCTGCTGCTTTTTGCAGAAGAGCATACAATTCGTCTTTGAGTTTGAGTTTGGCTTTTTTCAGCTCTTCAATCTCTTCGGCACCGCTGGTAACAGGGTTGTTAACCAAACCGGTGATTTTATCGTCCAGCTCATTGTGCTCGTCAAACAAACGGGCAAAGTGTGCATCTTCTTGTTTCAGTTTAGAAATCAAATCGCGATATTCTGGAAACATTTTGTTTTCCTCTCTTGTTAATTAAATAAAAAAGTACTGCGGTCAAAAACTAGGACGAATCAATCTTTAGCTTCATTATAACAAACACGGGCGTTTTATCCAGTCTTTTTTAAGTCGAAACTGTTTTACATCAAAATTAATAATATCAACATAAGTTAGCGCCAAAATAGAAAGAAACGGCTTTATAGACGGCTTACCGACTTGGGCATACAATCGGGCTTATGCGTTTACACAATGGCCGAACCACCCTATTCCGTCATATCAACGGCATGGACGGACAATTTATCCTGCTTGAAAACCATCCTTCATGGATGCCGGTCAATGATGCCGATTTCAACCATGCTGCCCCCTTGCCCGACGGTTTGGCCGTGCACGAAGAATCATTTTATCCATTTGAAAAAATAGATACCGCCGAATCGGCAGACAATATCAAAATCTTCAGCGAAGAAGCTCTACGGCTGGAGAAAGAACGATTAAATGCAGTAGCCTTAGTAGAACTGGCAAAAAATCTTAAGGCTGCCCAAGCAGAAGCCGACTTAGCCGCGCTTCTGGAAAAAATGGATTTTCATTTAAAACAAGATGATATTTTCAAATAAACCCTTTAATCTCAGGCCGTCTGAAACCAAACACCCGACACAATTGTTGACAATGCAAGAAAAATAGTTCATCTTGAACCAATTCGCAGCACTCCATCCTATATTTTCAGCCCATCACAAAGGAATCGAGAACATGTTTTCAAAAAGCGTTACCCTCGCACAATATGACCCCGATTTGGCAGCAGCCATCGCCCAAGAAGACAAGCGCCAGCAAGACCACGTCGAGCTGATCGCCTCTGAAAACTACGTCAGCTGTGCCGTTATGGAAGCCCAAGGTTCGCAATTGACCAACAAATATGCTGAAGGCTATCCTGGCAAACGCTACTACGGTGGCTGCGAATACGTTGATATTGTCGAACAATTGGCGATTGACCGCGCTAAAGAGTTGTTTGGCGCAGAATATGTCAATGTCCAACCGCACTCCGGCTCGCAAGCCAACCAAGCTGTGTACGCTTCTGTTTTGAAACCGGGCGACACTATTTTGGGCATGTCTCTGGCACACGGCGGCCACTTGACCCACGGCGCAAGCGTCAACATCTCCGGCAAACTCTACAACGCCATTACTTATGGTTTGGATGAAAACGAAGTTCTCGATTATGCCGAAGTAGAACGCTTGGCTCTTGAACATAAACCTAAAATGATTGTGGCCGGTGCATCTGCCTACGCGTTGCAAATCGACTGGGCAAAATTCCGCGAAATCGCCGATAAAGTCGGCGCATACCTTTTTGTCGACATGGCGCACTACGCCGGTCTGATTGCCGGCGGCGAATATCCTAACCCCGTGCCATTCTGCGACTTCGTAACCACCACCACCCACAAAACCCTGCGCGGCCCTCGCGGCGGTGTGATTTTGTGCCGTGATAATACCCACGAAAAAGCGCTGAACTCTTCCATCTTCCCAAGCCTGCAAGGCGGTCCGTTAATGCACGTTATCGCTGCCAAAGCCGTGGCGTTTAAAGAAGCGTTGCAACCTGAGTTCAAACAATACGCAAAACAAGTGAAAATCAATGCTGCCGCCATGGCGGAAGAGTTGGTTAAACGCGGTTTGCGCATCGTTTCCGGCCGTACTGAAAGCCACGTTTTCCTCGTTGACCTGCAACCGATGAAAATCACCGGCAAAGCCGCCGAAGCCGCTTTGGGCAAAGCACACATTACCGTCAACAAAAACGCTATTCCGAATGATCCAGAAAAACCATTCGTTACCTCCGGCATCCGCATCGGCTCCGCCGCCATGACTACACGCGGCTTTAACGAAGCCGACGCACGCGTATTGGCAAACTTGGTTGCCGACGTATTGGCCAATCCTGAAGATGAAGCCAACCTCGCCAAAGTCCGTGAACAAGTGACTGCTTTGTGCAATAAATATCCGGTTTACGGCGCATAAGCATTTCCGACTTGGATAAAATAACAGGCCGTCTGAAACTTCAGACGGCCTTTTTTTTTATTTCAACTTTTCTTTTAAATTTCAAAACTGTTTGCTTCGCAGATTTTGCGTATCATGCCTGCCGCGACAGTATGGTTGGTGGCTTCGTCAATCAAAATAAACGCGCCTTGTGCATGATTCTCTTCGTATGCGGCAGCGGCGAGCGGCTGTTGGGTTTTGAAGCTGATACTTCCGATGTCGTTGAGCTTGAGCGTTTCAGCGGATTCAACCCGGCTGAGGGTGTTCACGTCCCAAACGTAGGCAATTTCGCTGATTTTTACGGGCGTGGTTTGGGTAGTGTGTTTCAACAAATATTTGCGGCGCAGATTGAGCGGAATATCGTCAAACCAGCAAAGCGCGGCTTGAAATTGTTGTTCGGGAACAATGACACTGTCGGCTGAAACAATGCTGTTGCCGCGTGAAATATCGATGTCTGCATCCAAAACGACAGTCAACACTTCCCCTGCCTCGGCAGATTCGGTTTTACCGTTTGCATTATAGATTTCGGCAACTTTGGCAACATGGCCGCTGGGTAAAACTTTGACTTCATCGCCCACTTTCAGACGGCCCGCTTCCAATCTGCCTTGATAGCCGCGGAAGTCGTCGCTGCTGCTGCCGTCTTGGCGCGCCACACGTTGTACGGGAAAATGCGTGGCTTGGTCGGCGGCATTTTGACGGTTGACTGGCAGGCTTTCGAGCAAAGGCAAAAGCGGCAAACCTTGATACCACGGGGTTTGACTGCTTGCATTGACGATATTGTCGCCTTTCAAGGCGCTGATGGGCAGGAAGTGGATTTTTGCTTTAAGGCCGATTTGCTCTGCCAGTTTGCGGTAGGCCTCGGTAATGGCTTGATATTTGGCTTCGTCAAAGTCGAGCAGGTCGAGTTTGTTTACGGCGACGATGATGTTGGGGCAGCCCAGAAGTTTCAGAATCGCACTGTGGCGTTTGGTTTGGGGCAGGAGGACAGGTTCGCTGCCTGAAAAATCGACGCGTGTGGCATCGACCAAAATAATAGCGGCATCGGCAGTCGATGCGCCGGTAACCATATTACGCGTGTATTGTTCATGTCCCGGCGTATCGGCAATGATGAATTTGCGTTTGGGCGTGGCGAAATAACGGTAGGCCACGTCAATGGTAATGCCTTGTTCGCGCTCGGCGGCAAGGCCGTCTGTCAAACTGGCAAAGTCGGGCGTTTCGCCGTTTTCAGTGGCACGGTTGAGCTTGTCAATCTGGTCGGTCAGTAAGGTTTTGCTGTCGTAGAGCAGGCGGCCGATGAGGGTGGATTTGCCGTCATCGACACTGCCGGCGGTAATGAAGCGTAAAAGCGGAGCGGAAGCTGCGGTCATGATTCTTTCCCATTTCTCGTGATTTCTCAAACTGACTGCTACTTTAAACAGGCCGTCTGAAAATGGGAAAGAATGTTTGGTTGTTAAAAAAGCTGTTTTCGTTATATCGCAAAGCTATGGGATATTGCTTCACGCCCCCCGTTTTCTCCGGGTTGCCAACCAACACACAATCGATCCTAAACACACCATTCCCGCCCCCTGCCAAAATGTCATGGACAAAGGCGCGCTGATCAAAAATGATGACACTACCGCAGACAATACCGGAATGAAATAAGATGCACCCGCCAATACGGTCAGGTTGCCACGCGAAATACCGATATTCCACACTGCATAGCCCAAACCCATGCAAGATGTGGCGGCAACGGCATAGCCGAGCGATACAGAATCAAAACTCAACGTATCCGCGCCGCTGAGAAAATACTCTATCCACAAAAGTATCGACACCAGCGCAAAGAAGAAGCCGACGCTGCTGCCTTCCGCCTTTACGCGCGCCGTCAGCGTGCAATATGCCGCCCAAAACACTGCGTCCGCAAATGCCATGATGTAGCCGCCGGGATTGGTGCGGACATTGTGGTAAATGCCGGAAATCGATAAGCCGACATCGCCGCCCAGTACAGTGGCAATCCCAAAAAACGACAGCACAAAGCCGATGACTATCCACCATTTTGACGGCTGTTTATTGAAATATACCGCTCCGACAATGGTAAACGTCGGCCACAAATAATTGACCATGCCGATTTCTACCGCCTGTCTTGCGTTTTGTGCAAAGCCGACCGAGAGCGACAAACACAGTTCGCAGCCGACAAAAAACACGCTTGCCCAAAACAGATAGCTGCGGTTGTAATTGCGCAAATGCGGCCGGCCAAAAATCAGCCAAATCAATACGGTGGACAGGGTGTACATCATTGCCGCGCCGCCCACTGCCCCCATATGCAGGCTCAAAGAGCGTATCAGAGAAATGACAAAGCTCCACAAAGCAACGGCAAGCAGCCCGATGGCAGTGGCTTGTTTAGATGAAATATTTTGAGATAAGAAATGAATCATGGCGTATGTGCTAAAGATGGTTTTATTAGGTTTATCGTAGTTTGAATATATCGTTTCTACATTAATTATTTTAACGGTTTCAAGGCCGTCTGAAAATGATTGTTTCAGACGGCCTTCTATTTGCAATTAGTCCTAAATATGACTATAATCCGCATCCAATTAGTCAATATCGAGACCAATTTATGAATCAACTTGACCAACTCGGTATGCGCATCAGCCACATAGACAGCGCATTTGACCAATGGATTAAACAGCAAAACACCAACTACAATACCTTCGCCGTTCTCTACACCTTAGCCACCGAAGGCAGCCGCACTCAAAAATACATAGGCGAAGAATGGAGCCTGCCCAAGCAAACCGTTTCCGGCACATGCAAAACGCTGGCCGAACAAGGCTTGCTGACATTTCACGAAAGCGAACAAGACAAACGCGAACGCTTATTGTCGCTGACCGAGCAAGGCAAGGAATCCGCTGCACCACTGGTGCAAAACATGCAAGAATTCAGCAAACGAATTTTTACCGCCTTCGGTGAAAAACGTGCAGTCCGACTGTTTGCCGATTTGGACGCATTGGCCGAATTAATGGCGCAAACCCTCAATACTAAATAAGGAGGGCAACCATGTGGAAAATGTTGAAACACATCGGTCAAACACACCGCCGCAAACTCATCACAACCTTCTCTCTCGTCGGCTTGGATAATCTACTCTTGCTGGTATATCCCGTGTTTGGCGGCTGGGCGATTAATGCCGTTATGGAAGGCAACGTCTGGCAGGCAATGTTGTATGGTGTGGTGGTTTTATTAATGTGGATAATCGGAGCCGCCCGCCGAGCAGCCGATACGCGCACATTTACCCAAATCTATACCGAAATCGCCGTCCCGGTCGTTTTGGAACAGCGCAAGCGAGAAGTACCGCATTCCGCCATTACCGCACGCGTTGCCCTATCGCGTGAGTTTGTCAGTTTTTTTGAAGAACACCTGCCCATCGCTGCTACTTCGCTGGTCTCCATCTTCGGTGCATGTATGATGTTGCTGATATTGGAATTTTGGGTGGGCGTATTGGCTGTCGCGATACTTGCCCTGTTTTTATGGTTGCTGCCGCGTTTTGCCGCCATCAGCGAAAACCTATATTTCCGTTTAAACAACCGGCTTGAACGCGACAACCACCTCATCCGCGACGGCAACGAGCATCAGCTCTACCGCCACTATGGCTGGGTTGCCAAACTACGCGTGCTGATTTCCAACCGCGAAGCCTTAGGCTATCTCAGTATCGGCATGGCGATGAGCGTATTATTCGGCTTTGCCTTTATACACATGACGCTTAAAGGCTATGGCAGCGCCGGCCATATCTATTCCGTCAGCACTTATTTATGGATGTTTGCAATGAGCTTGGACGATGTACCGCGCTTGGTCGAACAATACTCCAATCTAAAAGATATCGGACAACGCGTTGAACTCTCGGAAGAAAACAATCTTTCCAAGGCCGTCTGAAACCTTAACACACTATCAGGACATATTATGAGTTGGTTTTATTTAATCTTAGCCGGTATGCTGGAAATCGGCTGGCCATTGGGCTTGAAATTGGCACAACAGGAAGGCTACCGCTGGCATGGCTTTGCCGCCGCGCTTGCCTGCATCGTCGGCAGCGGATACTTCCTTTACCTTGCCCAAAAAAGTATTCCGATGGGTACAGCCTACGCCGTCTGGACAGGCATAGGCGCGGCAGGGGCTTTTTTGGTAGGCGTTGTATTTTTCAACGATGCCGCCAACTTCGGCCGCTGGCTCGGCGCATTTCTCATCATCTCAGGTGTCGTAGTGATGAAACTCTCCAGCGGAAACTGAAAATCTCGTTTCTATCCAATCCAAGGCCGTCTGAATGAGCATGTCCAGACGACCTAATACCTTCCCGAATATAACGAAATCATCTTAAATTAAAACCAAGCATTCTTTCCTTTTTTCAGACGGCCTGTTTAAAGTGGCGATTGTCCATTATTCAAACAATCGGTTATAGCCGTCCAACAAAGGAATCCAAATGAGCCAAGCCAATCCGCTTCCACCCGAACTCTCCGTCCAACTCTCCACACTATCCCCTACCCAACTTGCCTGGCTCTCCGGCTATTGCTGGGCGCAAAGCCAAGGCATATCCGGTATAGCAGCCGAACCATCTTCCCTGCAAACAGCCACCTCAACAGTCAGCCGCCGCGTATTAGTCCTCTCCGCCTCACAAACCGGCAATGCCCGCAGCGTTGCCGAATCATTACACGCCAAACTTCAAGCCGCCGGCGTAGAAGCCCGCCTCAGCAGCGCAAGCGATTTCAAAAGCAAAACCCTGCCCGACGAAGACATCGTGCTTTTAGTTACCTCCACCCAAGGCGAAGGCGAACCGCCCGAAGAAGCCCTGCCCCTGTACAAATTCATCTACGGCAAAAAGAAACCTGATCTCAGCAAACTGACCTTTGCCGTCTTAGGCCTTGGCGATTCCTCCTATCCCAACTTCTGCCAAGCAGGCAAAGACTTTGATGCCAAATTTGCCGAACTGGGCGCAGGCCGTCTGAACGACTTGGGCATTTGCGACTTAGAATTCCAAACCGATGCCGACGCATGGATTGCCGCCGTCGTACCCAAAGTAGCCGAGTTAACTGCCCAAGCAGCAAGCCCAAGTACAACCGCTGCACCAAACGGCTCGGCAACACCAAGCAACGATGCCGTCTACACCAAAGAAAAACCCTACACAGCCACCCTCTCTGTGCGCCAAAAAATCACCTCGCGCGATGCAGAAAAAGACGTCGAACACATCGAAATCGACCTCAGCGGCTCCGGTCTTCATTATCAGGCAGGCGACGCGCTCGGCGTATGGCCGCTGAATGCCGCCGACCTCGTTCAAGAAATCCTCGACCTCAACCAACTGAACGGCAACGAAACCGTCCAACTTTCAGACGGCCGCGAAACCGACATCCGCACAGCCCTGACCGAATCCGCAGACATTACCCAAAACACACCCGCCTTCGTCCAACAATACGCCGAATTAACAAACAACGAAGAACTCAAAACCATAGTCGCAGATAAAGCCCAACTGGATGCCTACCTCGCCGCCACACCGCCCGTAGGCGTATTTGCCGCCCATCCACACCCACTGGACGCACAAACCCTATACAGCCTATTCCGCCCACAAACCCCGCGCCTTTACTCCATCGCCTCCGCCCAAGACGAAGTCGGCGAAGAAGTCCACCTTACCGTAGGCGTCGTCCGTTTCAACCACCACGACCACACCTACACCGGCGCAGCATCCGGCTACTTGGGCGAACGCCTCGAAGAAGGCAGCGAAATCCGCGTCTTTGTCGAACACAACCCCAACTTCCGCCTGCCCCAAAACGGCGATACCCCCATCATCATGATCGGCGCAGGCACAGGCGTCGCCCCCTTCCGCTCCTTTATACAGCAACGTGCCGCCAATGGCGACAGCGGAAAAAACTGGCTCTTCTTCGGCAACCAACGCCTGGCCGACGACTTCCTCTACCAACTCGAATGGAGCGATTGGCGCAAAGACGGCCTCCTCACCCGCGCCGACCTCGCATGGAGCCGCCAAGGCGAACACAAAGTCTACGTCCAACACAAAATCACCGAACGCGCCGCCGAAGTTTGGAACTGGCTGCAACAAGGCGCACACATCTACGTCTGCGGCGACGCTACACGCATGGCACGCGATGTCGAAAACGCCCTGATCGAAGTCATCGAAACCCAAGGCAAACTCAGCCGTGACGAAGCCGAAGACTACCTCAACGATCTGCGCGAAGACAAACGCTACCAACGCGACGTTTATTGATTGGATAAACAAAAATAAAGGCCGTCTGAAAGCTGAATTTCAGACGGCCTTTTTAAAGAGCCTGCTCGGATTGTTATCAATTTACCCGGTTTTGCATTATAATTATGCAAATTTGACTCACTCGAAAGAAAATAAATTGGAAGGATTACAACAACTTGTAGATTTATTAGTGGGTTTTGTCGATTGGATATTGAAATTACTGGCATTCTTGTTTTAAACTACGTTCCATTCTTTTATACATTAAAGACGTATTTTCATTATGCAAACCGCGCAACGCTCTGCTACTTTCTTCTATTGGTACCACACAAACGTGCGGTACTTTTTTGCGCTTGTCTAAAACAGACCAAATTGAAAATACGCAAATTAGAGCCGCCTCATTTGAGCGGCTTTTTTTATACCCACCATGGCCGCTTAAATCCACCCATTTTTAAGAAATAAGGAATACAGCCATGACTGCCTCAACTAAAATCCACAGCCAAACACAAATGTTACACACCTGCCGCATGGTCGTTGACAGCAACAGCCACCACAGCATGCTCAACATGCACACTTTGCCTGATTCGCCTGACAGCCTCATCAGCGAAGCCCTGATTCCGCAAGTGCGCACCATCGCGACTTTAATTGCCGCAGAGCGCCACGACTTCAATCAAAACAGCCCCAACGTTTTTACTGATGAAGCAGATTTCTTTGCAGCGCGTATTTTGGTTTTGGGTGTACGCCGTTTCCATTTGGATATTACCCTGCTGCCTATGCTCAAAACCGCCAACAAACGCGCCGAAGCTTTCGCCAAACGCCATCACATGCCCTTCTCTCCCGCTGAAATGCAAATGTCCCTGCACACCCGCCGCCCTGCCAACCTGCTGATTATCGAAACCGAACACGAAATGCCTGCACTGGGCAATCTGGCTGCTAACAGCCGTGCATTTGCAGCGCAACTTTCCAACATTATTTTGTAAAACCACTTGAAAAACAGGGAAATGGTTTAATATTAGGCAAACACACTCCGCCGAAATCTCGGCAAAGACAAACCTCTCTCAGGAAAAACAATGAAAAAACTGATTGCCTTAGCCGCCCTTTCCACTTTTGCCCTCGCTGCCTGCAAAGACAATACCCAAGCGCAGCTTGAGCAGCAACAAAAACAAATCGAAGCATTACAACAACAGTTGGCACAACAAGCAGGCCAACAAGAAGACAATACGGTTTACCAGCTCACGCCTGAAGCCGTGAAAGACACCATTCCTGCCGAAGCACAAGCCAACGGCAACAACGGCCAACCGGTAACCGGTACAGACGGCCAACAATACATCTACGACCAATCCACCGGCAGCTGGCTACTGCAAAGCTTGGTGGGAGCGGCAGCCGGTGCATTTATCGGCAACGCATTGGCCAACAAATTCACACAGGCGCGCAATCAAAACAGCCCGATTGCCCGTCAGGCCCGTACTAACTATTATCAAACCGCACGTCCAAACGGACGCACCAGCCAACAGCTGAATACGCGCACCCTGCGTGCCCAGCAACAAAACGCTCAACAGCAACAGCGTTACCGCGAAACCGCGCGTCAGCCTTCCAACTACCGCCGCCCCAGCATGGGTCGGGGCTTTGGCCGCCGTCGCTGATTCGGTTTATACCCCATCTTTGATATAAACTCGCACAATATAAAAGGCCGTCTGAAAATCAGATTTTCAGACGGCCTTTGGTTTTCTCTATTTTCTTATTGTAGACTTGTGGATCTGTCTGTATGCGTTATGCCCAGAAGTCTCGCGGAGCGTCCAATACAGGTTTGACGATGCCGGTACGGATGGCGAAATCGCCAAAACCTTCATCATCTAAACGGTTTCGAGACCAATCTGCCACCCAGCCTTCGACAATTTCAAGGATTTCAGGTTCGGTAATGTTTTCTTTAAACAAACGAGGAATGCGGGTGCCTTCACGGTTGCCGCCTGCGTAAAGGTTGTAGCGGCCGACCGCTTTACCGACCAAACCGATTTCTGCCAGCATGGCGCGGCCGCAACCGTTGGGGCAACCGGTTACGCGCAAAACGATGTATTCGTCTTCCAAGCCATATTTGGCGAACATTTCGTCAATTTTATCGGAGAATGTCGGCAGGAAACGTTCGGCCTCCGCCATTGCCAGCGGGCAAGTCGGCAAGGCAACGCAGGCCATCGAGTTCTCACGCTGGATAGTAATCGATTTGCTGATTAATCCATGATCTTTGGCGATTTTATCAATCGTATCTTTTAATTCCGGCGGCACATTGGCAACCACCAGATTTTGGTTGGCCGTCAGACGGAAGTCGCCGGGATGGATTTTGGCAATTTCGCGGATACCTGTTTTCAACGGCCTGCCGGGATAGTCGAGCAGGCGGCCGTTTTCAATAAACAAAGTCAAATGCCAGTTGCCTTCATGTCCTTGTACCCAGCCGATATGGTCGCCGCGATGCGTAAATTCGTAAGGGCGGATAGGTTCAAATTTAATGCCCATGCGCCTTTCGACTTCTTCTTTGAACACATCTACGCCGACGCGTTGCAGCGTATAGCGTGTACGCGCTGCTTTGCGGTCGCTGCGGTTGCCCCAGTCGCGCTGGGTGCTGACGACGGCTTCGGCGGCGTTGAGGGTGTATTCCAGCGGAACGAAACCAAATTCGTAAGAAGTGTTCGGATAAGTTTTGGTATTACCGTGTTCGCTGGATAAACCGCCGCCGACCAATACATTGAAGCCCACCAACTTGCCGTTTTCTGCAATCGCCACAAAACCCAAATCGTTGGAATGAATGTCCACATCGTTATCGGGCGGAATCACAACGGCGGTTTTGAATTTGCGCGGCAGATAGGTTTTACCCAAAATCGGCTCTACGTCGTCGGCAATTTCTTTATTGCGCGGCTCGGTCGGCTCGGTCGAGAACACTTTTTCACCGTCCAGCCAGACATCGGCATATGCCATGGTGCGCGGCAGGAGGTGCATACTGATGCGCGCCGCCCATTCGTAGGCTTCTTGATGCAACGTGCTTTGCACCGGATTGCTGGTACACAACACATTGCGGTTGACATCGCTGGCTGTGGCAATGGAATCGAGACCTAGTTTGTGCAATGCCTGATGTGCCTGTTTTAAATCGGTTTTCAAAATGCCGTGGTATTGGAAGGTTTGACGGTTGGTCAGGCGGATAGAGCCGTAAATCGTATTTTCACCGGCAAATTTGTCGATACCCAGCCACTGCTTCGGCGTAATGATGCCGCCGGGCAAACGGCAACGCAACATCATGTTTTTTAAAGGCTCAAGTTTTTGTTCGGTACGCTCGGCACGGATATCGCGGTTGTCCTGTTCGTACATGCCGTGGAAGCGGATAAGCTGAAAGTTATCGGCAGTAAAGCCGCCGGTAAAATCGTCTTTCAACTCTTCCTTAATCGTACCGTGCAGATAATCGCTGCGCTCTTTCAAGGCTTCGTTGCCAGACAAAGGCGTCTCAGGCAGCTTGGCGCGTGGGTCAGTTGTGGTAGCAGTCATTGAAGCACTCCTTATTTTTGGTATAGGCGTTACTTTAATGAGGCCGTCTGAAAATGAGAAAGAATGGTTTGTTTGTTTTAAAGACGATTTTGTTATATCGGTTTGAAACATAAAAAGGCCGTCTGAACTTTGCTTTCAGACGGCCTTGATATTGGACGGGACAAACCGATTAGGCTTGTTTGTTCCAACGTTCGATGGATTCTTTGATGACTTGTTTCGCTTCTTCTACATCGCCCCAAGATTCAACTTTAGTGGTACCTGCTTTTTTCAGGTCTTTGTAGTGGTTGAAGTGGAACTCGATTTGTTTGATCAGTTGTTGCGGCAAATCGGCCAAAGTTTTGTAGGCATTGCCGTTATTGCGGTCGTCGGCTGGAACACAGACGATTTTGTCGTCCACTTCGCCGTCGTCAACAAATTTCATCACGCCGATAACGCGTGCTTCCAGGAAAATACCGGTTGCCAAAGGCTGCTCGGTAACCAGCAATACGTCCAATTCGTCGCCGTCTTCATCCAAAGTTTGCGGAATGAAGCCGTAGTTGGTCGGTTTGGCGAAAATTGCCGGTTCAACGCGGTCGAGTTGAAAAGCGGCTAATTTGCGGTTCCACTCGATTTTGTGGTTGCTGCCCGCTGGGATTTCGTTGACAACGTTGATGATGCCGCCGTCCACATCGCCCGGGGTCAGGATTTTGTTGAAGTCTGCCATGATGGTTTCCTTTGATTTTAAAGAGAGTCAAACGGCGAAAGTATAGCAAACCCAAGGCCGTCTGAAAATGTGAAACTGTCGTATTCAGATTGTCTTTTTAGCATTCAGCCTTTTGACCAATTCTAAAATTGCGCGTTTATTGGAAGGGGAAAACACTTTTTCCGCCGCTTCTTCCGCACCAAACCAACCGTAGGCAACGTGTTCGTCCGGTTGCAGGACGATGGGCGTATCGCGCGGAATTTGGGCTGAGAAGATGTGTTCGCGGTTTTCAAAAACGCCTTTGGGATAGCGATGGCGCCAGTGATGATAGATTTCATAAATGGTGCTGTCGTGCCAGTTTTCCAGCTGTCCGTCTGCAAGGCGGATACCGGTTTCTTCCCACACTTCGCGCCATGCGGTTTCTTCGATACGCTCGCCCTCTTCCAAGCTGCCGGTGACCGACTGCCAAAAACCTTGCGGCGCCGTACGTTCAATCAGCAGGATATTGCCGTCTTTATCATGCAAAACGACCAAAGCGGAAACGGGATACTTCAAAGGCTTACCACTCATGACTTGTCCTTGCCGGATTGATTGGGGAGGCTGATTTTTTGTAGTAAGTAAGCCAAAAGGTTTTCCATGTATCACTCAAAAATGGGAAATTGATATTCAGACGGCCTTTGCCGGAAATCCGCAAAGGCCGTCTGAAATTATACCTGATTTAACTGCGCCAGTTTCCGAGACACCAGCTCAGCCGCTTCTTCCGGCGAGTTGGCTTTCAACCCTGCTTCGCCAAAATACGAAATTTTAGGCAAATCGCACAAAAACTTATCGACGTCTTGTGCCGTCAAAAAACGGCCGTGCAAATCAAATCCGACATTTAAAGCACGCCCTTTGATTTCCGCCACCCTGTCATGCAAATGGCCGTACAAGTGATACCAGCCCTGATAACAGCCGTCCCACTCCTGAATCGGATAGTGAAAGAGAACCAGCGTATTCTTAATTTCCGGCAATTTGAGTTTCAAATACGGCCGTATGGACGACAGCAGCGGATGGCCGTCATGCTTGGTTTGGCTGCGGAAAAAATCGGCATGCTGCCGAATCACATGATCATGATTGCCGTAAATCAAGTGATGTTGCCCGTTCAAGCGCAACAAAACGCGCTCTATCTGCTTATGGTCTTGGGCAAAGGAAAAATCGCCCAAGTTGTACACCGTATCTTCAGGCGAAACAGTTTCATTCCATGTCCGGATTAAAAATTCATCCATCTGCTCCACGTTATCGAACGGTCGAAATTGCGGGCAAAATTTGGCGATGTTTTTATGTGAGAAATGTAGGTCTGATGTGAAGTAGGTTTTGCTCATACCGTGCTCTCTGCGTTGCAAGCTTGAATCGTATCACGCGCAGGCGTATGCTGAATAATGTTTATTGTATGCTTCAAGGAGTTTTTATGCGTTTGGTTATTGCCGCGCCGGCCAACGGCGTAATATTGAAAGACGCGCTCAAAGTGCATCTTCAAAACGACGCGCGCGTCAGCAGCTTGGTCGATTTATCCTCGCCAGAAGGAACCTATCCGCAACTCTCGTTTGCCGCAGCCGAAGAAGTCGTCGCAGGACGCGCCGACCGTGCGCTGTTGATTTGCGGCACCGGCGTGGGCACGGCAATCGCCGCCAATAAAGTGCGCGGCATACGTGCGGCAACTGCGCATGATTTACTCACGCTCCGCGGCTCGGTGGAAAACTATGATGCGCAGGTTTTATGTATGGGGCAAAACGTGATTGCCGCTCCGGCTGCTTGGGCATTGGTCGATATCTGGTTGGACTTGCGTCACGACACAAACAGCGGCTATGCACCTAAAGTCGGCGAAATTGAAGCATACGAGCGCGGAAAATAAATACATGTTGCTCCATATATTTTCAGACGGCCTTACAGTTGCCGCAAGAATGCTTGGATAAACGCAATCTTATCCAATTCCGGTATGGCGTTGAACGCTTCGCGATGCTCGCGGATGTGGTCGATTAAAGGGTAAAACTCTTCGTCGACGTGGCGTTTGTCGAGCTTGCGTCCGATGTTGCCTTCGTTGCTTCGTCCCAGAAACTTGGAAATCAAGTAATACGGCGATTTGAGTTTGAACAGCATTTCGCCGTTTTGGGCATCAAATACCATAAAGCCTTCGTGTTCCACATTTTTCAGACGGCCTTTCAGCTCGCCGAACGTGATGTTTTTCAGCATTTCAGGGCGGCGGACGCCGTATTGTTTGCCGATTTCGTCCAATTCCGCTTCGCTAAACTGACGGCCTGTCGCCACGTCGATGCAGCCGATTAAGGTTTCCCCCAACTCTTCGCGGATGATGTGTACGTCTTTCGCGTCTGTGATTTCAAACAAAAAAGTATGGTTCGGATATGCACGGAACAAGGTTTCGTATTGCGCGCAGTGTGCAGCGGTCATGTCCGCGAACGCGCTATCAAGCGAACCGGTAGTCGAATACAGCACTTTGCCGTCAAACGCCGCGCCGTGGGACGGATGGTCGTCTGAAAGCGAGACGAAAGTACAGCAGCCGAGGAAGCCGTTTACTTTCACCACCGCGTCCACCAATTTCTCGTCGCCGATTCGGATCGGATAACGGCTGCCTTTGGCAATACGTTCCGAATAATTGAACACTTTTTTAAACGGACGCACGATGATTCGATTATGCGCGTCGATAATCAAACCGCGCATTTCCAGCAAAGCATCATCAAAGCGGTTGTTATAGAACACGCTGCGTGTGTATTTCAACACGCGCAATTCGGGATAACGCTTGGATGCTTTGGCAGTAAAGTTACGGCTGCCGTGTTGCAGATAGTGATCGGTCACAAAGGTTTGCTGCGCCTCATCAAACACCAGCGGCTTATGCTCGACAGCCTGCATCTGTTCGATTTTTTCTAACTGCTCCGCATTTGCCGGTTGCACGGCCTCGATATGGATTTCGTTTGCCACACGGTTTTGGTTCAACTTGATATACGTCGCCAACACATCATGCTCTTTTACGCCGTGCAGGTTGGGATAGAAATTGTGCAATCGGTAGATCTCTGTTTCAAAACCGCTTTTCTCCGCCTGATCCAACAAATGACGGCAACGCGAAGCTTTTTGGTTGGTATTCGAATTAATGATCAGAATATTTCGATTCGGATTTTGGCGTCCAAATCTCAAAGTTTCAGTCATAAAAACATTACCACGTTTTTGCGCCTTATCCACCGCTTCGCCCGACCAACGATATTCACCGTATTCATCGGTAATAAACAAATCGTTTTCAATACGGACAACTTCCGCATCCGGATACTGTGCTTTAAATTCGGCGGCTTTTTGTTTGGCGAAAGTCGATTTTCCCGAACCTTGATGACCACGGATTAATATGAATTTTTGCATAGCGCTTGGTTTCCTTATTTGGGTTTTCAGACGACGTTTGGTGTTTGAGGTCGTCTGAAAATGATTTTCTTATGTCTTCATGATAATTGTTTGGTTGGCTTACCAGCGCTGGTATAGTTTGCTTGGTTTTTGTTGCTCAAAAATTTGCGCCCATTTTCGTTCGTAATTGACCATAAACCTTCTGATAGATTTACGGATTAGCGGCTTTCTTAATATTTCTACTTAAAATCTTGTTGACTTTTGATTTTTTTAAACTCTTTAGGGTATATATATAGCGTTTTTAATAAATTCTCCAAAATATTAAAGGCTAAGGTTAGTAATTCGATTGGTTGTGGTTCAATTTGATGTACAGATTCATTTCCAATAGTTCGTATAGCATGTAAAATATCTTTTGAGTCTTGTGATAAAATCCCTTCTTCAACTAATAAATCAATTTTTTTGAAAAGTTTATCACTTTCAGAGGCATTAATTCCTTTTTTTCTAATTTGATCTAAGCAAATCGCTTCCGTTAAGATACGTAAACCAACAGCACCAAGCAAATTAAATTTATGCTCTAAAGAGAAGCTAGTTTCTTTATAGATTTTTCTGCACTTATTGGGAATTAAGTACAAATCATCCATATCAATTGGTTTACGTTTAGTGCTACGTTCGGGATAGATTTCTTCTTTTTCAAAATATACTATGTCTCCATCAATATTATGTTCATATTCCTCGCTATTAGAAGAAAGTTTTCTGAAGCTAATATCATCACATCCATCACATTTTATAATTTGAAAATTTGTACGAGAATCAAAGTTATCATCACGATAGGTTTCTTTATAGTCAACTTTTATAGAATGGTTAGTTATGTTATTACATTGTGAGCAAAATGTTTTGATTTTTTGATTGACATTAGTATATAAACTATAATTAAACATTATATTTCCTTTTTAAATTTGAAGAATTAAAGATTTTTACATGTAAAATTTATTTTATATGATTCATATTAATTATTATATTACGTGAAAGAGGTGTCTAAAATATAATTCTAAAAAACTAAAAATTCACATTTCAGATTTACTTTCAGACGGCCCCTTGGCTAATTTACCGCTGCCAACGGCGTTTTCTCAATCTCTTCTACCCAGAAATCTGTACCCATGCCTCGTTCGGCAAAGGAACCGATCAGCGAGAATACTTGGTCGGAGAAGCCGCCGATGTTCAAGATATCGTGACGGTTTCGTGCTTGAGCCTTGGTGTAGGGCTGGATATCCAGACAAACGAGTTTGGCTTCTGGACAACGTCGTTTCAGAATATTCCACTCTTTCATCAGGCTGGTTGTGGCGCCCCATCCTTGGCTGTCATCTGCCCAACTTTCGTTGTCTGATACGATGACGACCAAATCCACGTCGGCTTTTTCACGGTTCAACATGGCAAGCGGTGCGCTGCATGCCGTTCCGCCTCCGCCGATATTGGCGAGTTTTTCGGCGTTGGTCATGATGCTGTCGCGTGGGTTGAGCTTCACGTTTACCGTGATTTGTTCAAACGGTATCACGCGAGCTTGCGGATTCGTACGCAACATGGCGGCGGACACGAGCGCGGCAATGTCGATGCAGCGGGTTTTGCTGGTCGCGCTGCCGCGATAGCCTGTAACCGAGCTGTGCATAGAGCCAGAAACGTCCGGACAAACCACGACTTTGCCTTGTATGACCGGTACATTTTGTACGGCGGTTTCCATCGCATCCTGCAGGGCTTCGCGGATTTCAAACGGTATCTGTTCAGATGTCGCCTGATAGGCAGTCAGCAACTGGTAAGGCAACACACGGGCGCGGGCAATGGCGGTTTCGTCACGCAGTTTTTCTGCCACCATTTTGATGTTTTTGCTTTTCGCAAACACTTCGTGGCGCAGGAAAGTGTTCAGGTTTTGACGAACCTGCTGCCATGAGCCGTTATGGGCGATTTGCGCCCAGTCGCCGCTGTTCAATTCCAACGCAGTGAGCATTTGGAAAGGAACGTTGGGCAATGCGCCTTGGTGGCTTTGTTTGTAGTCTTCAAAAGCGCGGGTAATGGGCGGCAATGCTTCGCGGTCGTAAGGTTTGCCGATCAGCCATGCAAACCATGCGGCACGCCATGCTTCACACGGTTTGGGGTGCACCATTTTGACCACGTCTGCCAGCGACGGCGAATTACCGACGGCGGCGTTCAACAGTTGTTTTTCGGTGGCGGTCAAAAGCCAAGTCTGCATCAGTTTTTTCGGACGGTTGCCGAAAGATTTTCTGCCGACTGCGCCGCTGCGGATAATTTGTGCGAAATTACGCAACATTTTACCGTTATCCACTACTTGGTCGAATACGCGGGCGAGCATGTTCACGTCTTTTTGCGCCAACACGGCAAGCAACAGCGCAGGCATATCTTTCATCAAACCTTTTTGACGGGCATATACGGCAGTTTTGGCGATAAACTCGGCATCCAGGCTTTCTGCCAATTTCAGCACTTGGTCAAGCTGACTTTGGGCATCGGCATAGTAGGTATTGTTCAGACAACCGGTAGCGGCAAGCTGGGCGAGCTGTTGTTTAGGTGTCAGCGTGTAGGCGATGCCGCCGGCTTCATTATGGGTATCGGTTTTAGTAAAACGGTTTTTAATAGATTGAAACAAGGTAGTATTAGCCATTTTCATTTTCTTTCATATTGTTGGTTTGAGGCCGTCTGAACTTGTTTTAGCTTTGTTTTTCAGACGGCCTTGAATGGGTGGCAGTGTGGCGGCTAAAGATGAAGAGAAGCGTTTTTAACTGAAAGCTAATGTATTCTCCTCCGGGCATCCGCCTACTGCCGTAGGGCGACTAGTTTAATTAGGATCATTCGGGTTTGTAGCAAGCAAGGAATGTAATCCTAATGGCATTCGCCCATAAGGGGTGGCACATTGGGTAACAAAGAGTGGAGAAATTTTTACGCGCTCTATCCACTGAGCTACTCTGCCATAGTTGGCGGCAGAGACGGGACTCGAACCCGCGACCTCGAGCTTTACAGGCTGTAATTCCTCCGGCATTTGCCGTTTGCACCGAAAACAGTTTTTATATCAGCCCGCCTGAATATTTCAGACGGCCTCGAATGAGTGGCAGCGTAGCGGATAAACATGAAAAGAAACGGTTTTAACGTGAAAGGTTAATGTACTCTCTTCAAGCATCCGCCTGCTGCCGTAAAAATAATATGGCACGCAACAAGTTTTTCAGGGAAACATGCCTTTACTCTACCAACTGAGCTACTCTGCTATTTTGGATAACAGAGACAGGACTCGAACCTGCGACACAAGGATATCCATGTTGTAGTTTCCCTAGGCATTTGCCTGTCATATTGGAAAAGGGTGGGCGACTAAATAAACAAGACGTTCAACGTCTATCAGACGAGACAGGATTCGAACCTGTTAAACCAAATGTAGTCTTGTTGGCATTCGTCCTGTAACCACACAGCAACTAAATTTACGGAAAATTTTTCTCCGGTAACTGTATTTCCCGAAGCATCTGCTGTATCGTTACATTCACTACATAGCCAACAACGTGCCAAGAATAAAATTTTTATAAAAATAATTTTTAATTTATTGAATATAAAGAAAATAAATTTTAAAGTGGCTTTTATCAGCAAGAAGCGTAGAATACTAAAAATATATTTATAGATAGTTATATAGAAAATAAAATATACAAGGATATATGATGCGATTCGATGATTTGGACAAACGCTTGCGACAATACGAAACCGCTTATGATTTTTGCGTACCACAGGAAAATTTTATTGTTGTTCGCTTAGACGGGCGCGGTTTTACACGACTAACCAAGGAAATTTGGCAGTTTGAAGCCCCATTCGACATTCGTTTCCGCGACCTGATGGCACACACCGTCCGTCATTTGATGAAATGTGGCTTCAATGTGGCGTACGGCTATTCGGAAAGCGATGAAATTTCACTATTGCTGCGTCGAGACGACGATACGTTCAAACGCAAAACGCGCAAAATCATTTCGGTATTGGCTGGTGAAGCCAGCGCCGCCTTTTCTGTGGCGCACGGGCAGACCGCCGCTTTTGATGCTAGAGTTTGCGTTTTGCCGAACGAAAAACTGGTGGTTGATTATTTCCGTTGGCGGCACGAAGACTCATATCGCAACGCGCTCAACGCCCACTGTTATTGGATGCTACGCAAAAAAGGCGAAAGCGTGTCCCGCGCCACAGAAGCGGTCAGCGGTCTCACGCGCGCGCAGAAACATGATTTGCTGTTTGAACACAATATCAATTTCAATGAATTGCCCGCATGGCAGAAACGCGGCTTCGGTGTGTATTTTCAGACGGCCTTAAAAGAAGGTTTTAATCCGAAAACTGACGAAACTGTACAAGTAAAACGCCAAATCCTGCATACGGATTTCGAGCTGCCGTTGGGCGATGATTACGGCGCGTTTATCTTGGAAAGAATTGTTTAGAGGTCGTCTAAAAATGAATACTGCTACAAAAGGACAAATCCCCGCTGTTCTTATCATTGATTTGGAAGTCGATCCAAAAACCGACAAGCCGTTCAAAATCGGTGCATTCCGCCCCGACTCAGGTTTGTTTTTTGAAAAAGCTTTTCGTGGAGAAAAGGGTTTTCATACCGCCTTGTGTGAAATGGCTCATCTGACCAGTGGATTAAAGTGGCTGATGGGGCACAACATCCTCGGGCACGATTTAAAATATTTGAAGGCCGTAGTGCCCGAAGCCGCATGGCTTAAAGTGCCTGTTATCGATACGCTGTGGCTCTCGCCTTTGGCATTTCCGCAAAATCCGTATCACCGACTAATCAAAAACCATAAAATCATCTCTTCTGAAATTAATTCCCCACTCTCCGACTGTCACGCTTGCTGGCAGCTTTTTCAAGACCAATGCACTGCGCTCGGAAAAATCAAAGCCGAAAAGCCCGAGGAGTTTGCGCTGTGGACAGCCCTGTCTGATATACCCCTGCCGTATCGTCTTTCAGAAGACATTATGATTCCCGAGCGTGATACATCGCCAGATGTCAAGAAACTGATCGACACTATTTGGTTGATGATGCAGGACAACAATGATCAAGGTCGTCTGAAAGTCTGCCGCACACGTTTTTTGGAGTTAATGAAAACAGACATCCGTAATCCTGCCATATATCCTTCCCTCGGCTATGCCTTATCTTGGTTAAATGTCTCTGGTGGTAATTCTGTGTTAGCTCCGTGGGTGAGGCACCAGTTTCCCGATACGGCTCGGCTGATTGCCGAATTGCGCGACCATGATTGCGGTAGTACGGAATGCCGTTATTGTCAGGATACGCTCAATCCTGAGGCGCAGTTACAGCGTTATTTCAAACTACCGACTTTTCGCGATGTAAAAGGATTTGATGGTGGACAACGTGCTGTGGTGCAATCAGGTATGAAGGGGTTGCATACGCTGGCGGTGCTGCCCACGGGCGGCGGCAAATCCTTGTGTTATCAGTTGCCAGCACTCAACCGCTACTACCGCAACGGAGGCTTGACAATAGTTGTTTCACCGTTGCAATCGCTGATGAAAGATCAATTGGACGGTTTGGAAATAAAAGGAGCTACCTGCGCTGCTATGCTTAACGGCTTGGTTGAGGTGGTTGAACGCGCCCAAATTTTAGACAAAATAGCTTTGGGCGATATCGGCATTTTGTTTGTCGCGCCTGAACAGTTCCGCAACACCAGTTTTATTAACGCTATTTCGCAACGCCAAATCAACGGCTGGGTATTCGATGAGGCACATTGCCTGTCGAAATGGGGACACGACTTCCGTCCAGACTATCTATACGCAGTCAAATTTATCGCTGAACACAGCAAAAATAACGGTACGGTGGCTCCGGTAAGTTGTTTTACTGCTACTGCCAAACCCGATGTCCTCGCCGACATCACTAACCATTTCCGTGTGGAGGCTGGTATTGAGTTCCGCCAATTTATTGGTGACAACGAGCGCGACAATCTGTTTTACGATGTGCTGGAGATTTCAGATGGCCTTAAAAAGCAAAAAATCAACGAGCTGTTGCATCGTGAACTTGATCATCAAAGCGGTGGAGCCGTGGTATTTGTCGGACGGCGGAAAAGTGCGGAAACCTATTCGGCTTACCTGAAAGAACAAGGCTGGGCATGTGAGCATTTCCATGCAGGCTTGGGGAACAACGAAAAAGCCGATATTCAAAACCAGTTTATTGGCGGTAGTTTGCGCGTTATTGTCGCCACCAACGCCTTTGGTATGGGGGTGGACAAATCTGATGTGCGCCTAGTGATTCATGCCGAGATTACCGGTTCGCTGGAGAATTATTTGCAGGAAGCGGGTAGAGCAGGGAGGGATCAGGCAGATGCAAAATGCGTGTTGCTTTATGACGGAAGAGACGTGGATACGCAGTTTTCCATCAGCAAAATGTCGCAAATCGAATTGCGCGATTTGAAATCCGTGTGGAAGAAAGTCGGTTGGCTGAATCAAGCGGCATACGGCAAAGACCATTGCGGTGAAATCGTGGCTACAGGTGGAGAAATCTTGCGCGACACCGAGGAGTACATGAGTTTTGACAGCGATGATAGACAGGCAGATACCAAAGTCAAAACCGTATTGGCATGGTTGGAACGTGCAGATTTATTAGAGCGTAAGGAAAATCAAACCCGTATTTTCCCCGCACGTTCAGGTCGTCTGAATCTAGATGAGGCGCTGGCGATTATTGAAAAAAACAAGTTCAGCAAGCGTATCTCGGAAATTTACCAAACCATTGCCGAAATTGTGTTTCAAGCGCCAGAAGACGCGCCTTTGAGTACCGATGATTTGGTGCAGGCAACAGCATGCAGTTTCACTGAATTGCGCGGTCATCTAAAAAAACTGGAAGAATTGGACATTCTTACCAACGATACACACATGACCGTTATTTTGCGTACTGATAACAAAAAGCCTGCTGATAAACGTCTGGCGCAAGTTATCGCTTGGGAAGAGAAACTTTGGCAGATTTTAAAAAACGAAATTCCAGAAGCAGATCAAGGCATTTGGCAAAATCTCTCGTTGAATGCTGTTTGCTACCAAATGAATGAAGCAGATTTGGAAACCAATCCGGCTGAAATCAAACTTTTGATGCAGTCGCTCGCCGATGATAAGGCGGCACAGCGGACAAACAGCAGCGGCAGTTTTCAAATCCGCGATGTTGGCAACAACCTTTTGAAAGTGCGTTTCAAGAATCCTAAGAGCGACAGTTGGGAAAACTTGCAAAACAACGCCGAGCTTCGCCGAAATATCAACCTGTGCCTCTTACCATTCTTGATGGCAAAAACCAACGGAGTGCGTCAAAAAGACGTAATGGTGGAAACCCGCATGGGTGAATTGGTGCAGCAGATTGCCGACGATTTGGTATTGTCGGTGCAAATCCCCGCCGACCGTCGTGAGCTTCTGCTCAAGCAGACTTTGCTGTTTATGCACAAACAAGGTGTGATCAAACTCAACCACGGCATGACTATTCTGAGACATGCCATGACTATTATCCCTAATCCTGAAGCACTCTCAGCCAAACGCCAATATCTTGTGGAGGACTATAAACCACTTTCTGTTTTTTACAGCGAAAAACGTTTTCAAATCCATGTGATGCAGGAATACGCCCTTCGTGCATTGAAAAACCTTGCCGAAGGATTGAATTTGGTGCGTGATTACTTTGGTTTGGAAGAAAAGAATTTTAAAAATAAATGGTTTAAAGGTCGTCTGAAAGAATTGGACGAGCCTGCATCGCCACAAACCCTGCGCGAAATTACAGATGGGCTGAATGAGATGCAGAAAACCGTTGTTACCGACCAAAGCGGTAGTAACCGTCTTATTCTTGCCGGACCAGGTTCAGGCAAAACGCGAGTTATTGTGCACCGGGTTGCCTACCTTTTGCGGGTGCAACATGTTCCCGCATCCGCCATCATTGTTTTGACTTTCAACCGGTTGGCGGCGCAGGAGGTCAAGCGCCGCCTGTTCGGACTGGTCGGTCCTCTTGCTGCTGCCGTTACGGTCATGACTTATGACGGTATGGCAATGCGGCTTTTGGGGGTTCGTTTTGACGGCAACAGCCGAGAATATGGCAAAAGTCAGTTTAAAGAATGGTGCAGGCAGGCTGCCGCTATGCTTTCAGACGACCTTGAAAACGATGATGGTAGCGACGAGACACGCGAACATATCATGGCAGGTTTCCGCTATATTCTGGTAGATGAATACCAAGACATCAGCGAAGAACACTACCGGCTCATTTCTGCGCTTGCGGGTAGGAAGCGGGCTGAAGAAGACAAGCTGACCATTCTGGCGGTCGGCGACGATGACCAAAACATCTACGCCTTCAACGGCACCAGCAACGAGTACATCCACCGTTTCCAAAAAGACTACGACGTTGCCCAACCCGATTACTTGACCTACAACTACCGCAGTACACAATACATCATCAGCGCTGCCAACAGCGTGATAAACGGTATGACAGGTCGTCTGAAAACACTGCATCCGATTGTTATCAACCCTGAACGTCAAACACAGCCCAACGGTGGCGTATGGGCTTCAACAGACAGCGAAAGGCAGGGGAGTGTGCGCCACATCAGCCTGCCGTTCGGTAGCAGCAGCAACATACAGGCACAAGCGGTTATTGCCGAAATAGGTCGTCTGAAAACCTTGGGCGCAGTCACATGGAATGAGATTGCAGTTTTATCCCGTCATAATGCTAGTCTCAAACCTCTGCAGGCATGGTGTGAACAAAACGGCATACCTTATTTTTTGAGTGCCGACAAAAGCAGCAAAATCAAATTGCGCCACACCCGTGAGTTTGTCCGCCTGATTGATGGCGTGGAAAAACAAACCGAAGGCTTTACATCACAAGCTTTTGCAGAACTTATTAGTGAACAAGTGAAAAAAAGCGGTGGCAGTTGGTGCGTTTGGTTTAGGCAATTACAAACTGATTTCTTAAACGAATATCCACTGCAAGATGAGAAGCTACCTGAAAAGTCGGATAACTTTGCAGAGAGTCGTGAGGCAGAAATCCAAGCGTCGCCCATAGAAGACAACGGGTCGTCTGAAAACGGTAGTGGCACTGTTAACCGATATTCGTCTGCCTTTCTGAAAAGCTGGCTCTACGAATATGTAGGTGATGAACATGAAACCCGTTCGGAAGGTATATTTCTAGGCACGGCGCACGCAGTCAAAGGGTTGGAGTTTAAGCACGTCTTCATTTTAGACGGCGGTTGGCAGGGAGTTGACGAAGCCGAACAGAGGCTTTATTACGTCGCTATGACTCGTGCCATAGAAACACTGACCCTACTGCAAACTACTCCAGAGCATCCTTGGATGACAAAGCTACCTGATGATATTGAAAACGTGGCTCAAATCTTTACCGAATTACCTGAGTTGAATACCGAATACAGACGTTTGGCAGCTTATCGAAACACGGCAGTCGAGGGAGAAACCGATAGCAAAAGTGATTTGGATATCGACTTCATTGTCTGTCACAACAATGTCGAAACTGTGAAACAACGTCTGTTTGCTGCTGCGAAGCTGAAAAAAGACGACCCACTGGAAATGAAGCGGACGGAGGATGGCAGATATATTTTCCTTTCTGATGATATTGAAGTTGCCCGTACCGTCAAATTACCACCGTTGCCGACAAAAACTACCGCCTATGCCAACACTTTCAGAGTACGTTATTTAGACGAAGTCGGAGAATCATTTCGCCAACGTATCCCAGAAAAAATCGGCACTAAAAAGCTGGAAAAATGGACGCTTGTTATTCCTATGTTAGTGATACCGCCTGAGTAAAAAGAGTTTTTCAGGCTATCTCAAACATGAAGAAGGCAGCTTGAATACAAGGCTGTCTGAGACTCGAACGGAATAAACGGAATAAAAGATGAGTAACAAAAAACAAGTCGCCGTCAGCTTTCTCGGTACGGTGTTGGACAGCGGTTTTGGTCAAGGGCGTTGGCAGAAGTGGCGGCCGAATGTCGCCATGAATCAGCGTCAGGATTTTCATCTTGACCGCATGGAGCTGTTTTATGCGGAAAAATACCGCGAACTGGCGGATCATGTAAAAGCCGATATTCAGCAGGTGTCGCCCCACACAGTCGTCAATCTCGTGTCTATGGAGTTGGCAAACCCGTGGGATTTCTCCGAGGTTTATACCAAGCTGCACGACTGGGCGGCGAGCTATCCATTTGATACAGAAGAAGAAACCTATCTCACCCACATCACGACAGGTACACACGTTGCCCAAATCTGCCTGTTTTTATTGGTGGAATCGCGTCAAATCCCCGGCGTACTTTTACAAACCGCCCCTCCCAAAAACCAAAGACGCAGTATGGAGGACGGCAATGTCGGCAGTTATGAAATCATCGATTTAGACTTGGCTCGTTACGACGTACTGGCCGAACGCCTTGCCGCCGTACGCGATGACGCAGTGCGCTACCTGAAAAGCGGTATTTCCACCCAAAACGCCGCTTTCAACCGCATGATTGCCGAAATCGAGCAAGTCGCGCTCAACTCCCCTTCCCCCATTCTGCTTTCCGGCCCCACAGGCGCAGGCAAATCCATGCTGGCACGTAGGATTTTTGAATTGAAAAAAGCGCGCCATCTGATTAAAGGCACGTTTGTCGATGTAAACTGCGCCACCCTTCGCGGCGACGGCGCAGCATCTGCCCTGTTCGGCCATAAAAAAGGCGCCTTTACCGGCGCCGCAGAAAAACGCGAAGGCTATCTAAAAACAGCCGACGGCGGCGTATTGTTTTTAGATGAAATCGGAGAATTGGGCTTAGACGAGCAAGCCATGTTGCTCAAAGCCATTGAAGAAAAACACTTTTATCCCGTCGGCAGCGACAGCGAAGTCAAAAGCGACTTCCAACTCATCGCCGGCACCAACCGCGACCTGCGCCACGAAATTCGTGCCGGACGCTTCCGCGAAGACCTGTTCGCCCGCATTAATATCTGGAATTACCCACTGCCCGCACTCGCCAACCGCCGCGAAGACATCGAGCCCAACGTCGAACACCAGCTCGCCCTAGCCTCGCAAGAACTCGGCCGCACTACCCGCTTCAACAAAGAAGCCCTAGCCGCCTACCTTGACTTCGCCCACTCCAACCAAGCACCGTGGCGCGGTAATTTCCGCGACCTCGCCGCCAGCATCATGCGTCTGGCCACACTCGCGCCGCAAGGTAGGATACAGGTAGAACAAGTCCAAGCTGAAATCGAACGCCTCAAATGGTTATGGTCGGAAGAACCCTTTTCAGACGGCCTCCTACATAAAAGGCCGTCTGAAAAAGCACAAGACTACCCCGATAAAGTCGATTGGGACACATTGGATTTGTTCGACAAACTACAACTGCAACACGTCATCGACGAATGCCGCAAACACCCCAACATGGCCTCTGCCGGCCGTGCATTGTTCAACGTCTCCCGAACAGAAAGGGCAAAAGTCAATGACAGCGATCGATTGAGGAAATATTTACAGCGATTCGGATTAGAATGGGGAGATATTTAAGTAGAGTGAGCAAGAAGATTTTGCAAAATCCTCCTTATGCTGATTCTAGTAAATATATAATTTTAATAGTACTTTTATTACTATTTATAAAAATAAAGGGGCTGACGTAGATTAGCCCTAAATTCCACACCAATCCCGCAGGATTTTAAGCTGTTGAGACGGTGTGCCGAAGTTAAATCGAAATTCGCATTCTTTCAAGAACAGCGGGAACGATTTGCGATC
>NZ_JBQCWV010000008.1:0-117044 GCF_051957055.1 Neisseria sp. P0020.S005 | reverse complement strand
TTAATCAGGTATCCAAGGGGAATTAAGGGGATATTTGGGTAAAATCAGGAGTAATTAGGAGCGGAAATAGACGAAAACCTATGTTTGGATTTCGGCTGTTGGGGGAAAGGAATTTTGCAAAGGTCTCAGGCCGTCTGAAATCCCGATCGGTTTCAGACGGCCTTTATTCATTCATACGATACCTTATTCTTCAGACGCGGCTTCCGCTTCTTCTTGAACAGATTCTTCGCTCAGCGTGCCTTTGGTAGAAGGCGTTTGACCAATCATGCGCGGATCGTATTCGACCGCCATGCGCAAGGCGCGGCCGAAGGCTTTGAAAACGGTCTCAGCTTGATGGTGCGCATTACGGCCGCTCAAGTTATCGATGTGCAAGGTCATCATGCTGTGATTTACAAGACCGTGGAAAAATTCTTCAAACAAATCGACATCAAAACGGCCGATCAGAGCGCGAGTAAAGTCGATGTTGTACACCAAACCAGGACGACCGGAAAGGTCGATGACTACACGGCTCAATGCTTCATCCAGCGGAACATAGGCATGACCATAACGGGTGATGCCGGTTTTATTGCCAAGCGCCTGTTTCAGAGCCTGACCCACCACGATACCGATGTCTTCAACTGTGTGATGGTCGTCAATGTGCAAATCGCCTTTGCAGGTAATATCCAAGTCAATCAAACCATGACGCGCTACTTGAGCAAGCATATGCTCAAGGAACGGAACGCCGGTATCCAGACGATATTTACCGGTACCGTCAAGATTGAGGCTGACGGTAATTTGGGTTTCGCAGGTATTACGGGTAACAGTAACAAAACGGCCTTCGGTTGAAACACCAGCTTCGGCTGCTTCGACAGTTTGTTTTTCCAAACGCGCGGCTTCAACCGCTGCTGCTTTTTCTTGATCTTTGCTGTGGTCACGGTTCAGCCAGCCTTTGCGTTTGTGCATGCCGGCTTCCAACTTCGCAGCCAGGCTCGGACGAATGCCGCGCGCAGACTCATCGCCTGCTTGTTGTTCCAAACGGCGTTTGAGCTGAGACAAAGAGGCGGAGTTTTCATAACCGCATGCGCGTGCAAGCTTGGTCAATGAACCCGCTTCTTCAACCAGTAACAGAAAATTGGTCAAATGCAGTTGAGCTTTGTTCATAATGGTAGTTTCCTTGGAATCAAAGATTGGGGTAAAGATTTCTAATAACAGCCAAGACAGCATCATTTTGCGCTGCCGAGCCTATGGTTATGCGGACACACTGATCCAAAAGCGGATGGCTGCCATGCAGTTTTTTAATCAGTATGCGGTTTTGCTTCAATGTTTCAAACAGCCCGTTCGCATCAGGAACACGAACGGTAATAAAGTTGGCTTCGCTCGGAAAAACTTCCAAACGGTTTAATTTCAACAATTCATTCACCACGCGCGAACGCTCGTTTTTTAATGTATCAATGTTTTGCTGAATGATTGGATGATGTTTCAATGAGAATTTTGCCGCTGCCAAGCTTAATTGATTCATATTGTAAGGCGGAAGAATTTTAGCCAGTTCACCCATAATGCTTGGACTTGCCGCCGCATACCCCATCCGCAAGCCAGCAAAGCCGATTTTACTGATGGTGCGCATTACGACCAAGTTTTCGACTTCGCCCGCCCACGGAAGGAAGCTGTCATGATGAAACGCACCATATGCCTCATCGACAACCACAATGCCGGTAGCCGCACGAATAACCGCCTCTACTTCTTCTCGTTTAAAGCACACGCCGGTCGGATTATTGGGGTAAGCAATAAAAATTAATGACGGCTGGTGTTGCTCAATGGCGATCAAAACAGCAGGGAGATTTAAAGAAAAATCCGGATTTAAGGGAACGCCGACATATTCCATGCCATAAAGCGCGGCATTATGACGATACATAACGAAACTTGGCTCAATACCCAATACACGCGCATTTGGTTTGGCAACCAGCATAGTCAAAAACTGGATAAGCTCGTCGGAGCCGTTACCCAACGCGATTTCCGCCTTATCGGGAATACCGAAAACCTCCCTCAATTCTTCATAAATACCGCTCTTGGCAGTATGGGGATACAAATGAATCGGTGCCTGCTTTGCCAAATCCGCCCATTCCGACAATAAAGATTCATACCCGGCGAAAGGATGATGCGGACACTCCATGGCGTCCAACTTAATAAAACCTTCCGGCAAATCGGCAACCTGATAGGCTGTCATTACTTTAATATCATCACGGATAACATCAGCAACGCGATTCATGGTTTTCTATCCTCCTGAGATCAAGCGTCTATAATAATAACACAATCTTTATTTGATAAATATATTAATAAGACTATAAAACAAGATAAAGTTTCATTCGTTTGAAGAAAAAACAATAAATCCTTTCTTCAGCATCTTTAAGCAATATTCTTGGCTTACCCTGCCTTTTTAGCGGTATAATTTTAAGTTTTCCAGTACGGCTTTACGCCCTCAATATTGTGAACAATACACGCTCCCCATTACCTTATCTTGCAACGTCCATAAGCCTTATCCTGCTGATTCTGCTTTCCTTGTCATGGGAATTGTGGATTGCGCCATTGCGTGAAGGTGGCTCATGGCTGGCACTGAAAGCCCTGCCGCTGTGCCTGCCGTTGACCGGTATTTTGAAAAAACGCATCTACACTTATCAATACAGCTCCATGCTGATTCTGATTTACTTTGCCGAAGCCTGTATGCGCCTGGCTGACACAGCCGTCGCTAGCCGGATTTGCGCCGCCGTTTCCGTATTATTGTGCATTGCTTTTTTCCTCGGCTGCCTTGCATTTATCAAACAACAAAAACACACATCAAAATGACATACCACACACTTTCAGACGACCTGACTGAATCTTCAGTGAAAACCTTTTGGCCTTTATGGCTCAGTTTTCTTTGGGTTTGCGCCGTCCCTTTTCTTTCACTCTACCGAGTCGGTCCACTGCCCAGCTTTTATTTGGAAGCCATCTCACTGAGCGGCTCATTGGTACTAACATCGATTAGCGCACACAAAAGCCTGCTGAATATCCGCCTTCCTGCACTCAGTATCGGCTTGTTTGCCATGGCTGCATTTTGGTCGCTCCAAGCGCGCTTCATGCATTCGACCTACCCCGGCATGAGCGATATTACTGCCTGGACCTTTGTCATTTTGGCACTGGGCGCATGGTCGGTGCGGGGCTGGGTAGCAGCTTACGGACAGGAACGCGTCGTCAGTATCTTTGCTTGGTCTTTATTGATAGGTGCAACCATACAGGCTGCCATCATCTGGCTGCAATTTAAAGGCTGGTCCAACGTGGAATGGTTGAACGGCATCATTGCCCGAAGCAACGGCACCGTAAACGGCCAACTCGGCCAGCGCAATCATTTGGGACATTATTTAATGTGGGGCATTTTGGCGGCATCCTATTTATGGACGGCACGCAAAATGTCCAATACAGCAGGTTTTCTGTTCGTATTGGCTTTGACTGCGACCCTCGGCCTGGTCAACTCGCGCACCATCTTAGGCTACATTGCCGCCCTATTCCTGATTACGCCGTTATGGTTTTGGCGTACCCGTTTCCAACACAAACGCGCACTGTGCATTTTCCTTCTGACCGCCATCCTGGCCGCCGCTTTCCAATTCGGCATGGGCAGCCTATTGGATTTGTTTGGCAACATCAAATACGAAACCGCTGTCGAACGCGCTGGCACCAGCGGTTTTGAAGGCTCCATGCGCCAAATTGAATGGAGCAAGGCATGGATTGCTTTTCAATCCGCACCTTGGTTCGGCCATGGCTGGAACAGCTTTGCCCAGCAAACCTTCCTGATCAATGCCCAACAACAATATTTCCCCAACAACATCCTCGGCGTACTGTTTACCCATTCGCACAATATCGTCATGCAGTTATTATCCGAAATGGGCATTGCCGGCACCTTGCTCGCAACCTTAACCCTGCTTGCAGCCGTATGGCGACTATCGGGCCGCAATCAAACGCCGGCTTCCCTGTTTTTACTGACCGCCGCCGCCGTCAGCCTCTGCCACAGCATGCTCGAATATCCGCTTTGGTATATCTACTTCCTCACCGTATTTAGCCTGATTCTGTCGCTGACACCTTCTTATCCGAAAGATGTTTCAGACGGCCCTTTATCTACCCGAATCAGGCAGTGGGCAGGCGGTATAGCCGCTTTATCAATTTTAATCGGCATGGCAAACCTCAGCTGGGAATATCAAAATCTGACCCAATATAGCCGTGTATGGAAAACCGACGATCCGCAAACAGTTCAAAATAAAATCGACGGCTTGCAGCAGCTTTCCAAAGAAAGCCCCATGCTTGCCTATTACGCCGATTTAAGTTTGAGCAAACGTGCAGACCCGACCGATGCCTACATCCGCCCGTGGGCAGAAGAAGCCGCACTCAAAGCCCTGACCTACCGCCCCTACTCCAGCGCCTACCAAGTCGGCCTTTACCTCTATCGACAAGGTAAAAAAGAAGAAGGTGCGCAATGGATGCAGGCAATGCAATATTATTATCCTTATATGATGTATTTCTACGCCGACAAAATACGCAGTCACCCGGCATTCGCTCCCTTGCTGCCCAAACTTTTGTCCGATTGCAAAGATTTCATCAACGCACCGAAACACCAAACCGCCCAATCATGCGACAAACCCTGAACAAAACACACCTAATTGTCAGTTTGTCCTTACAGGCCGTCTGAAAATGTAAAGAGCAGCGAGTTTCTATGCAAAAAAGCGCAAAAGCACAGAAAATTACGCTATCAACAAAAGCAGATTGCATGTTAAGATTGAACACAACTCTATTTTAAGCGCCGTACTGCCATTTAGTACCGCGGCGCATACAATCACGAAAAGGAAATTCCATGAGTCGCGTATTACTCGTAGATGACGATGCCCTCTTGACCGAATTGCTGACCGAATACCTGACTGCCGAAGGCCTCAACGTTCATAGCGTTCCCGACGGCGAAGCCGGCGTTCAAGAAATTCTGACCGGACAATACGATGTCGTCGTATTAGACTCCATGATGCCTAAAATGAACGGTTTGGACGTTCTGAAAAACGTACGCACCCAAAGCACTGTGCCCATCATCATGCTGACTGCAAAAGGTGACGACATCGACCGCATTATCGGTTTGGAAATGGGTGCGGACGATTATGTACCGAAACCATGCACGCCGCGCGAACTCTTGGCGCGTATCAACGCCATCTTGCGCCGTGCACAACACAGCAACGAACAAAACAACGCGCCTAACAGCATTTCGGTCAGCGACGTTGTCCTCTATCCTGCTAAACGCCAAGCCAGCATCAAAGACACTCCGCTTGAATTGACCAGCACCGAGTTCAATCTGCTCGAAGTTTTGATGCGCCACGCCGGACAAGTTGTCAGCAAAGAAACTCTGTCTATCGAGGCACTCGACCGCAAACTGGCTAAATTTGACCGCAGCATCGATGTACACATCTCCAGCATCCGCCACAAATTGGGCGATGCCTCCCTGATTCAAACTGTACGCGGCTTAGGCTACCTGTTTGTTAAAAACTAAAGATTAAACAGATCAATGAAACTGTTTCAACGCATCTTCGCCACATTTTGCGCAGTCATCGTCTGCGCAATCTTTGTGGCGAGTTTTTCATTTTGGCTGGTACAAAACACCCTTGCCGAAAACCAATTCAACCAACGCCGCACCATCGAAACCACATTGATGAGCAGCATCGTTTCCGCATTTAACTCACGCGGAGACAGCGGTGCGCGCGAAATTCTTTCCGAATGGAAAAACAATCCGGTTTCCAATGCCGTTTATGTCATTGCCGGCGACGATAAAAAAGACATTTTAGGCCGCAATATCGACAGCCTGTCCATCGAACGCGCCCGCATCTTTGCCATCAACAACCCCGAATCCGATTTAGCCCACATCGAATACGACCGCTTCGGCGAAGAATACCTCTTCTTCATTAAAGGCTGGGACAATCATCAAGCCCAGCGCCTCCCCAGCCCGCTCTTCATTCCCGGCCTGCCGCTTTCGCCTATTTGGCACGAATTTATTATTCTGTCTTTCATCATCATCGTCGGCCTGCTGATGGCATACATCCTTGCCAACAACATTACCAAGCCTATCAAAATTCTTGGCGGCGGCATGGACAGAGTAGCCAACGGCGAACTCGAAACCCGCATTTCCCAACAAGTTGACGACCGTGACGACGAATTGTCCCACCTTGCCGTGCAGTTCGATAAAATGGCCGAGAAACTTGAAAAACTTGTTGCCAAAGAGCGCCACCTGCTCCACCACGTTTCTCATGAAATGCGCTCGCCGCTGGCGCGCATGCAGGCAATTGTCGGCCTGATTCAATCTCAGCCGCAAAAACAAGAGCAATACCTCAAGCGGCTTGAAGGCGAATTGGTGCGCATGGATACTTTGGTAGGTGAATTATTGACCCTCTCCCGCCTAGAGACTTCCAATATTCCTTTGGAAAAAGAAAACCTCAAACTCGTTCCTTTCCTGACCAACTTGATTGAGGATAACCAAAGCATTGCCCACCAAAACAACCAAAGCGTTACCCTGAGCATTGATCCAAAAATCCCCGAAAATGCCGTAGTCAGCGCCAACGAAGGCTATCTATACCGCGCCTTTGACAACGTTATCCGCAATGCCATCAATTACAGTCCGGAAGGCAGCACCATTCAAACCCATATCGGACAAGACGGCAAAAACTGGATTATCGATGTTACCGACAACGGGCCAGGCGTAGATGAAATGCAGCTTCCGCATATTTTCACCGCCTTTTATCGCGCCGACTCCAGCGCGCACAAGCCCGGTACAGGTTTAGGACTTGCCTTGACGCAGCACATTATGGAACAGCACTGCGGTAAAATCATTGCTGAAAATGTCAAACCCAACGGCCTGAGGATGCGTTTTATCCTTCCCAAAAAGAAAGCCGGAGACAAAAAAGAAGTCTAAAAATAAGGCCGTCTGAAACTTTTCAGACGGCCAAAAACACAAATAAGGAACCATCATGAGCGCAACAGCCCAAACCGGCTACTTCTTCATGCCTGAACACATCATCCTCGTCGGCGCCAGCGAACGTCCGCACAGCCTTGGCGAACGCATTTTCAGCCACCTGCTCGGTTCCTCATATCAAGGCAAAATCACTCCCGTCAATCTTCGACACAGCAGTGTCGCAGGCATTCCCTCCTACTCCAGCCTCAGCAAAATTCCGGGCCAAGCCGATTTGGTTGTTGCCGTTATCCCGCCCGATCATTACGACTCGCTGTTCAAGGCCTGCCGTAAAAAAAACCTGCGCCACATTATCCTGATTCAAGATTGGGAAAACCTGCCACCCGAATCCTGCAAAAACACCCGTTCCATTATTCAAAAATATCACGGCGACGAATTGAACATCACCGTATGCAACAGCGCAGGCATCCAACTTCCCTCGCTCAACCTCAACATCGGCACCCAAACCGACTATCCCGCCGGTCATATCGCATTACTGACCGGCCACAGCACCGTCAGCCGCAACATCAACCACCTGCTGAACACGCTGCACCAAGGCGCATCACGCCACATCAGCCTCAACTATGACCTAAGCCCCACTACATCCGCCGACTGGCTCAACCGCTTCGGCCACAACCGCCATACCAAAGTTGCCGTTATCCACTACAATCCGGCCGAAAACCAACGCGAGCTGTTCAGTGCCATCCGCCACTTCACACGCCACACTCCGCTTATCCTGTTGTCCACACACTACACCGACGACACAAACAAAGCCATCCTGCACAGCCTCAGCCGCCATTGCAATTTCCAACCGGTATTCAATAACGCCGAACTGGAAGCAGCCCTAAAAGCCCACCTTTCCGGCATTCCCGTCATTACCAACCCCACCATTCTGTCCGACACGCCGATAGAATGGCTGCGCACTACCGCCAACGCCTGCGAATTGACCCTCGACCTCCCAACCGATGCACCATCCATCCGACAAGGCTGCATCGGCAGCAACCCCACGCCTGCACGCATCCACCGTCTGGCGATCGAACAATTACAAAATCCGCATACTCAAGCCCTGCTCGGCATTATTTCGCCAGATACGCCGGATGCGTACAGCATTCATCAAACTCTAGATAATTTGGCACAAAAAACCAGTAAGCCCATTCTCGTCAGCTATCGTTTTTCAGACGGCCTGACTCGGTTTAACACACCGGAAGAAGCCTTGCTGACACTTTATTTCCGCAATCAAACAGCCTATTTGCAACAGGTGCAAAATACCCCTGCGCCAGCCAAAACAGGCCGTCTGAAAACACCTAAAAGCAAAAGTATCGATAAAGCCATTGCATCCGGCCAAACCGAACTGATGGCGGAAGCCCTATACCTGCCTCCGTGCCAAACCCAAAAACACAATACCGTCCAGTTCCGGTTCAGCCGCCATGCCATTTACGGCAATATCCTTTCCGCCCATTACAACGGCAAAACCGAAGCCGCATTACCTCCATTTACCACACTCGATATCCAACGTTTAAGCCAATTTGCAGAACTCTACAACACTTCCGTTCTCAATCAATTCCTGCATTCCCTAAACACGCTTATCCACAACAACCAGCATATCGGCGACATCATCCTCAACTACAACGGCAGCCAATACAGCAGCACCATCATTCCCGAAATCGTGGAAAAACCTGTTGCACCAACAACCAAAATCCCAAAAAAAGCCGTCCAAACCTTAGAACAGGCCGCCGCTAAAATGCAAAGTGCCGCCGCCTACCTCCAACAAAAAAATCCGGCCGCAGCCGAATTCCTACGCAACACCGGCGAAGCCGCGTCCGAGCTGCTGCACCCTAAAACCGAAACGCCCGAGATACAAAACGTACTCGCACCCTATCCGAGCCAAACCGATACATTTACCCTACCCGACGGCAACACACTGCACATCCGCGCACTAGAACCTGAAGATGCCGAAGCCAAACAAAAATTTGTCCGCCAATTACCCGCGGCCGACCGCTATACTCGCTTCATGACCCATACCAACGAGTTACCGCTACCCACACTCGCACGGCTGACCCGTCCCGATTTCCATACCGAATGCGCATGGGCAGCCTTCGCTTCAGACGGCCGTATCGTCGCAGTTAGCCGTTACAGCCGCATCAATCGTAATGAGTGTGAGTTCGGCATTACTTTAGCACCTGAAACACGCAAAACCGGCTTGGCTGGCAAAATGATGAGCCTCATTATCCAAACTGCCACACAGCAAGGTTATCAAATCATGAATGCGGAAATCCTCAAAGAAAACACCCCAATGCTCAAACTCGCTGAAAAATCAGGATTTACCGTTACCCCGTCGGAAACCGACCGCGGCCTGTATCAAGCCAGCCTCGATTTGAACGAATGGCAAAACAGCAACAAAAACAAATAAAAACTTGCATAACCCGTGTGAAATATCCTAAAATTAGCGGTTTCTATATATCCGCATTTTTCAAAAGGACTCAAAATGGTAGTTATCCGTTTGGCTCGCGGCGGCTCAAAACACCGCCCTTTCTTCAACGTAGTCGTAACTGACTCTCGCAACCGTCGTGACGGCCGCTTCATCGAGCGCGTAGGTTTCTACAACCCCGTTGCCAACGAAAAACAAGAACGCGTACGTTTCGACGCAGACCGCATCAACCATTGGGTTGCTCAAGGCGCGAAAGTTAGCGACGCAGTTGCCAAACTGATTAAAGAGCAAAAAATCGCTGCTTAATCAGCCGAAACGACCATGACAGACACTCAAAAACGGGTAGCCATGGGCTACATCAAAGGTGTATTCGGCATTAAAGGCTGGCTTAAAATTGCCGCCAATACCGAATATACCGACAGCCTGCTGGACTACCCCGAGTGGCAGTTGTGCAAGGATGGCAAAACCCTGAATGTTGTGCTTGAGGCAGGTAAAATTGTCAATGGCGAACTTCAGGTCAAATTTGAAGGTATAGACGATCGCGACCAAGCCTTTGCCTTGCGCGGCTATACCATCGAAATCCCCAGAGAGTCATTCGCCCCTACTGAGGAAGACGAATACTACTGGACAGATTTAGTCTGCATGACCGTCATCAACAAAGAAAACATCGTTCTCGGCAAAGTCAGCAACCTGATGGAAACCGGTGCAAATGATGTTTTGATGATTAAAGGCGAACACGGACAAATCCTGATTCCCTTTGTCTCCAACTATATCGAATCTGTCGATACCGACAGCAAAACCATTATCGCCGACTGGGGTTTGGACTACTGATGCTGATCCAAGCCATCACCATTTTCCCAGAGATGTTCGACAGCATTGTTGAATATGGCGTTACAGGCAGAGCAAGAAAACAAAATCTTTGGCAGTTTCAAGCCATCAATCCCCGAAAATTTGCCGATAACAAACTTGGCTATATTGATGATCGCCCCTTCGGAGGTGGTCCGGGAATGATTATGATGGCGCCGCCGCTTCAAGCAGCAATTGAAGAAGCCAAAGCAAACTCGCAAAAACCTGCCAAAGTAATTTATCTCAGTCCGCAAGGTCAGCCGCTGACACATAAAAAAGCTGCAGAACTTGCCGAACTGCCCCATCTTGTTCTTCTATGCGGACGCTATGAAGGCATAGATGAAAGACTGCTGCAAAGCAGTGTGGACGAAGAAATCAGCATTGGCGACTTTGTCGTCTCGGGCGGTGAATTACCCGCCATGATGTTGATGGATGCCGTCTTAAGATTGGTTCCGGGTGTATTGGGCGATATACAGTCAGCCGAACAAGACTCGTTTTCAGACGGCCTTTTAGACTGTCCTCATTACACCAAACCCGTAGAATTCCAAGGCATGATGGTTCCCGAGGTCTTACGCTCAGGAAATCATGGCTTGATTGCCGAGTGGCGATTGAAACAATCCCTGCGACGCACTTTAGAGCGCCGACCTGATTTATTGGAAAAGCGCAGTTTAATCCCAAAGGAATCCCGCCTCTTAAAAGAAATCTTGCAAGAGCAACAGGAAATCCAATCATAACTTAGGAAAAACAAATGAACTTGATTCAACAATTAGAGCAAGAAGAAATCGCTCGCTTGAACAAAGAAATCCCTGAATTCGCTCCAGGCGACACCGTTGTCGTATCTGTACGCGTGGTTGAGGGTTCTCGCAGCCGTCTGCAAGCATACGAAGGTGTTGTTATCGCTCGCCGCAACCGTGGCCTGAACAGCAACTTCATCGTTCGCAAAATCTCTAGCGGCGAAGGTGTAGAACGTACTTTCCAACTGTACTCTCCTACCGTAGAAAAAATCGAAGTTAAACGCCGTGGTGACGTACGTCGCGCCAAACTGTACTACTTGCGCGGCCTGACCGGTAAAGCAGCTCGCATTAAAGAAAAATTGCCTGCTCGCAAAGGTTAATAGCCTTCATCAAAAACCCACTTCAATGAAGTGGGTTTTTTGTTTTTATACAAGATCTCCTCGTCTTTCTTACACCAATCCTGCAAGCCAACCACAATCTCCATTTTACATATAAACTTAAACAGAATCGTAACTTACCTACCTCTTTTAACCTTTATAAAAAAGGCCGTCTGAAACAAAAGATTCAGACGGCCTTTAATAACATCGGACGGTTATTTAAACCATCTTGCCAATGCTGGGATACGTGATAACAACAATGTATCCAAAATCCAAATCACAGCGATTGCGGCTATGGCTGTTGGGAAAATCACAGCCAAAATCAGAAGTGGTACAGCCATTGCCCACCATGCCGGCAATTTGATTTTCTGTGCAGGAGGAACCAAACCACGTGCTTCCGCAGGACGGCGTTTCCACCACATCACACAGCCGCTGATGCAGACGAAAATGACTGCCAAGCAGAACAAAACGTTCGCCAGCACACTCCACCAACCCATCGTGCCGATATGCAGCGCAATGCTGACCGCCATGAATTTACCAAACCAGTTGTAATCATCGAAATGAATATCAGCCAGGATTTTGCCACTGTATTGATCAATGTGTACCGTACGATCCGCAGTCGGACTAATCATATCGTAGCTCATTGAGTCTTGCGACAGCGTCCATACGCCGGTTTCACCTTTAGGCAGGTTCAACTGATAGCGGCCTTTAAAGCCAATTTCGCGCGCAAAGCGGTCAACCGTCTCCAACGTCATCGGCTCACTCGGATTAATGCCATTTTCGCCCATTGTCGTACCGGAAACCGGCATAGGCGTCAGCTCCAAAATCCACGGAACTTCTTTAGATTTACCGTCATTCAGCACATCACCATGGGTTGGTACGGAAGATACCGGATTAGGCTCCACGCCCCATTTACCCGCAGGAAATTGGCTCCACGCCTGAACCACTTTACCGCCCCAAATACCTGCCCAAGCAATACCTGACAGACAGAACAGCAATAAAATCAAAGAAATCCAAGAGCCAAATGCACCGTGCAGGTTGCGCCACCAAGAACGACCTTTGCCTGCTTTAGGCAAAAAAACAGCCTTCAGACTACGCTGTTTTATCCACCACAAATAAATACCGGTCACAATCATGATGATGGTTAGCGACGCAGCGGTTTCCAACAGGTAGTCACCTGTCGCCCCTAGCATAATATCGCCGTGGATTTCGTCCATCGTGTGATACCAGCCTTGCCCGCGCAGCATCGTATTCACGACTTTTGCCGTATAGGGATCAACGGCAACCATAGTGGCTTTATCGTCATTGTTTACGCGGAATACGGCAACCATATCATCTGCGCGCGGCGCAATATATTGCACCACAGAGGCAGTTTCCGGATTCACAAACTGTCTGGCAGCTTCAGCCTGAGCCGACAAAGGCTGCACCACTGCCTGCGGCGTAATATGTATGCGTTCGCCTTCTTTACCAGTGATATTGGCAAATAGCAGCATTCCCAACCCTGTAACAGCGAGCAGGGTTAAAAACGGCGCAACCAAAAGTCCGGCATAAAAATGCCATCGCCAAACAGTCAAATAACGGCGGTTAGCCTGTTGTTCATTTTGGGAAGTTGGTTTTGTTTCCATATATTCTCTTTATATAGTTAAAGCAGACTAATTATTACGAATTAGCATCAGACATTTTAATCAAAAACATTTATTTAAGAAACCGTTTTTCCCATGCAGCTTTGAAATACTTCAATATTTAGTTTTCAGGCCGTCTGAAAAAACAAAATAGACAGAAAACAACACTTTACTGAAAATCCGTTTTAATCATTGCGGTTTCGGCAGAATTTGGTAGAATACAGGCATTACTTATTTATTCATCAAGCCGCCAAGCTTTGGCGGCTTGTATTTTTATTTCCAATCCGGCTACCGCGCGTGGCCGGATAAAATTTTAAAAGCATCATCATGCTTTCATGGAGAACTCAATGCAAAAAATCCCTTTGACCGTCCGTGGTGCAGAATTGTTGAAACAAGAACTTCAACACCTCAAAAGCGTAGCACGTCCAGAAGTCATTGAAGCCATCGCCGAAGCACGTTCACACGGCGACTTGTCTGAAAACGCAGAATACGAAGCTGCCAAAGAACGTCAAGGCTTTATCGAAGGTCGTATCGCCGAGCTGGAACACAAACTCTCTATGGCGCATATCATCAACCCTGCCGAAATCCATGCAGAAGGCAAAATTGTGTTCGGCACAACTGTGACACTGGAAGATTTGGAAACTGAAGAACAAGTTACCTACCAAATCGTCGGTGAAGATGAAGCAGACATCAAAGAACGCAAAATCTACGTTGGCTCCCCCATTGCCCGCGCCCTGATCGGCAAAGAAGAAGGCGACGTTGCAGAAGTTCAAGCACCCGGCGGCGTGCGTGAATATGACATCATTGCCGTGCAATATATTTAAATAAACAAAAGGCCGTCTGAAAACATTTTCAGACGGCCTTTTGTTGTACCTAAAAACACCATAATTAAAGAAAACAAAATCTTCCCAAGAGAAGCATAATGAATCTACTGTACAAAATTATCCAAACCGCTGCCGCCATGTGGCTTGGTATGCAGCTGACAGCAGGCTATGTTACTGCCCCGATCCTGTTCCGCCTCCTGCCCAAAATGCAGGCGGGAGAAATTGCCGGCATTTTGTTTGCCATTACAGCGATATGTGGCTTAGTTATTTTTAGCGCAGCCTATGCCTTTTTCAGAAAACAGCTGGCCTCACTTTCTTGGTGGATATTGGTCCTTTGGCTACTCTTAGCCTGCAACCACCTTTTGGTTACGCCGGTTATCGAGGCACACAAGTACGGACTAGATAACTGGTTACTGTCCCTAGTAGGTGGAACATTCGGCGTTTGGCACGGCTTATCCAGTATCATCTTTTTGATTTGTACAATACTCGCCGCTGTTTGCGTATGGAAATGGCCCAAGCCAAACTAAGCTGTCTTAATAAAAGGCCGTCTGAAAATAAGTCTTTCAGACGGCCTGAGACCTTTGCAAAAAAGCCCTTCCTTCGACAGCTGAAACTCCAAAACAGGTTTTCGGCTATTTCCCTCCCCCAATACCTCCTAATTTTACCCAAATACCCCCTTAATCCTCTCCGGATACCCCATAATCAGGCATCCGGGCCGCTTTTTAGGCAGCAACAGACACACTTAGCCTGTTGGCGGCTTTCAACAGGTTTAAACACATCGCCTTCAGATGGCTTTGCGCACTCACTTTGCTCAGTCCGAAGTAGGCTGCCCGCACATAGCGGAATTTACGGTGCAGTGTACCGAAGCTTTGTTCGACCACATAACGGGTCTTCGACAAATATCGGTTACGTTTGGTTTGCACTTCCGACAGCGGACGGTTACGGTGTGCTTTGCGCATAATGCCGTCCTGCAGCCAACGCTCTTCCAGATGTTGCCGGTTTTCCTCACTGTCATAGCCTTTGTCGGCATAAACGGTCGTACCTTTGGGCAAACCTTCCAATAAAGGCGACAGGTGTTTACACTCATGGGCATTGGCGGGAGTGATGTGCAGTTTCTCGATATAGCCTTCCGCATCGGTACGGGTATGTTGTTTGTACCCGAGTTTGTAGAGGCCGTTTTTCTTTATTCAACGGGCATCGCTGTCTTTACTCGGTGTGGTTTGGCCGCTGACTTGTCCTTCTTCATCGACTTCTATGGCCTGGCGCTGTTTGCTGCCGGCAGTCTGAATAATGGTGGCGTCAACGACGGCGGCGGATGCTTTCTCTACTTTTAAGCCTTTTTCGGTCAGTTGGCGGTTGATCAGTTCCAGCAGTTCGGACAGGGTGTCGTCTTGCGCCAACCAGTTGCGGTAGCGGCATAAGGTGCTGTAATCGGGGATGCTCAGTTCGTCAAAACGGCAAAACAGGTTGAAATCGATGCGGGTGATGAGGCTGTGTTCGAGTTCGGGATCGGATAGGCTGTGCCATTGTCCGAGCAGGACGGCTTTGAACATGGACAACAGGGGATAGGTGGGACGGCCACGGTGGTCTCGAAGGTAACGGGTTCTTTGACGATTCAGGTATTGTTCGATTGGTTGCCAATCAATCACTTGATCCAACTTCAATAGATGGCTTGGGCGGTTTGCTGGAAGAAGGTGGTCATGGAAAATCCCCTAAATGTCTTGGTGGGAATTTAGGGGATTTTGGGGAATTTTGCAAAGGTCTCGGCCTTTTATTTTGAATCATGAATTCCCCGACTCTTCAAATATAAACCATAAAAAAATGCCCTACATATTGCAGGGCATTTTTCACAAACCGATTAAGGTTTAGCGTAACCGTGAACGCCATTGTAAGGAGCTGGGATCCAACCTTCATCAGTAGCAGGCAATTCGCCTTGACCTTCGATAGTTTGGCCTGGAGCAACTTGACGAGTAACAACGCTGCGGATTTTAACATCAACGCGACGGTCAGGTTCGATACAAGCGATAAGATCAGCACGTTTCTTAGCTTTAGAAACTTTTTTGCCCAATTTAGCAACTTCAGCTTCACAAGTAGCAGTCATGCGAGCTTGAGATTCGCCCAGACCTACTGCAGAGATTTTGCTAGAAGCAACGCCACGACCTACCAAGTAGTTAGCTACTACGTTAGCACGACGCTCAGACAGATCTTGGTTGTATTGCTCAGAACCCATGAAGTCAGTGTGACCTTCAACACGTACAGTTTGTACGCTTTCGTTGCTCAGGCGTTGAGCCAAAGAGTTCAGGTTTTCTTGAGCTTCAGGACGCAGGTTGTCTTTGTCGAAGCCGAACAGAGTTTTAGTAGACAGGGAAACAGTTTCATCAACATACTCAGGAGCTTGTTGTACAGGAGCAACTGCTTCACGATCACCACATTCAACACGGCCTTGGGTAGCTTTGTCGAAGTAGCTGTTTTTCCAGCATTCGCCGTAGTTGTTACGGACGATTTCTTGAGATTTGCTGCTTACGGTGTAACCGTGTTTGGTGTGCGCTTCGCTGGCCATAGCGGTGCCAGAGGCAACCAAGGCAACGAACAATGCGCTTAATTTCAGCTGTTTGGTCATTTTATTCCCTCATCAAATTGTTATGCGGCGGACTAGGAAAGCAACCGCTGCAAAGTACCAATATACAGGCCGCAGTATCAAAACAGCGGCAAATCGGATATATCAGGTTGCACTATAAAGAAGCGCAAGGCAAACTGTCAATACTCGATGCCTTCAAACAATCATGAAGTGCCTGCTTCCTAGTAGTTAATCATGCCGAAAAATCAATCTTGTGTCATTAATTTAGGGCAAAATCAGACAATTCATCCACCTAAAGTTGTACAAAAACAACAAAATCCTCTTCCCTCTTCTTTCTTGAATTTTCTGTTTTCATATCATTAAAAGATATTTTCATTAAAAACAAACATTTTCAAAACTCGGGGCAAAACTGGACAAAATATGTTAAATTACATGCCGTTTGTCGCACAAAATCCACAATAACAACGTATCCGGTACTGCCACCATGAAACTGCAACAATTACGTTATGCCCTTGAGGTTTACCGACACAATCTGAATGTCTCTGAAGCCGCCGATGCGCTTTTCACATCTCAGCCTGGCATTTCCAAACAAATCCGCCTGCTTGAAGAAGAATTGGGTATTCAAATTTTTATCCGCAGCGGCAAACGTGTGGTTTCCGTTTCGCAACCGGGCAGAGCCGTATTAGAGATTTCGGAACGGATTTTGCGTGATGTACAAAACATTAAAAATATCGGCAGCGAATTTACCGATCACGACAGCGGCTCGCTGACCATCGCGACAACGCATACCCAGGCGCGCTATGCTTTGCCCAAAATCGTTGCGGAATTTGTCAAAAACTACCCTAAGGTCAATTTGACCATCAAACAAGGCAGCCCCTCTGCCATTGCGCAAATGGTCAGCAGCGGCGAAGCGGATTTGGCAATTATTACTGAACGCATTGACGATCATCCTGAATTGGGCAAGCTGCCCTGCTATGAATGGAACCATGCCGTCATTGTTCCGCATGACCACCCTCTTTTAGACTGCCGCAATCCTTTAAGCCTTGAAGATTTGGCTTCTTTTCCGCTGGTTACTTACGAATTTGCTTTTAATTCCGGCAGCAGCATTGCGCGTACATTTAATAAAGCGCATATTGAGCAACCTGATGTTGCCTTATCGGCTGCCGATACGGATGTATTGAAGACGTATGTTCGCTTAGGCTTGGGTGTTGGTTTGATGGCCAAAATGGCGTACGATCCCGCGGTCGATCAAGATTTACAGCTGATTGATGCGGCGCACTTATTTGAACCGTCGCCCACTTGGATAGCCTTACGCTCGGATACTTACCTGCGCGGTTATACCTATGATTTTATACAGATGTTTGCACCGAAACTGACCCGTGAAGCAGTTGACCGCATTCTGTACACGCCGGTTGTTGAAGATTTTTCAATTTAATATCTGACTATCACTTGCGTAACTTAACAATTATTCTTTAATTCTTGTTAAAAAGGCCGTCTGAAATATTTCAGACGGCCTAAGATTCAGATAGCATGCGAACAACCAGAAACCATTTTCTTCAAGGTTGTCGCATCTAAGATTTTGATGTGCTTGTGTTCAACCGAAATCAAGCCTTCATGATGGAATTTAGACAAGGTGCGGCTGACTGTTTCCAGTTTCAGCCCCAAATAGCTGCCGATTTCCTCACGCGACATCCGCAAGATAAAATCATTGGCGGCGAAGCCTCGTGAATAGAGGCGCTGAGACAAGTTGAGCAAGAATGCTGCCAATCGCTCTTCAGCGCGCATATTGCCCAAAAGCAACATAACGCCCTGATCTCGGACAATTTCGCGGCTCATCAAGCGGAAAAAGTGAGAACGGAGGCTGGGAATATCCTGACCGAGTTCTTCAATATGTGTAAACGGAAGCTCGCATACCTCGCTGTCTTCCAAAGCCACAGCATCACAGCTGTGAATATGGGAACAAATCCCATCCATACCGATCAGCTCGCCCGACATAAAAAAGCCGGTTACCTGATCTCGTCCATCTTGGCTGGCGACTGTTGTCTTAAAGAAGCCCGCACGGATGGCAAACAAAGAGGTAAACGGCTCGCCGGCACGGAACAGGTATTCACCTTTTTTTAGACGGCGGCTTTGACGAATAACCGCATCTAATTGTGAAAATTCGTTAGGCATTAGTCCGACAGGCAAACACAGCTCGCGTAAAGAACATGTGGAACACAAGGTTTTCATTTGATGTGTTGCATTGTGTGTAGCCATAACGCACCTTTAATTTGCTTAATTCTCTCAACCCCTGATTAAGCCGAATAACTATTGACCCATGTCAAAGTCGGCATATCATTATGAGGCATTCTACCAAACTATCGAAATTTTGACTAAAATTTTCCCTAATTTCCTCACTTTATACTACAAGCCCCGACCATGAAAATCATCCCCATCTCAAATAACACCAACACAAACAATGAATTACCGGAATTTGACCGTGAATTGATTGCCAGTTTGCCATCAAGCGGTCCTCGCTATACATCCTATCCGACTGCCGACCGCTTCCATGAAGGCTTTAAAGAAGCCGAATATATCCAAGCTTTAAACCTGCGCAACATGGGCGCGCTCAACAAACCCCTTTCGCTCTACATCCACATTCCCTTCTGCAATACCATCTGCTATTACTGCGGCTGCAATAAAATCATTACCAAAGACAAAAGCCGTGCCGATGCCTATATCCAATATCTGGAAAAAGAAATGGAGTTGCTGGCACCTCATTTAGGCGGAAGACACCAGCTCGCGCAGCTCCACTTCGGCGGCGGTACGCCCACATTCCTGAGCGATGACCAACTCGAACGCGTCTTCGACATGATTCGTAAATACTTCCAGCTGATTCCCAACGGCGAATACTCCATCGAAATCGACCCGCGCAAAGTCAGCCGCGAGACCGTCCTCAAACTGGGCAAACTCGGTTTCAACCGCATGAGTGTCGGTATTCAAGACTTTGACCCTAAAGTGCAGGAAGCCGTCAACCGCATTCAAAGCTACGAAGAAACCAAAGAAGTGATTGATGCCGCGCGTGAAGCCGGGTTTAAATCGGTCAGCGTCGATTTGATTTACGGCCTGCCGCACCAAAACACCGAAAGCATCAAAACCACCATCGACACGGTCTTATCCCTCGATCCCGACCGCCTCGCCCTTTACCACTACGCCCACCTGCCGCATATCTTCAAACCGCAACGCCGTATCGACACCAATGTCGTACCCGGCAGTGAAGAAAAACTCGATATGCTGCAATATTGCGTCCAAACCCTGACTGAGCGAGGCTACGTTTTCATCGGCATGGACCACTTTGCCAAACCTGACGACGAGCTCTCCATCGCACTCAAAGAAGGTTTCCTGCAACGAAATTTCCAAGGTTATTCCACCTATGCCGACTGCGACTTGGTGGCGATCGGCGTGTCCTCTATCGGCAAAATCGGCAGCACCTACTCCCAAAACGAGCGCGATATCGATGCCTATTACGCCGCACTCGACGCAGGACACCTGCCCATCATGCGCGGCTACCAGCTCAATCAAGACGACATTTTGCGCCGCAACATCATTCAGGATTTGATGTGCCGCTTCTCGCTCGACTATCGGATTTACGAAAGCGTGTTCGGCATTCCGTTTAGCCGTTATTTTGCAGCCGAACTGGAAGATATGAAGCAACTGGAAACCCTCGGCCTGGTCCGTCTCAAACCGCACAGCCTGACCGTTACGCCGAAGGGCCGTTTCCTGATCCGCAACATCGCCATGGTGTTCGACTACCATTTACGCCATAAAGAAACCAAAGCCAAATACTCGCAAACTGTATAAACACTTAGGCCGTCTGAAAGTATGTGCTATATTTCAGACGGCCTTTTTTCACATCAAAAGCAACACAAAATGGATCAACCCGATTTCTTCCCCATTCCCAGCCCCTGCATCGGCGTTTGCGAAGCCAATGACAAAGGTTATTGCAAAGGCTGCCTGCGTAGCCGGGAAGAGCGCTTGCACTGGCTCCAGATGACTGACAGCCAAAAGCACCAAGTCATGCACCTTCTATCCCTCAGAAAAGCCAAAATCCGCAACCGCAAAATGGAAAAAACCGAAACGGGCGAACATCCGGTTCAAAACCTGCTCGATTTCTAAATTACCCTTGCCGACCGCACACCACAATAAGGAAAAACATGAAAAAACTGCTTGCCTGCCTGCTTGTGCCATTGACCGCCCTTGCCTTGGGTGCCTGCAAACCCGCCTCAACTTCAACCGACAACAAACCTGCCGAACTTAACTGGCAGCAGCCTAAACTGACCAGCAATGTTTGGAAAATCAGCAAAGAAGGCCAACCAGACTCCTATCTGCTCGGCACCATCCACATGGGGCAAACCAATCAAACCTTGTCTCCCGATGCAGTCAAACTGTTGCAATCCACCGCCCAACTGACGACAGAAGTTGACCCACTACCGGACAGCAGTCTGGAAACAAAAAAAATGTATCAAAAATACTTCCAGGAAGTCATGAGTACCGAACCGCTCAGCCGTAAGCTTGGCAAAGCAGATTTCCGTCTTTTACAAGAAATCTATTCACAAAATGAAGAGAGTCGACCCATCGCCCAAATTGCCGACAAACTCCATCCGTGGGCAGCATTCATTTTTGCCGGCAGCGCATTTCCCCAAGGGTATAGCTCAGAAACCGGTGCAGATATGTTGCTGACCAACGCGGCTGCCGACATCAATAAGCCGCGTGGTTCATTAGAAAGCTTGGACGATGTTACCGCGATCTTCAAAGCCCAGCCTGAAGAAACCATGCTCAACTTTCTGAAAGCCAGTATTAAAACCAATAAAGAAGAAACCGAAGATATCAAAAAACTCCATCAAGCCTATTCAGACGGCCGCTTTGAAGAACTCATCCCACTTTTGGAAGAAACCGAACAACGCACCCTCAAACTTGTTGATACCAAGTACGCCAAAGCCATGTCCGATTGGCTGAAAAACGACCTCCTGATCCGCCGCAACTTGGCATGGCTGCCTGAAATCCGCAAGCAATCCGCCAAACAAAGCACCCTCTTTGCCGTCGGTATTGCCCATTTACCCAGCGAAAAAGGCTTAATCGAACTATTACGTAAAGAAGGCTATCAAGTAACGCCCGAACCCAAAGTCCTGATTTGGCAATAAACCCCAATCCAATGACAAGGCCGTCTGAAAGTCTTTCTTTCAGACGGCCTTTATTTAATCTCTATTAAATGAAGCAGTAAGCAATGTTGAGCGCAAAACTCAATCGCCCAATGCCGCTACCATTACCGCTTTAATCGTGTGCATCCGGTTTTCTGCCTGATCAAACACAATGCTGGCTTCACTTTCAAAAACTTCTTCCGTTACTTCCACACCATTCAGGCCGAATGTCTCATAAATCCATTCGCCGACTTTGGTTTCGCGATTATGGAAAGCAGGCAAGCAATGCATAAACTTGACTTGCGGATTTCCCGCCGCCGCCATCAATTCAGGCGTAACGCGGTAACCTTTCAGCAAATCAATACGCTCCTGCCAAGCCTCTTTAGGCTCACCCATGCTAACCCACACATCGGTATGGATAAAATCCACACCTTTTACGGCTTCCTGAGCATTCTCCGTCAACAGAATCCGTCCGCCTGTCTCTTGGGCAACAGCCTGCACCATCTCGATAATGTTTTCAGACGGCCACAAACTTTTCGGCGCACCGATACGCACATCCATGCCCAGTTTCGCAGCCAACACCAGCAACGAATTGGCCATGTTGTAACGCGCATCGCCGACATACGCAAACGCAATTTGGCTCAAAGGCTTGTCGCTATGCTCGCGCATCGTCAGCGCATCGGCGAGCATTTGGGTCGGGTGGAACTCGTTGGTCAAACCATTGAACACAGGCACGCCTGCATACTTGGCCAGCTCTTCCACCACATCCTGTCCAAAACCGCGATATTCGATACCGTCAAACATCCGCCCCAAAACCCGCGCCGTATCCTTAATACTTTCCTTATGCCCGATTTGGCTGGCAGACGGCTCCAGATAAGTTACCCCTGCACCTTGGTCGCGTGCGGCCACTTCAAACGCGCAGCGGGTACGGGTTGAGGTTTTCTCAAAAATCAGGGCGATGTTTTTCCCCTTCATCCGCTGCACCTCGCGCCCTGCTTTTTTAGCGGCCTTCAATTCGGCGGCAAGGTCGAGATAGGCAGTAATTTCTTCCGGCGTAAAATCCAAAAGTTTTAAAAAATGGCGGTTTTTCAGGCTCATGTCTTATTTCTCTTTTTCTAGTGTGGGCATTGCCCAACATTTTTCTCCATGCAGATTTCGTCAGGCTTCCACCGACCTTCTGCTGCTCAATTTTTTTAACGTGCGAAGCCTGCTCGAAGCATGACCCCTTATCCTCTATCAAAACTCAAAATAAGGCCGTCTGAACTTCGCCTCGCTCCAAGGCAAGCAACGACTGTTTGCGGTTCAAACCGCCTGCGTAGCCGGTCAGCTTGCCGTCGCTGCCGATAACGCGGTGGCAGGGAATCAGGATAGACACCTTATTCTGTCCGTTTGCAGCGGCAACGGCACGAATGGCTTTAGGATTACCCAACTGTTGCGCCTGCTCCTTGTAGCTGCGCGTTTCACCGTAAGGAATGGTCAGCAGCGCATCCCACACCTGCTGTTGAAAGGCTGTACCTATCGTTTCCAAAGGTGTCGCAAAAACTTTCAGACGGCCTTGAAAGTATAAATCCAATTCTTGGCGCAAAAGTTGCGTTTGCTCATTTTCTTGGAAAATAAACTGCCCATGTAAAGCTTTTTGGACAGCCATGATTTCCTGTTCCATATGTTTCTGCCCGACAAATTCCAGCAGACACAAACCCTTGCTACCAAACACCGCCAACATCTCGCCCAACGGCGTGGCAACCGCGGCAACAGTCAGTTCGTTTGGACTATCTGGATAACGTGTTTCCAACAGTCGGATAGCTCGGCGGATACGGACATATTCCTCAGGCGTACAACCGATACAGTCAATAAAATCCTGCTCGAACTGCTTGGCTTCGTGTTCAGTAAGACGCTCGTGCAGCAAGGCTTCGAGAGTAGCGGGAAAGTCAGTTTCCAATTGCTCTCGGATTTCATTCCACTTTGATGGAAGGTCGTTTAAAGAAGGCAGAGTAATCATATTTTGCCTTGTCCAATTATCGATAACTTAAACGAAAACAAAAAGAGCAAAAGAATCATATCGCCCTATCGTTTTTCAAAGCCTATACGGCCTTTTTCACTTAAACAAACGTTTCAACATACCTTCATATACTGCCGACAGCTTCGGAATATCTTCCAAACGTACGTTTTCGTTGATTTGGTGGATGGTCGCATTGGACGGGCCTAATTCGATGAGCTCTTTCGCAATGGCCTTGATGAAGCGTCCGTCCGAAGTGCCGCCGGTGGTGGACAATTCGGCCTCAACACCACAAATCTCGGTAATGGCTTCGCGCGCCACATCGGTCAGTTTGCCCGCGTGGGTTAGGAAAGGTTGGCCTGAACAAGACCACTGCAAATCGTATTGCACGCCGTGTTTGTCCAAAATGGCGTGGACGCGTTGTTTCAGCCCTTCTTCGGTGGACTCGGTAGAGAAACGGAAATTGAATTTGACGTTCAGCTCGCCCGGAATCACATTGGTCGCACCTGTACCGCCGTTGATATTGGAAATTTGGAAACTGGTCGGCGGAAAGTATTCGTTGCCCTCGTCCCAGACTTCTTGTGTCAGCTCTAACAAGGCCGGGGCAAAAGTATGCATGGGATTGATTGCCAAATGCGGATAGGCAATATGGCCTTGCTTGCCTTTGACGTTCAGATTGCCCGACAGCGAGCCACGGCGGCCGTTTTTCAACATATCGCCTAATTTATCCACGGCAGTCGGTTCACCGACGATACAGTAATCAATCAACTCGCCGCGCGCTTTCAACACATCGACGACTTTGGTCGTACCGTCCAGCGCATCACCCTCTTCGTCCGAAGTAATCAGGAGCGCGATGCTGCCTTGATGATTGGGATTTTCGGCAACGAATCGCTCGCAGGCGGTAACAAAACAGGCAATGCTGGTTTTCATATCCGCCGTGCCGCGGCCATACAGACGGCCTTCACGCTCGGTCGGTTCAAACGGTGGCGAATCCCATTTTTCAACAGGGCCTGTCGGCACGACGTCGGTATGTCCGGCAAAGCAGAACACCGGAGCCTGCGTACCTCGGCGCAACCAAACATTTTTGGTGTCGCCAAAATGAAGATCTTCTACGGCAAAACCGATTTTTTGCAGGCGTTCGGCCAGCAGTTGTTGGCAGTTTTGATCATCCGGCGTAACGGACGGGCGGGAAATCAGCGCTTTGGCAAGCTCTAGGGATTGGGTCTCGGTCATATTTGTTCACTTTGAGAAACAGGCCGTCTGAAACGTTCTGAATATAATTTTCAGACGGCCTTGAGTTCATTTGAAGATACTGAATGGGCAGTCTGCCTTTCGGTATTCTGAGTTATTTTCCATGGCAAGCTTCATACAGCGGCAGTAAGTCTTCCACTGTTTCCACTATCCATTTCGCGACATCCTGCTTACCCAAATCATCGCGTTCGATGTGCTTCCCGATACAGAAGAAATCTTTGTCGTCCCGAAGCTTTCTATCGCCGTCGCTTTGTTGGGCGACGGTACGATAATCGTCATATTCGCTTTCCGCGCCGTGCCACATATCGAATGAAGCGTATTTTTCAGTGTCAAAATTATCCAGCCAGCGATTGTAATCAGGCAGCGCGATGGGCGACACATCGGCTTTATAGCAATGCCAGTCCAAGCTGACACTCAAACGGCGGCGGTTAAGCAAAATCGACAAAATCGCTGCAGAATTTTTATATTGTTCGTATTTGAAATAGGCAAAGAAATGAGCGCGGACCTGCCAGCCGTTACACCAGCGTTCGATATGCGGCGGCGCGAACGGTGCACCCAATTCGGCGGCAACCTGCTGGATCAGCTGCTGCCATACCTGCCAGTTTTCTTTATAGTCTGCCTTGATTTGCGGAATGCTTTCAGGCTGGTATTTTTTAAGCTGGGAAAACTGGAAAAAAGGGATATTGAACAAATCGCAACTTTTTGGGGTCAGCATAGTGTATTCCTTGAGACGATTGTTTCAGACAGCCTTATTTACGGCGGCGTGCGGCCATAATTTCGCCGATTTCGGTTAATTTTTCTTTGGGGATAAAGGTTTTGCCCATATCAAACAGCGGCTCTTCAATCGCCAGATGAACATCATATCCTGCGACAAAACGTTTGAATGCTTCGGCATCGGGGATATAGGCGTTGTCCGCTTCAAGCTTGGCAAATTCAGCCGCTACGCCGTCCCAGTTACTATGCAGACTGACATGTTGGCGCAACAGCTCGTCAACGCTTTCTTGAGCTTGCGGCGCATATTGCAATAAAAGCGGAAAGAAGTTTTCTTCTTCATCTTCATGGTGTAACGGCGCGGCAACGTTGAAATACTGGGCAATTTGGCGGATGGTTTGCAAAACAACCTGATTGCAGCCGTTTTCGGCAATATAGTCCGACAACATGGCAACCTGATTGCAGAAACGGCGCACTTTGCCGTGGCAGGCATATAGCATTTCAATGGGTTCGGCAAAAGTAACGCTTTTGGTTTCAAACGGATTCATAGGTTTTATTCTTAAATTAATGTTTCCAGATTATAACAAAACAGCCTGCGCAAGGCAGGCTGTCTGTTTTCAAGCTTTAGGCGGATTAGTCAACCAAAGTAACTTTACCGTTCATCAAAGCACCGTGACCTGGGAAGGTACAAGCGAATTTGTATTCGCCGTCAGCCAGTTTGGCAGGATCCAGGGTCAAAGAAGATTCTTCGCCGCCACCGATCAGTTTGGTGTGGGCAACAACGCGTGCATCATCAGGTTTAACGTAGTCAGTGTCAGCTGCGCCAACGCCATCTTTAAAAATACCGTCCATGTCTTCAGTTTTACCGATGACAATGTTGTGACCCATGCTGGCTTTAGGTTGGGTACCAGTGTGTTTCAGGGTGATGGTGAATTCTTTACAAGCTTTGCTTACTTGGATTTCTTTAGTATTGAACTGCATAGCGTCGTTGGCTTCAACAGTAGTCGCGCAGTTGCCGGCAGCAGGAGCAGCGGCAGCGTCGGCTGGAGCGGCTTCAGAAGCAGGAGCTGCATCAGCAGGTGCAGTAGTTTCTGCAGGGGCAGCTTCGGAAGCAGCAGGGGCTTCAGCAGGTTTTGCAGCTTCTTGAGAGCATGCAGCCAAGCCGATAACGGCAGCGGAAATCAGAGCCAGATAAGCTTTCATTGATGTATCTCCTAATGATGAGAGTTTTGTTAAGTTCTATTAATAGCACCACACGAATATATTAATAAAAGGCAAACGCCAAACTAAAATTTATCCGTATAGCGTGATGTGAAATTCAGGCGTTATTTTGCTACAAACTTCACACGAAATCAAAGTTTCAAGCCAAGTTTACATCAGTTTACCTAAAAGAAAACAGATACTTTTTAGGTCGTATTTCTTTAGTATTAGATGCCATCAGCCGAACGATATAAATTTTAACATTTATTAACTATAATATCATATGGCATAATTTTAACGGCTGTGCTTGCGTACCAATTCTGCCAATGCCGCCGCCAATTCAGGATGTTTGCCTTCCAATTTGGCTGCCGCCTCATCGAAGCTGCCTAAAGCTGCCTCGCTCAATCGCAAACTATTGGTTTTCGGCTGAGCCGGAGGCTTGGGAACTACCCTGACCACCACTTCCCTTACCCCTGCATGCAATGTTTGCAACTTGGGCAGCATGGCAGGCAGGATCATTTTCAAACGCGAAGCAGCCATATTGTTGGCGGCAAGCAAGACCAATCTTCCGTCTTCTACGCAGGCCGTCTGAAAATGCGAATGCAGGTTAGCCGGCAAAACCGTTTTGATTTTTGCATCCAATTTCCGCCATTGTTGCGATTGTTGCAACAAGCCCGCCAATAAATGATCGCGCTTGCCTAATTGTGCTAAATCCATAGTTTCAGACGGCCTCTCAGTAAATTAACCAAACAATTACAATTGAAATACAGCAAAACCGCCTTTATTTCAAACAGCATTACCGCGTTATACAAGCGCTTGTGTTAAAATCCCAATTTCGCCCACTATTATATCAAGGCGTAGGAATTATTCATGCTGACAAACATTGCTAAGAAAATCTTCGGCAGCCGCAACGACCGCCTGCTGAAACAATATCGTAAATCCGTTGCCAAAATCAACGCGCTTGAGAAACAAATGCAGGCCCTGAGCGATGCAGAACTGCAAGCTAAAACAGCCGAATTCAAACAACGTCTCGCCGACGGACAAAGCCTGGACGACATCTTGGTCGAAGCCTTTGCCGTCTGCCGCGAAGCATCGAGCCGTGTATTGGGCATGCGCCACTTCGATGTACAGCTGATCGGCGGCATGGTTCTGCACAACGGCAAAATCGCCGAAATGCGTACCGGTGAAGGTAAAACTCTGGTGGCCACCCTTGCCGTTTACCTGAATGCATTGTCAGGAAAAGGCGTCCACGTCGTTACCGTCAACGACTACCTCGCCTCCCGTGACGCGAGCATTATGGAGCCGTTGTACAATTTCTTAGGCTTGAGCGTCGGCGTAATCGTAGCCGATTTGCAACCTTTCGAACGCCAAACTGCTTATGGTGCCGACATTACTTACGGTACAAACAACGAGTTCGGTTTTGACTACCTGCGCGACAATATGGTGACCGACCAATACGACAAAGTTCAGCGCGAATTGAACTTTGCAGTAGTCGACGAAGTGGACTCCATTCTGATTGACGAAGCGCGTACGCCGCTGATTATTTCCGGTCAGGCGGATGACAACATTCAGCTCTACCGTGTGATGAACGCCGTTCCTGCCCACCTTATTCGCCAAGAAACCGAAGAAGGCGAAGGCGATTACTGGGTAGATGAAAAAGCACACCAAGTCATCCTGAGCGAAGCCGGTCACGAACACGCCGAGCAAATCCTGACCCAAATGGGCTTATTGCAGGAAAACGATTCGCTCTACTCTGCCGCCAATATTTCCCTAATGCACCACCTCATGGCTGCATTGCGCGCGCACACCCTGTTCCACAAAGATCAACACTACGTTATCCAAGACGGCGAAATCGTGATTGTGGACGAATTCACAGGCCGTCTGATGGCCGGCCGCCGCTGGTCCGAAGGCTTGCACCAAGCTGTTGAAGCCAAAGAAGGTGTAGAAATCAAACGCGAAAACCAAACGCTTGCCTCTATTACCTTCCAAAACTACTTCCGCCTGTACAGTAAGCTGTCCGGCATGACCGGTACGGCCGACACCGAAGCCTTCGAGTTCCAAAGCATTTACAACCTCGAAACCGTCATCATCCCGACCAACCGTCCTGTACAACGTAAAGACTTCAACGACCAAATCTTCCGCTCAGCCGAAGAAAAATTCGAAGCCGTCGTCAAAGACATCGCCGAATGCCACAAAAACGGCCAACCGGTTTTGGTCGGCACAACCAGCATCGAAAACTCCGAACTGGTTTCCCGCTTGTTACACGAAGCAGGTCTGCCGCATAACGTTCTGAACGCCAAAGAACACGAGCGCGAGGCATTGATTGTGGCTCAAGCCGGTAAAGTCGGCGCGATTACCGTTGCCACCAATATGGCCGGCCGCGGTACCGATATTGTCTTGGGCGGCAACCTCAAACATCAAATTGAAGCCATCCGTGCCGATGAAACCTTGAGTGAACAGCAGAAACAAGCGCAAATTTCTGCCCTTGAAAGCGGTTGGCAAACCGAACATGACCAAGTTGTGGCTGCAGGCGGTTTGCACATTATCGGTACCGAACGCCACGAAAGCCGCCGTATCGACAACCAGTTGCGCGGTCGCGCGGGCCGTCAGGGCGACCCCGGCTCCAGCCGTTTCTATCTGTCGTTTGAAGACCCATTATTGCGTCTCTTTGCACTCGACCGTGCCGCCGCCATCCTCAACCGCTTGGCTCCTGAGCGCGGCGTTGCCATCGAACACGGCCTTCTGACCCGTCAAATCGAAGGCGCACAACGTAAAGTCGAAGGCCGCAACTTCGATATGCGTAAACAAGTTTTGGAATACGATGACGTTGCTAATGACCAACGTAAAGTGATTTACCATCAACGTAACGAAATCCTGACCAGCACAGACGTCAGCGATTTGACCCGCGAAATCCGCGCCGACGTTATCAGCGACTTGGTTGATTACCACATCCCGCCTGACAGCATGGAAGAGCAATGGGACATTCCGGCACTGGAACACCAACTTGCCGCCGATTTCCGCCTGCATGTCGATATTAAAGGCTGGCTGAAAGAAGACAGCACTTTGGACAACCAAGACATTAAAGAACGCCTCATCAAGCGCATCGAAGACGAGTATGCCGAAAAAGTCGAATTGGTCGGCAAACAGGCTATGTCTGACTTCGAACGCAATGTTATGCTGCAAGTCATCGACAACCAATGGCGCGAACACCTCGCCGCCATGGACTACTTGCGCCAAGGTATCCATCTGCGCAGCTATGCTCAGAAAAATCCTAAACAGGAATACAAACGCGAAGCTTTCGCCATGTTTGAAAACCTGTGGCGCGGCATCAAACAAAACATTGCCGCTTTGCTGACCGCCGTTCAAATCGAGCGCAACAGTGAATACGACCACACTGCCGCACAAAGCGTCAGCGATGTTCAAACCGTCCACTCCGATGCGCCTGATATGGAAGAATTGCTCGGTCAATCGCAAACCGATTTGGTTACCGAAGCGTTCGACCCTGACGGCACAGACTTCAGCCCTGAAGCGCTTGCACAAAACGGCCTGATTGTTCACCGCAACGATCCTTGCCCTTGCGGCAGCGGCCTGAAATACAAACAGTGCCACGGTAAATTGAACTAAGCAGTCATCTCAAAAGGCCGTCTGAACGGTGAAACGAGAATCTTTGATTTCGTTCTCACATCTGTTCAGACGGCCTGAGAATTATCCAAATAAGCAAAAAATTTCCAAACCCAATTTCAAAAGAGTATCCCTATGGCAGGCAATACCTTCGGACAAATCTTTACCGTTACCACTTTCGGCGAAAGCCACGGCGCAGGCTTGGGCTGCATCATTGACGGCTGCCCGCCCGGATTAGAATTGAGCGAAGCGGATATCCAGCTTGACCTTGACCGCCGCAAACCCGGCACCAACCGCCACGTTACACAACGCCGCGAAGCCGACCAAGTCGAAATCCTCTCCGGCGTATTCGAAGGCAAAACCACCGGTACACCCATCTCCCTCCTAATCCGCAATACCGACCAACGCAGCAAAGACTATGGCAATATCGCCACCAGCTTCCGCCCCGGTCACGCCGATTACACCTACTGGCACAAATACGGTACACGCGACTATCGCGGCGGCGGTAGAAGTTCCGCCCGCGAAACCGCCGCACGTGTTGCTGCCGGAGCAGTCGCTAAAAAATGGCTGAAAGAAAAATTCGGTACTGAAATTACCGCCTACGTTACCCAAGTCGGTGAAAAAGAAATCCATTTTGAAGGTTACGAATATATTTCCCAAAATCCTTTTTTTGCAGCAAACCAAAGCCAAATTGAGGACTTGGAAAACTATATGGACAGCGTGCGCAAATCATTGGATTCTATCGGCGCAAAACTTCATATCGAAGCAGCCAACGTCCCTATCGGCTTGGGAGAACCGGTTTTTGACCGCCTCGATGCAGAAATTGCCTATGCCATGATGGGCATTAATGCCGTCAAAGGCGTTGAAATCGGTGCAGGTTTTGATAGCGTAACGCAACGCGGCAGCGAGCATGGAGACGAGCTCACGCCTCAAGGTTTTCTATCTAACCACTCAGGCGGCATCTTGGGCGGCATCAGTACCGGACAAGACATTCATGTGAATATTGCCATCAAGCCGACCAGTTCCATCGCCACACTGCGCCGCAGCATTGATATAGAGGGCAACCCTGTCGAGCTTGCCACACATGGCCGCCACGATCCCTGCGTCGGATTACGCGCCGCTCCGATTGCAGAAGCCATGCTGGCCTTGGTATTGATTGACCATGCCTTACGCCATCGTGCGCAAAATGCTGACGTAGTGGTTGATACGCCAGATATTGCCAAATTGGAAAAATAACCGTTTATTTCTGAATATTCTCAGAAAAATTTAGCCAAATCACAGTCTTTATACTACAATAGCACCTTATTGCCGTATGACGAAAATACGGATTTATATTAGAGGAATACAACCGCAATGGCACAAGAAACCGCTTTGGGCGCTGCGCTGAAATCTGCCGTCCAAACCATGAGCAAGAAAAAACAGACAGACATGATTGCCGATCACATTTACGGCAAATATGATGTATTCAAACGATTCAAACCGTTGGCCGTCGGTATCGACCAAGACTTGGTTGCCGCCCTGCCCCAATACGACCCTGCACTGATTGCACGCGTACTGGCCAACCACTGCCGCCGTCCGCGCTATCTGAAAGCCCTGGCTCGCGGCGGCAAACGTTTTGACTTGAACAACCGCTTCAAAGGCGAAGTCAGCGCAGAAGAACAAACAATCGCCCAACAGCACCCAGCCGTTCAACAGGCATTGGCTGCACAAGCCGAACGCCAAGCCGCTAAGGCTACCGCTGAAGCAGAAACAGCTCCTGCACAAGCTGAGACCAACGAAGCTGCTGAATAATGTTCAGACGGCCTGCTAAGGCTCATACTAAATAGAAAAACCCCAATTCAATACGACATCTTTAACGTCAATGAATTGGGGCTTTTTTATTGCCTTAACCTTATAGTAGACTGATTAAAAATAGCTTTGTTTGCACTCACCAAGCCAAGTTTTGAAACCAAAATTTTTCTAAGCTATTCCCAATAAGGTATTTCTCTATTACCTTGATTATTCTTGCATCAGTTCAAACATTGAACAGCATTATTTGTTCAACATTAAAGCAAATTAAAATCTCCTCTTATGAACATAAGTAAAGGCCGTCTGAAATATCTTTCAGACGGCCTTTTTAAATCAAATAATCAATTAAAACACGGCTTGCAAAACCAAATAGCTGACAACAGACAAAACAGCAGCGGCAGGCAAGGTAATAACCCAAGCAAGGCCGATCGGTTTCATCAATTTCCAGTTGGCATTGCGGTTAACCAAGCCGATACCCAAAACTGCACCCACCAAGATATGGGTACTGGAAACAGGCAAGCCCATAAATGATGCGGCCATCACGACGGCGGCGGCAGAAAGCTCTGCAGAAAAACCTGACGCGGGGTGCATTTCTGCCAAGCTGGTGCCTACGGTTTTAATCACTTCTTTGCCGACAAACCACAAGCCGACGATCAAAGCGATACCGAAAGTCAACATGGCAATCGGTGGCACGGCGTTTTGAGCGGTAATGCTGTTGGTACGCAACACATCCATAATTGCGGCAAACGGACCAATCGCATTGGCAATATCGTTTGCACCATGGCTGAATGCGAAACCGCAGGCGGTAAATACCTGCATCCATGAGAACATTTGGAAAGTCGATTTATCCAAATCTTTGCGTTTCAAACTTTTGGCGAATACAAACGTACCCATCCAAATAGCCGCGCCGATCATGAAAATGGTCAGGAAGCTGTTGACGTTGCTCATACCCAAATGCAGATTTTTCAGACCTTTGAAAATCAACATGGCCGCAATCATCATACCGCCGACAGAAGCAATAAACGGCACCCAAGAATGCAGGGCTTTGTAAGAATCTACTTCGCCCTTACGGCTGTCAAAGCGGTGCAGACCGCGATAATACTCAGACTGCAATTCTTCAGGATCAAAGTCCGGCTCATCATAAATTTGGGCATCGTGCGCCATTTTGGTGGCGTATTCGACTTTTTCAGATTCACTCAAGGCTTCAAAAAACAGGCGGTGCTCTTCTTTATAGGCTTTCTTCTCCAGCTTGATGCCTTTCAGTGTATTATCGGCCCAAGAGTTGTAGTCCAAAACGTTTTTCTTAATTCGTGAAAACAACAGATAAGAAACGATGCCGCCCAATACCGGAGACAAAATCCAAGACAAGGCAATTTCGCCCAACTTGTCCCATTGAATCAGCGCAACGGAATCCACACCGTTCAATGCCGCCATACACAAGGCACTACCGACGATACCGCCGATAATGGCATGTGTAGTGGAAACTGGCAGGCCTTTGCGCGATGCAAAAAGCAGCCACAATGCCGCAGCCAAAAGCGCAGACATCATAATAAAGACAAACTGCATCGGATCCAGATGCATGCCATTCAAATCGACAATACCCTTACGGATGGTATCTGTTACCTCGCCGCCGGCAATCACTGCGCCGCTGACTTCAAATACTGCCGCAATCAGCAAAGCTTGCGGAATGGTCAATGTGCCGGAGCCGACACTTGTACCGAAAGAGTTGGCAATATCATTACCACCCACATTAAACGCCATGAAGACGCCGAAAAAGGTAGCAAGAATAAACAGGACTGAGTGGTTGTAGTGGGTATAACCCAGGCCCCAATAAATAAAATAGCCGACCATGCTCACAAGCATAGCGGCAAAAGCCGTATTAATCAGCTTCAAGTTCGCACTCGACTGAGTTTGAGCCATGGAAAGTTTCCTTTTGGAAAACATGTTGAGTCACGTTATTTTAACCTTTTTGTAATCTTTCTTGCACCAACTATTTACATTAAATGCCGAAATTCCCGTAAAAACGTCAAAAGGCGTTAAAATGTCATTTTACCTTCTCTTTCTGTAACCGAAATGCAACCCCAATACTATATCGGCATCATGTCCGGAACCAGCATGGACGGTGCCGATGCCGTACTGATTCAAATGCAGAGCAAGCAATGGCAACGTGCTGTCGCCCACAGCTTTCTACCCTATTCAGACGGCCTGCGCCAAGAATTGTTGGCACTGCAAGACATAGGCGAAAATGAATTGCACAGAAGCAATATCCTGGCGCAAACACTCAGCCGCCTATACGCCCAAACCGTCCAACAACTATTGGCAGAACAAAACCTGTCGGCCAAAGACATTGCCGCAATCGGCTGCCACGGACAAACCATCCGCCATGCGCCTGAACACGGTTACAGCATTCAACTGGTCAACCTCTCCCTGTTAGCCGAACTGACCGGCATTTTCACGGTCGGTGACTTCCGCAGCCGCGACCTTGCCTGTAATGGCCAAGGTGCGCCCCTCGTCCCAGCCTTTCACGAAGCGCTGTTTCGAGATGCGAATGAAACCCGCGCCGTACTCAACATTGGTGGCATTTCCAATATCAGCATCCTTCCACCCGACAGCCCTTCTTTCGGCTTCGATACCGGCCCCGGCAATATGTTGATGGATGCATGGATGCAACATATTTGGCAGCAGCCTTACGACAAAAACGGGGAAAAAGCCGCACAAGGCAAAATCCTCCCTGACCTGCTTGCGTCCCTGCTCGACCATCCTTACTTCAGCCGTCCTTATCCCAAAAGTACAGGCCGAGAGTTGTTTTCCCTAAGCTGGCTTCAAGGTCGTCTGAAAGGTGATGAAAAGCCGGAAGATGTAATACGCACATTGGTCTTTTATACCGCACAAACCATTTTTGATGCGACCAAACAAGCTGCTCCGGAGATTCATCATCTTTATATCTGCGGCGGCGGCATCCGCAATCCGGTTTTGATGCAAGACTTGGAAACCCTGTTTTCTCCCGACACCAAATTGCACAGCACAGCCAAGCTCCATCTTGACCCGCAATGGGTGGAAGCCGCCGCTTTTGCCTGGCTTGCAGCCTGTTGGTGCAATCAAGTCCCGAGCAATCCCCACCATGCAACCGGCGCACATTCACACCGAATTTTAGGCTCAGGACATTACGGCAACTAAAGTTAAATCAATAAAAAGGCCGTCTGAACATTTTCAGACGGCCTTTACTATATTAGCCTTTCCTTATTCTTCTTCCGGCAAACGATTGATTTTCACACGGGCAATCCGTTGTCCGTCCTTCTCAACCACTTCAAAACGCCAGCCATGATAATCGATGAAGTCGCCCACATCAGGAATACTTTGCAATTCTTCCATAATCAAACCGGCAACGGTATGAAAGTCCGCGTCTTCCTCTTGAGCAGGCAGATTTAACTGTGAAGCCAATTCCACATACTCCAATGCACCATCCACAGACAGCGTTTCATCCTGACTGGCTGGAGCAGCTTCTTCTTCCTCACGCTCAAACTCTTCGGGGAACTCACCGGCAATGGTTTCCAATAAATCTTTCATGGTCACCATACCCAGCACCGCGCCAAACTCGTCCACCACCAACGCATAATCCGCGCTGCTTTGACGGAACAATTCAATCGCATTTAACGCCGTCGTACTGTCCGGCAAAATCAATGGTTGGCGCAAGGCCGTCTGAATATTGATTTCCCCTGATTCAAGCAGCTGGTTCAGCAAATCTTTTTTACTGATATAGCCCAAAGGCTCATCTACACCTGCCTTGCCGACAACCAGCAAACGGCTATACGGCGTATTTTTCAACTGCGCATTTTGTTCTTCCCGACTTTGGGAAATATCCAATTTCTCGATTTCCCGACGCGGAATCATCACCCCCATAATCGGGCGTTCCGCCAAAGTCAGCACGCTGCGAATCATGGATTTTTCGTTTTCTTCAAAATGCTCGTCATCGCCGCCATTATCGCCTGCTTTTGCCAAAATGCTTTCGCGGATACCCATCATACCCAACACATTTTCAGCGGTGCGCTTACGCCAAGAAGTGCTGATGTAGTCATTTTTGCGGGCATTCTTTTGCGAAACCTGATTAAACAGTTCGATCAAAATCGAGAAGCCGATCGCCGCATACAAATAGCCTTTCGGAATATGGAAATGGAAGGCTTCCGCAATCAGGCTGAAACCAATCATCAACAAGAAACCCAGACACAACATCACAACGGTCGGATGCTTGTCCACAAAGGCAGTCAACGGTTTGCTGGCAGAAATCATCACCGTCATCGCCACAACAACCGCACCCATTGCCACTACAATATGATCCACCATCGCCACTGCCGTAATAACAGAATCGATAGAGAAAACCGCATCCAAAATCAAGATTTGCGCCACAACGCCCCAAAAAGAAGAATGCTTCTTCTGTCCTTCAGCAACCGCAAATTGATTGTGGCCCTCAAGGCGTTCGTGCAGCTCGGTAGTCGCTTTATAAAGCAGGAAAATACCACCGGCAAACATAATCATGTCTTTGCCGGAAATCTCCAGACCACCCAGCTCAAACAAAGGGCGTGTCAGTGTCATGATGTGTGCCATGAAGCCCAGCATGAAAATCCGAATAACGACAGCCAAACCCAAGCCCGTTATCCGCGCCCTATCCCGTTGCAACGGTTTGACCTTGTTTGCCAAAATCGCTACGAAAACAAGGTTATCAATACCTAAAACAACTTCTAAAACCAGAAGCGTGGCAAAGCCTATCCAAGTATGCGGCTCGGCCAACCAACTGAAATCCATAATGATTGCGTTCCTTTAAAATACAAAAAGGCAGCCGTTCCGCTTAAAACGGACAGACTGCCAAAGTTCGGACATAAATAAAGGGAAAGAAGCGATATAACAACTACTCTGCTCTGCGTCTTTCATGAAAAATTTATGCCTCGATCAACAATAATAGCAAACAGTTTATCAGTTTGACGAAAGAAAGGCAAAGTCTGACAGCATATTTTCTTTTAAAAACAGCCTATACCATCACTTACCAGCTTTCAGACGGCCTTTTCTTACTTGATAAAACCATCAATCGGCGCATAACCCAAAAAATCTGCCTGTTCATTCAAGATTACCACCCATTCCTTGTTTCGCGCACTGGTAAACGGCAAGAAATACAACTCTTTCCCATTGTTTTCCAATAAAGCCTGTTTAAAAATTGATTCCTCACTCATGCCACGGGCTTTTGCCAAGACAGACAACGGTTTCATTACCTTACGAATTTTCTCACGTTCCTGCTGCGAATCTGGCAACCACCAAGAAGGCCTCATACTCGGTTCAATACCTTTCAAAGACAAATCAAGACTTTGGTTAGCCTCATCTGGACTCATTGCTTCACGTAACCCAACACGACGCACGCCAAACCAAGATAAATCCTGCAAATCTTTCGGAGCATGGCTCAAATCATTGACATCAATTTCTGCAGCAGTTACCACATTTATCCTATCGGTTTCGAATGCGGCAACCACTGGACGCGCCAAAGATACGCTGCACAAACCATAAATTAAAGCAGCCAGCTGAATCATGCCAATTAAGGAAAAATCAACAATCCTCTCTTTAAGTTTCTTGCTCGGACTGGCAAGAATCAAAGTCAGCAACGGGCCGCAAACAATATCTACTGAAATGACCAGTTTATATAAAGCTAATCCGCCTGTCAGCTCAGCATACGGATAAGGATACCAAACTCTGAATACCAACAAAGCGGCCAATCCTGCCAAAATCAGACTAATCAACAAATGCCATGCCGCATTTTTTAATGCAAACCGAAAGCGTGATGAAGAATGTAATGTATGTGCGCTTTCCATAGATAACAATAAGATATTATTTTCTCTATAAATATTATGTACAGCTTAAAAAAATAAATGAGATATTTAAATATATTGGCAGGCCGTCTGAAAATTGGAGCATTAAGTACAACCATCTCACCAAGCATTTCAATATCTGAAAAAGACTAACAAATGAATAATAGATAAAAATAAAAACCACCATACAAGATGGTGGTTTTCAAATCTGGCTCCCCGACCTGGGCTCGAACCAGGGACCTGCGGATTAACAGTCCGTCGCTCTACCGACTGAGCTATCGGGGAATTAAAGATGGAATTATATAGAAAATATCAGAAACTTGTCAAGCAACAATCTATATAAAAACAAAAATATTTTATATCTTTTTAATTTATAAAACTTTATAAGATTTCAGCAATTTGTTTGGCCGCACGTTTCGCATCCAACAAAATCAAGCCCAATTTACCGCTTTCTTTTGCCATCAATACCAACACTGCATTTTCACCTGCTTGACTCAACAGAATATAGCCATTTTTACCTTTAACCATTACCTGATCCAACTCACCGCAAGCCAACTCATGTACGGAACGATTACCCAATGCCAAAAGCGTTGCCGACATCGCACCTACACGGTCTGCATTCAGGTGGGAAGGCAGCATGGTTGCGATCGGCAGGCCGTCTGTAGAAATAACTGCAGAAGCAGTGATATCAGCAGAGGTATTGTTCAAATCGCTTAATACAGAGATTAATAGTTGTTGCATAGTCGCTCCATTCTAAAATAAATATCGGTCAGGCAAAAATCAACGGCTGCCGTATCGGTGGTACAGCACTTTAACCAAAGTAACAAAAGCCTCTTTATTTAAGTCAGGCATTCCACCAATTACCAAAATCAGCTTGGTCATGCCAATATACAGGGTGAAAAAGGTCAATTCACTTTGGCCTGAAGGATCACAAATACCCCATGCGCTATTATTGATATGTAGGTTATTGCGAATCAAAAGACGGTGTTTGTCTTCCATTTTGGCTACTTCACTCGCCAAAAGGCCCAACTCTTCCGCAGCCTCGTGATGGAAATTGGCATTGGCAAAATACAGACCGTTTTCATCAGCCAATAAAGCCTTGCCAGAATTGGACAACTGTTCCAACAATGTAGGCAATTGCTCGTCAGTCAAATGGATATCGTCTGTACTGATTTCTTCATCACCATACAAAAATTCCAAGCGTTGGAGGCGATACAGCAGGTTCAAAGCAGTATTGATGTCGCTGGTATCCGCCCATGCCAAGATTTTTTCGCTGCTGATGGTTTCAGACGGCTCTGCACGCAACAGGCCATACAATAAAGTTCTGCTGGCACTGGGCGTATCATTTGAAACAGCATAATACGCACCCGCCGGTGTAATCTTAGGATATAAATTTGCTTGTAAAGAAAGTGTCGCTTCCATCTTATACCTCTAATCCGGGGTCAATTGAGAACAACATGGCAGTAACCAATTGTTTTACATCGTCTTCTCGACGCGCGTCAATCTCAAAAACCGGGACATTAAAATTATTCTGTGCTAAATATTTTTGATAAACATCCACGCTTGGTAAGGATCGGATATCCATCTTTGTTACCCCTACAACCAGAGGCGCTTTTTTCAGCAACTCCCGGAATGCATCCAAGAAGAATTGCAGGTCTTTCAATGGATTGCTTCTTGTATTATCCAAAAGAAGCACCAAGCCCATACTGCCTTGGCTCAGAATTTCCCACATGAAATTAAAACGCTCCTGACCAGGCGTACCATAAAGATGGACCTTGGTTTCCTCATCCAAATGAATGACACCGTAATCCATCGCTACAGTCGTGTACCCCTTGCGGACAAGTGTCATATCGGATGCAGATGCATCGGTTTGAACCGGTGGTTCATCAGATAAAGCTGAAATTGCGGTGGTTTTACCTACGCCAACAGGACCGGTAAAGATAATTTTATTTTCTTTCATGACGTGTCCTTTACGATTTGCCCAGCAACTTACGCATCAGGCGTTGCAACAGGCCGCGAGGTTGTTCTTTCGACGGACCGGCAATTTTTTGAGCCTCTTTGCTCATTGCTGTTTCAGGTACGTCTTTGCTATTCACATCAATCTGTTCGTTCAACGAAGGCGTATTGTTCGCATCAGTTGCAAACTCTGTATCTGTCGCCAAAAAGCCTGTCATATATGTTGCCGATAAATAGTTCAAAATATCAGGCATTTCTAAAGGCATGACTTTATAGAGGATGTTCAGATTAACAGATGTTTTCGTCAGAAATGCCGACAGACGCATAGATTCCGGAACATGTGCCAAACGGGTTAAGTTTGGCCACCGCTTGAGTGTAAAGACAGTTTGCGGTGTCATCGGATAAATCAGACGGCCTGATGCAGTCCAAATAGCCATTTGCCATAGGCATGACATAATGGTGACTTTGGCTTTTTCTTTCCATTGCGGATTATCAGGGACAGCCTTACACACGACAGCCAAGTTATCGTTCTTACACAATTTCTCTAACTCATTGGCACTGACTGTCAACAGTACACGCTGAATACTAGGAAACACGATTAATATCGGCTTGCCTTCATGCAAGACGGCAACATCTTGATGTCCTTGACTGGCAAATTTCAGCGCACCCAACAAGCCTTTATTTGGATTAAATCTGCGAATGGTTGCTTTTCTTGTACCATCGGAATTGGATTGTCTTTTATTCTCTTCAGCCGCTTGTTGCTCAGACGGCTCAAAAACATTGCCACCTTGAGCCAGGCTGCGCAAAACAGGAAACAAGGTATCAAATTTGACCGGCTTAGCCAAATAAGGAGTCATTACTGTCGGCAACTCGGAAGAAAACATAGCCACAGGTACTTCCGGATAAGTTTTCTTCGACTCTTTCCAAGCTTCTACACCTGCCGGAGTATCGGTATCAACCAATACCAAATCCGGTTTTTCATCAGAATCAGGGGAAACGATGACGTAATTCGTCGTATTGTGCATTTTAAATGCCATACGGAATACCGCCTGCTGTTGCTCACCCATCTCCTGTAACATAACCCGTATGGTTTTAATTTTTGGTAAATGATTATTCATCACTCGTACTTTCTACGATTATCTTATTTTTTTAAATATTGGTTCATTCGTTGCAAGAGACGGCTCATTGCCAAGACAACCTCTTCAGGCAGGCTGACAACACGTTCACGCAACAAGCGCAGAAATTGTTCCAAACGTCCCCAATCTTCAACGCGTTCGTACAAATCAAACAAGATAATGTATAACTGCGATTCTTGAGGATACTGCAAAACAGCCTGTTCCAAAGTACCGATGGCCAAATCCAACTGACCATAGGCCAACAAAGATTCGACTTCTTTCACAGCTTCATCTGCAGGTGAAGAGCTCGCGCTGATGACTGAAGAGTCTTTTTGAACCAACTCACGATATTTGGCTTTCATCTGCAAAGAACTTGGCTGGATATAACCGCGTTTCAAGCCAATCTCTTTAATTTGCTGTTCAGACGGCCCTTTTTCCAAATCATCAAAAATTTCGTGATAACCAAGGCTATAACCCCAACCAAGCATACGTTCTTTTACTTGACGGCCATATTGACCCAGAGAGTGGTAAAGCTTCCACAGATGCTTGGCAAACTGCCCTACTTCTTCATTCTGATAATCCAGACGCAAGGCATCGATAATGAGACCAGCGGGCTTCGCAGAAGTTTGGATTGCTTTATTGTATTGATGCAAAGCAGTCTCGTAGCTGATCTTGTCTTTCAGGATTTTTGCACTGCGCTCCGGTTTGGCAAAACCAATAACCGCACCCATCTCTTCAGGGCTAATTTCGCCAAAATCTTTCTTACCTAATACGATAAGCGCATGTTTGCCCATACCAGGAACGACAATACGTTCAACCGAATCGTTCTCAAAGGCAATATGTCCGTCGGAAGCAACTTCCAAACCGCTTTGCTCGCCAATTTGACGATCGACTTCCTGCATATTCCAACCAAGATGATGCTCGGCAAAAACACGCAGGCGCAGGTTAGTAGAATCCAAAGCCAGACCGGCTTTCAGGTATTCGGCTACACTATCTTCTGAAAGTGAGGCACTATGACGCTCAAGTGTATCCGCCAGCATGTCGATATTACCGACCCGCAGATTCAAACCAATTAATTCATGAACCAGCTTTTCCGGAGCGCCGTCTTCCAAAGTATTGAGATAACCGGCCAAAGACTCTGCTGCTTTGCTCTCATAGCCAAACTGTTTATAAACCTGATATTCGGTCAACGGATCGACTTCTTGTGCGGAAACAGAAGCTGTTGCATCGTTTGAGCCGCTTCCGCCCCATTCCCAGTCTTGATTATCCGCATTGGAAACTGTCTGGTTCACTTTCTCAATCCAGTCGTTTCCATCCTCAGAGAAGGCTGTATGAGCAGCAGATGTACGGCCGCTTTTTGATGCATGTGCGCTTTGTTTGTCTGAATTGTTACTTTGTTTATGACGAACAAAAACCAACACCAGCAAAAAAAGCACCAGCAAAAAAATAGTTAAAAGTTGATAGTTCAAGAACACCTCCCGGTCTTGTGCTGCAAACTGCATTTATTAATATCTGTTGCTTTACACGCAACTTCAACGTTATTAATTCGCCAAACGAATGATGATAACATGAACGCACCCATTTTCACATTAGAAACCCTACCCCCATAAAGGACTTGATACCAATTTACAACTCAAACACACCAATGGATTCAACATGCGAGGTTTGTGCAAACATATTCATGATTCCCGCCGCCTTAAACTTATAGCCCCTATCAACCAAGACACCGGCATCTCGTGCAAATGTTGATGGATTGCACGAAACATACACTATCTTCTGAGGCAAAAACGGCTTGTGTAGCGATTTGACAACAGCATAAGCCCCGTTTCTCGGAGGATCCAGCAACATCTTGTCAAATTGCCCCCACGACTCAACAGTTTTTTCATCGGTATCGAACAAGTCTGCAACAGAAAACGTCATATTCTCGGCACAACGATTCAGGCGTGCATTTTCCCTTGCCCTATCGACCAAATAATCGGCACCTTCAATACCGACAACCGATGCACCACTTTTTGCCAGCGGCAAACTAAAATTGCCCAAACCGCAAAACAAATCGGCAATCCTCTCCCCTTTTTGAGGGTTTAAAAGCCTGACCGCCCTTGCCACCATCACTTCGTTCAATTGCGCATTAATCTGCGTAAAATCACCCGGCTTGTAAGGCATTTCCACATCAAATTGAGCAAAAGTATAGTTCAGGGCAGGCGCGTTCTCAGGGTAAAACGGCAAGGACTCGGCATGATCCTGCAGCCATATTTGCCATGCCTTTTCAGTACCCGACAATATCTTATCAAACCAATTACGCAATTCGCTTAATATTTGTCCAAACGGTTGATTTACGAAACGAATGTTGAGCACCGTCACATTTTTTCCGCAATAAAACTCAACAAATTTCACTTTTACACCATCATCATGCAGCTTTTGCAGCAAATTGCGGACATCAGGCAATCTATCGGACACATGTTTAGGCAAAATATGGCAATGGCGGATATTGACGACATCATGGCTTTTTTTGGCCTGAAAACCGAGTTTCAGACGGCCTTGCTTATCCATCGAAACACTTAAACGTGCTCTATCGCGATAATACCAGGAGTAACCATATAAAGGGGGCAAAATTATCTCAGGCTTGACATTACCTATCCGTTCCAACTGCTCTTCCAAAATCCGTTGCTTTAATGCAACTTGCGCGCCAAAGGAAACATGTTGAAGCGAACAACCGCCACATGTATCAAAATAGCAACAAGCTGGCTCAATGCGTTCGGAAGAAGGTTTTAAAACCGTTTCGACCTGAGCTTCTGCAAACTGCTTTTTTTCTTTATGAATGGCAAACGTTACACGCTCTCCGGGCAGCGCACCGCCGATGAATACAGTCTTCCCATCGACTCTGGCAACACCCCTGCCCTCATAATCCAAAGAAAAAACTTCCGCCTCTTGATACCGTTCTTTCACACTCATACCGTTTCCGTCAGACAGCCGCTTACCGGCCGTCTGACTGTCTTCCAATACCGAAAGCGCATATTTTCTCACAAAAACACAGAGTTTCAGGTATCATGCGCCAAAAACTTTCATTTCAAACCCTACAAAAAAAGACGATATGAAAAAAATACTGTTCGGCCTGACCGCCGCCCTTTTAACTTCAGCCGCTGCTGCAAACACACTTATTCCAGACGTTTCCCCCGCTTCTTCCGGACAACACGTCGTTATCAATATTACGCAACAGCGTTTGTTCCTCTACGACAACGGTAAACTGAGCAAAATTTATCCTGTTGCCGTTGGTAAAGCCATGACCCAAACCAATCTGGGCGAACATAAAATCGGCGCAAAAGCCTACAACCCGGTTTGGCACATCCCTAAATCTATTCAAAAAGAACGCAATGACGGCGTAAAAAGCGTACCGGCCGGCCCAAACAATCCGCTGGGCCCGGTATTTGTCCGTCTTGGCGACCCTAAATTAAGCCTTGGCATCCACGGTACCAATGCCCCTGCCAGCGTACCCGGCGTCCGCAGCCATGGTTGCGTGCGCATGAAATCGCCTGATGCATTGGAATTCGCCAAAACCATCGCAACAGGTTCCCCTGCCTCCGTTATCTACCAAATGGCAAGCCTGAACGAAGATGCCAACCAGAACTTGTGGCTGGCTGCATATCGTGACCCATACGACAAGAAAAACCTTGATACGGCTGCCCTGAAAAAAAGCATTGCCGCCTGGGTAAAAGCGCACGGTAAAACCATTCCTGCCGCGCGTGTGGATGCAATCCTGAAAGGACGCACCGGCGCAGCAAACTGTCTGACCTGCGCCAAAGGCGTGAAACTCAAATCTCCTTTGAAATCTTTGGCATGGACCAGCGGCACGGATGCTTACAGCAAACCTAAAGTCATACCGAAACCGGCTCCGGCTAAAGATGTGGTATTGCCTCAAGGAACTGAAATCGAAGTCGATGCTACCGACGATACCAACAAGGCAGCATCCGAACCGAAACAAAGCGTTCGTCCGACTCCGGTGCAACCGGCAAAACCGGCTGGCAAACCGGCAACCACTCCGGCCAATGCTCCTGCTTCTGCACCTAACGCCGCTTCCGAACCAGCTACTGCCCCAGCCTCTGCTCCTGTGAAAGATGCTCCGGCAAGCAGCGAACCGGCAGATTTACTGTTCTAAGCAGAACAAAATACATAGCCAAAGGCCGTCTGAAATGAATTTTTCAGACGGCCTTTTCGTACAACTGGATATTGGAAATATATACCCCTCTTAATTCAGACGGCCTTTTTACTTTCCAAATATTCTGACAAACCGCGCTCGCGCAAAATACAGCTCGGACATTCATGACAACCACCGACCACGCCGTTATAACAGGTATGCGTGCGCTCGCGAATGTAATCCAACACACCCATTTCATCTGCCAGCGCCCATGTTTGCGCTTTGGTCAAGTACATCAAGGGCGTGTGAATTTGAAAAGCGTAATCCATGGCCAAGTTCAACGTAACATTCATCGACTTGACGAACACATCGCGGCAGTCGGGATAACCAGAAAAATCGGTTTCACACACGCCGGCAATGATATGGCGTATCCCCTGTCCTTTGGCGTAAATAGCGGCATAAAGCAAAAATAAAGCATTGCGTCCATCTACAAATGTATTGGGCAGGCCGTCTGAAGCTGTTTCAATGGACGCCGTATCATCCATCAAGGCATTGTGTGTAATCTGTTGCATCAGGTTCAAATCGAGTACCGTCTGCTTTACACCCAAATCTTGGGCAATCCAACGCGCTCGCTCCAATTCGATGGCGTGGCGTTGCCCATATTGAAAAGTGATGGCCTGCACATTTTCACGGCCATATGTTTGAATTGCCTGAATCAGGCAGGTTGTTGAATCTTGCCCGCCCGAAAAAATAACGAGGGATTGCTGTTTTTCCATTGTAAATTCCTAGTTTTGTTAACGCGGGAGGTTTGCGAACCGCGTGATTTGAAGATTGACGGATTATAACGGATTTCGTCTATAATCACGGCACTTCATTTTCTTTTATATAGCATAATTATGAGCATCTACGCCCTGAAACCAAAATTTCAAAACCTGTTGCGCCCCATTGTTAAGCGACTGTATCAAAAAGGTATTACTGCCAATCAGGTTACCCTGTTTGCCTGCGCCGTTTCCATTTTGATCGGTTTGCTTTTAGCATTGTTTGCAGGTGTATCCACATTATTCTGGCTTTTACCGATCTGGTTGTTTGTCCGTATGGCACTGAATGCGATGGACGGTATGTTGGCACGGGAGTTCGGCCAACAATCGGCATTGGGCGGTTATTTGAATGAAATCACCGATATTGCCGCCGATGCTGCTTTATACCTGCCTTTTGCCTTCATTGCACCTTTCGGCGGCGTACAAATTGCCCTGTTTATTTGGCTGGCGGCAATGACTGAATTTTGCGGTGTTTTGGGACAAGTCCACGGCAACGGCCGTCGTTATGACGGACCATTCGGCAAAAGCGATCGCGCATTCTTTATCGGCGTATTGGCCGTATGGTATGCAATCGCCGGCAGCTTCCATTCGCTTTTCTATATCCTTATGTGGCTGGCCTGCGCGGCATTGGTTTATACCTGCTACAACCGTGTCATCAATGGCTTGAAGGCCGTCTGAAACTTGTCCACGTTCTTGGGTTAATCATCATTGATTAAAATATTTAAACCCATCACCCCGTTTTACTGAAAACAAAAAAGGCCGTCTGAAACCATAAACTATCGGTTTCAGACGGCCTTTTATTCAGCAGCCAAGATAACTTACTGTTTACCCAGCTGACTGTAATCTACCAACATATACTTGGCAGTAATTTTCTGCGAAGCATTGCCTTCATCGCCCATCAGAATCATTTGAGGCTTGCCGTTAACGGTAATCGAATCAACGGCTTCAACGTTGGTGATGTGTTGCAGATTAGGCAGGGAGATTTTTTGCGGTTCATCGGTCGGATTACCACTCCAAGTCCACAGTTGTGAGAATTTCTGTCCATTCTCATCCTTCACTTCATTGGCGATAACGTAGGTTTTCAACACAGGATCATAGTTGAGGGAACGGATACCGCCGCCATCAATATCAATCACAGCCACTTCATCAAACTCAGGCTTGGCATTGCGCTCAAATACATCTTTCGGATTGCTGATAAACGCGACCAAAGCCATGTTGTTGAACTCAGGATCACGGAAGCCCAAAACGAGACGTTTTTTCACAGGATCAAACGCCATGCCCTCAATATTGATTTCTTCAAAAGAAACTTCTGCCTTGGTTCGCTCGCGAATCAAATCATGCAGCTTGTGATCGGTTTCCAAAACCTGCGTCAGATTGTCGTAGCTGGTCAGCCCCAACACGTTGCCGTCTTGGATTTTAAAGCGCATCAGGTGTTCGCGGTCAGGCGAGCGGTTGCCTTTACGGGTGCGTGAGTGTGAAGTCATCGCGTAGATAAAACCTTCATCGTCGCGAGCCAAAGCCTCCAAGTCGCTGAGACGGCGTTTGAAACCGGTAATCACGCGCGTATCCAATGCCTCGTCTTCCACAAACCTGCCGGTTTTATCAATGCTGATGATACTGAACGCATGGTTGGGTTCATCTTCCGCAATCAGCAACTTACCATCCGGAAGCTGTTGTACGGCAGAAGGTTCAAATACGCCGTTAAACATATTGATCCCCAGCGAACGCAACTCTGCCGCGTTGTTGGCCGGAGGCATAAGTAATGACGGCAGTGTTTTCACACCGATAAATGCCGCCAACGAAGCCAGCAAACCCCAGCGGAATACTGCATAAGATAAGTTAATGTATTTAAACTGTTTATCCGCCAACAAACCGAGCCAGTAAAGATGATCGCTCATCTTTTGATAGACTTGTTTACGGTCGCCCATAATTTCCTGCATCATTTCCCAATATTGATCTTTTTGCAGTTTCACACGGTCTTCATAAATCAAAATATTGGGTTGACTGCCGCCAAAAAAGCGCGTTTCAGTACTGCTGAGGCGGGTTTTCAAATCCTGCAGTTTCGAACGGCCACGGATAAAATCCTTAAACCATGTACGCGCTGCCTGCATTTTACCGATACGTTCCGGCGAAGCAGAAAGCAATGCAAACACGATAGACGCCGCGGCAGTAATCATAAACGTACTAGCCGGAATCAAAAACTCGGGCGACGATGAAAAAATAAACGCCCCCGAAATCATCAGTGCAGAAACAATAAAACCATTCAGCGAAATCATAATGTTCGCTTTAGTTGCCGCCAGCGCCAACAATTCCATCTCCGAGCGTACGGCGTTGCGGAACATGGTTTCCACGCCCTTATTCGTACCCAACAGATCAGACGCATTCAAATCCTCGGCTTTATTTTTTTTCTTTTTCGCCTTGTCTTTTTTGCGTTTGGACTTCTTCTCGTTTTTTTCAGACGGCATCTCAGGATGTTCAACCACTTCCTGAATTTCTACCGCTTCAGCCACAACCTCAACTTCGTTTTCAACAACGCCGTTTTGCTTGTGATCCCACAAATCAACATCCTGTTGGGATTCTGCAGATGTGCCGTCGTTTAAAGGTTTTTCTTGGTCGCCCATCTGCTTCGGCTGACCATCTTCCTTCCAATCATTCAAACTCATATCATGACTCCCGACATCAAACACTTTGAACTACATGGAAAATAAAAAACATATTTAGTTCATTTGTTTTAGGTAATTTACATGCTGTTTACATTCTTTAAATTCCCAAATAACAAACTGTCGCAGAACTAAAAGCCCTGCGACAATCCACTTTATATCGAAATATTAATAATCGATGCGCTCTTTGATAATTTGCAAATCAGGATACGACAAAACAATGTCGTACTCACGGCCATTTTTAAAAGCCTCAACCTCCAACACAGGCTGACCTCGACGGCTATCGGCATCAACATCGTGAACTTGATAGCCACGTTGTTCCAACATTTTTACGGCTTTAGCACGATTTTGCTCGAAGTTTTTGTCGCTGTAGATTTTGTGTTCGATGTAATCGCTGGCACCGGCAGTAGCAGCAGACAAAGCAACGATGGTGGTCAATAAGAATTTTTTCATGTTTGATTTCCTTTTAAAATGTGTATTCGGGTTTCGATGGATGTATTAAAACATGACAAAATTAGCAGTTAATTAGTACTTGGTTAAACGCAGTAAAGGCCGTCTGAAAACTGTCCAGACGGCCTTTGACCTTAATCATCAAATTTCAAACGTATTGCCCAAGTGTAAATCCGGAGGGTTAGAAACGATGAAAAGCCTACATCGAATATTCACCCAACAAATGGACAAATCATGAACAAATTTTGCGAAATCACCTTTTGCCACCATATATGGCGGCGTTTCTTCTTATCTAGCAGCAGATTATTCCGAATTCCAAGACAAAATGTGCCATATCGAACTTACGCTTAAAGCAGGAGAAAGCCTGCTGCTTTGTTCAGACGGCCTAAGTGACGCCCTTTCAAAAGAAATAAGAGAAAAAATTTGGCAACAATATGATAACGATAAGTCCCATCTGACTGTATTTCGTAAATTAATTGCGAAAAAACGAGTTTATGATGATATGTCGGTAGTAATTTGTAAGGTTATCCAAACACCCTCTACCTAACCTTTTAACAATCACTGTCATCGGTTTTAAGTAAAATTTGGAATCATCTTTTACCATTTCTCTCCATCATTGCATTTGTCCGTCTATCGGATAGTCATTGCTTTTATTTGATATGCCATGATACTGTTTAAAAACATGACTATTAGGAGTTTCTCATGTCCGAACAGCAAAAATACTTTTCTACCCAAGACGGTACTTCGCTTTTCTACCGCTATCGCCCTGCTGCCGATGGTTCTTCCGACAAAGCCATTGTGCTGTTCCATCGCGGGCATGAGCATTCCGGCCGAATGATGTTTGTGGCGGATGAGCTGGGTTTTGATGATTTTGCCTATTTTGCTTGGGACGCGCGCGGTCATGGTTACAGCCCCGGTGAACGCGGCGATAGCCCAAGTATCAGCACTTCGGTTGCAGATGTAGATGATTTTATCCGACACATCCAAAGCGAATACGGCATCAAACCTGAAAACATCTGCGTGATTGCGCAAAGTGTCGGTGCGGTATTGGTTTCTACTTGGTTACACGATTACGCGCCGAAAATCCGTTGCGCCGTATTGGCTTCGCCTGCGTTCAAAGTCAAACTCTATGTGCCGTTTGCCCGTACTGGTTTGAAAATTATGCAAAAATGGCGTGGCAATTTCTTTGTCAACAGCTATGTCAAAGCCCACTATCTGACCCACAACGTCGAACGTCAAAAAAGCTACGACGATGATCCGCTTATTGCCCGCGCTATTTCCGTTCGTATCCTGCTGGGTTTATATGAAGCTGCCGAGCGCGTCGTTGCCGATGCACAAGCGATTACTACACCTGTACAACTGTTGATTTCTGGCAGCGATTGGGTCGTTCATCACAAACCGCAACACGATTTCTATAACCGTTTGGGCAGCCATATTAAAGAACGCCATATCCTGCCCGGTTTCTACCACGATACTTTAGGTGAGCAAAACCGTGAAATCGCGTTTGTCGAAATGCGCCGTTTTATCCGCGAGCGTTTCAATCAGCCTTTGCAACAAGTCGATCTGACTCAAGCGCACTTATTTGGAGACAGCCGTCGCGAAGCTGACGAACTGGCGACGCCTTTGCCTATTTGTACGCCTTGTGGCGCATTTTGGTCAACATATCGCGCCTCGCTCAAACTGGGTTCACGCTGGAGTGAGGGTTTGAGAATCGGTCAAGAAACAGGTTTTGATTCAGGTAGCACGCTGGATTACGTCTACCGCAATCAACCGCAAGGCAGCAATGCTTTCGGTGTATGGGTGGACAAATACTATCTCAACGCCATCGGTTGGCGCGGTATCCGCCAACGCAAAATCAATATCGGCAAAGCCATTCAGACGGCCTCAGCCAAACTGCGTGAAGCAGGCAAACCTGTACACGTTTTAGATATTGCGTCCGGTCATGGCCGCTATGTATTGGATGCCCTGACTGCCGACACATTGCCCGATTCCGTACGCTTGCGCGATTACAGCCCGATTAATGTCGAAGCCGGACGCAAGCTGATTGCCGAGCGCGGCTTGCAAAACACGGTGACCTTCAATGAAGTCAATGCCTACGACCGCGCCAATTATCACGATTTACAGCCGCGCCCTACCCTAGGCATCGTCTCCGGCTTGCACGAATTGTTTGCCGACAATGATTTGATTTTGAACTCGCTCTACGGCTTCGGCGAAGCCATTGAAACCGGCGGCTACCTGATCTATACCGGCCAGCCGTGGCATCCACAACTGGAAATGATTGCCCGCGCCCTGACCAGCCACAAAGCAGGCAGTCCAAACTGGGTAATGCGCCGCCGCAGTCAGCAGGAAATGGATCAGTTGGTTGAAAAAGCCGGTTTTGAAAAAATCCATCAATGGATAGACGAAGACGGTATTTTCACCGTGAGCTTGGCAGTGAAGAAATAAAAATAAAGGCCGTCTGAACAATTTTTTAACTTTCAGACGGCCTTATTTAAACCATGTACCTATCCATGAAATCCTCCCTCAAAACCTCCCTGCTCAAGCTGATTTTAGTCGGTATCCTGTTCTACACCAGCTACGGCATCTCCAATCATTACGCGGCATCGCTGGACTATGTGCCTGAAATCGCTTTTGCATGGGAGCGCAATATTCCGTTTTGGGCATGGACGATTGTGCCTTATTGGTCGCTAAACCTGATGTATGCTGCGGCATTTTTCCTTTGCCGTGATACACATGAACAAAACCGATATGTAGCGCACCTTGTAGCTGCCCAACTGATTGCGACTCTTTGCTTCGTGCTGTTTCCGCTGCGTTTCGGGTGGTCCAAACCGCCTGCCTATGGGCTGTCGGGCTGGCTGTTTGATTCATTGGCTGCGTTTGATTTGCCGTACAACCAAGCGCCATCTTTGCATATTGCGTTGGCAATTATCGTGGGTGCATTTTATTGGACGCGCTTTCCCAAAATCCGCCTGCCGCTTTTCTTATGGCAAAGCCTGATTGCTTTGTCGGTACTGACAACTTATCAACATCATTTTATCGACGTACCAACCGGAGCATTGCTCGGCTGGCTGGTGTTGTGGGCTTTCCCGCGTCAGATGGCTTCACCGCTAAAACTGGGCTTGAGTCATGCACACTCACAAAAGATTGCGCTGCTGTATTTGCTTGGTACGTGTTTAATAGCTTTGCCTGCGCTGCTGGGTGGCGCGTGGCTGTGGTTGATATGGATTAGCGTGTCTTTGCTGATGGTGGCCTTTGCCTATTTGACTGGAAATGTAAACGTATTCCAAAAACAGGCTAATGGTAAATTATCGGCAGCTGCGACAGTTTTGCTGTTGCCTTATCTGGTGGGCGTACGGCTAAACATGGCGTATTGGTTACGCGGTAAAGCGAAAACAGCACAAGTCCGCCATGATATGTGGATTGGCAGCGTTTTAGGGATTTCAAACCATCTGCCTGCAGTATTGGATGTATGCGCCGAATATCCCTGCTGTAGCCATCAGAGAGCATATTGCGCCCTGCCTTTACTGGATATGGTAACGCCGTCTGAAAACGATTTGGTTCAGACGGCCTTGGTATTGGAAACCTTGCGCCAAAAACACGGCAAAGTATTGGTATGTTGCGCTTTAGGTTATGGAAGAAGTGCCGCGGTGGTGCTGACGTGGCTGCTAGCCTATGGTGGCTGCAAAGACTTGGCGCAAGCGAAGGCTGAACTCAAACAGGCTCGACCGCAAATGGTATTATCGCCGGCCACTGCCCAAGCAGTCGAAGCTGCTGCCAACCGTTTAAAACAAGGATAATGATGGACAACGCAACCGATAGCCGTATTACTGCCCACCTGCTCTCTACCGCACATTATGTTGTCGCCTGCAATGCCTTGCTGCTCGCCTTGTCGGCAAAATATGGCGGCACATGGTTTGCGGTGCAACTCGTCTTGGCAGCGGTTTTGTTGTACTGCCATATCCGCGTTCACTTCGACCGCCACGTCTTCCAAGACTTTGCCGACAACTGCTACTCGCCTGAAGACTTTGACCAATCCTTACAGCAAAACGGTTTGCGCCAAATTTCAGGCAGCCGCACTTTAACCCAACGGATAAACGGCGCACTTTCCTTATGGCGCAAAAGCTTATACCTGACCGCCGCCCAATTTTTAATTTTGCTTATCCAAAGCATTTGATTATTTTGCTGATTTACTCAAATCGAATCCTTAGCGGTATCTCACCCCAAAAGGCAGAAACAATGAAAAACCTCCTTAAAAAACAACTTGCCTGGCTGACCGACCAAGCCTTGTGTCTGTCGGTCTCTTTTCTTACTGGCGTACGTCCTAAAAGTCCGCGCGAGCTGACATTCAATCAGCACCAAAAAGTTTATTACGCCAATCACGGCAGCCATGGCGATTTTGTGTTGGTGTGGATTTCCCTGCCCCGCCGCTGGCGCTTGTCCACGCGTCCTGTCGCCGGTTCGGATTATTGGCTGACGAGCAAACTCAAACGCTTCATCATTCAAAACGTTTTCAACGCTTTGCTGATTCCGCGCCATAGCGATAATCCGCAAGCGATTACCGAACAGATGAAAGACGCGCTGAACGCAGGCGACTCCTTGATTATTTTTCCTGAAGGCACGCGTAACACTGACGACAACACCATCCTGCTGCCGTTCAAGTCCGGCATTTATCATCTGGCGAAAAGCAAACCCAATACCGAATTTGTACCAATTTGGATTGACAACATCAGCCGCGTACTGCCCAAAGGTAAAATCCTGCCTATCCCGCTTTTGTGTGAAGTCCATATTGGACAACCGCTTACCTTGCAGGAAAACGAAGACAAAGACAGCTTTTTGACACGCAGCCGTGAAGCGCTGCTGGCACTCAGGCCGTCTGAAAACGACCGCAGCGAGCTTCGCCAAAATGAATCTGAAGTTCAGCAAAACAAAGGAGGACAAGCATGAGCCTTTCTACGACTTCCCAACAAATCATTGTCGAACAAGCCGCCGCTCATCTGACTCCGCAAGCCGGCTATATTTTTGTCGGCGTGTTTGCCGTATTGTGTTTTGCCAGCATCATCGGACAATGGCTCAAGCGCAAAAACGGCGCCGATAATGCCACCATCGCCAACCTCAACGCCCGCATTTACGCATGGTGGCTGATGACACTGGTGTTGCTGTGTGCGTTTTGGTTCGGCAAAATCGGAACGGTTGTACTGTTTTTCCTGATTTCATTTGCCGCACTGCGCGAATTCATGACCCTCGTCTATCGCCGCCGCAGCGACTATTACAGCATGGTGGTCTGCTTTTACCTGCTGCTGCCGGTGCAATACTATTTCGTCTATGACGGCTGGTACGGCATGTTCAGCATTTTTATTCCGGTTTACGGCTTTTTGATACTGCCGATTATTGCCAGCCTCAGCGGCCAAACCGCGCACTTTTTGGAACGCGCCGCCAAAACGCAATGGATGGCGATGATTTGCATCTTCTGTCTGTCCCATGTTCCGGCGCTGATGTTTCTAGACTTGGACGGCTTCGATAACGGCAACAATATCCTGTTGCTGATTTTTCTGATTGGCGTGGTGCAAGTATCGGATGTGTTGCAATACGTTTGGGGCAAACTGATCGGCGGTGCAAAAATCATGCCTTCACTTTCGCCGTCAAAAACCATTTCCGGCACTGTCGGCGGTATTTTGTCGGCCACTGCCATTGCCGCGCTGATGGCGCCGATTACGCCGTTCTCCCACGGCCAAGCAGCCGTTATCGGCTTTATCGTCTGCCTGATGGGCTTCTTTGGCGGCCTGGTTATGTCTGCCATCAAACGAGATTACGGTGTCAAAGACTGGGGCAATATGATACGCGGCCACGGCGGCATGCTTGACCGCGTGGATTCGATCTGTTTTGCCGCACCCGTGTTTTTCCACATCACCCGTTATTTCTGGAACGGCTAAACTTCAGGCCGTCTGAAAGCTGTTTTTCAGACAGCCTTGAATGTATGAAACTGCCAGCCCTGCCAATTCGTTATACAATACGCAACCATTGTTATTACACACAAAAAATGAATAAACCCTCTCCAATCTTTCCCATTTTTCTTGCTACGATTATCTTCGCCCTCATTGTTTGGTCTGGCATCAATCCCCATGACCGTGCAGTCTGGTACGCCGAAATCATCCCCGTAGCATCCGTATTCTTCCTTCTGGTTGCCACCTACCGCATTTTCCGCTTCAGCAACTTGGCCTACTTATTCATGAGCTTTTGGCTGATTATGCATTCCATCGGTGCATACTATACTTTTGCCGATGTGCCATTTGAATCCATCAACCGCTTTTTTGAACCGATTTTGGGCGAAAACCGCAATCATTACGACCGTATTGCCCATTACATCATCGGCTTCTACGCCTATCCAATGGCTGAGTGGCTGCTGCGCCGCAAGCTGTGTAATCTGCCCCTGGCCTTATTTTTCTCCTTGTTCTTCATTATGAGCGTGGCTGCCGCCTATGAAATCATCGAATGGCAATATGCCGTCATCGACGGCGGAGAGGCCGGACTGGAATTCTTGGGTTCTCAAGGCGATATTTGGGACGCGCAAAAAGACATGCTTGCCGATACTTTGGGCGCGTTAACTTCTCTGTTTATTTTTGTGTTTACCCGACCCGATAACCGCTTGGGTTTCTCTTAAATCTACCCCTTTAAAGCGAAAGGCCGTCTGAAACCAGATTTTCAGACGGCCTTTTTTCATTTTTCTATCACTATTATTGTAAAAATTAATAAATACGATAGTTAAAAACATAAGCCGATTTTGAAACAAAATCCGTCATCAAAATTTTTAAGCACATGAAATATATAAAAAACAACATCTGTTAAGATTTTGTAAACAATATGTCTACGTCAACCTGAATTTTTCGTTTGATTTAAGTCAGCATATCTTGTGTCATTAATCCATAAAATATTCGGAATTCTACAAAATATTGATTAACCCTATAGAGGTTATCATCAAGACGAGGAACACAAAATGCAGAAAATTCCAGAATTGGTCTGCCCCGCCGGCAACCTGCCTGCACTTAAAACCGCTGTGGACAACGGTGCGGACACGGTTTACATGGGTTTGAAAGATGCGACCAATGCACGAAACTTTCCGGGACTGAATTTCGATATGAAATCGGCACGGGAAGGTGTAGCTTACGCCCATGCGCGCGGGCGCAATGTACTGATGGCCATCAATACATTCGCACAAGCCGGCCAAGTGGAACGTTGGCACGCTGCTGTGGATACGGCGGCGGATTTGGGTGCCGATGCGATTATTGTTGCCGACCCCGCCATCATGGCGTATGCGGCAGACAAACATCCGAATTTACGCCTGCATATGTCAGTACAAGGTTCGGCCACCAATTACGAAGCCATCAATATGATGAAAGAGCTGTTCGGCATCCGTCGTGCCGTTTTGCCGCGCGTGCTGACCATCGATCAGGTCAAACATGTGATTGACAATACTGATGTGGAAATTGAAGTCTTTGGTTTCGGCAGTTTGTGTGTGATGGTGGAAGGCCGTTGCATCTTGTCGAGCTATGCAACAGGCGAATCGCCCAATATGCAAGGTGTCTGCTCTCCGGCAAAATCCGTCCGCTGGGAACAACTGCCCGACCGCATGAACGTACGTTTAAACCAGGTATTGATAGACCAATACAAACCCAATGAACCGGCAGGTTATCCAACCTTGTGCAAAGGCCGCTTTGAAGTCAATGATGAAACCTACTATGCTTTGGAAGAACCGACCAGCCTGAATGTTTTGGAAATGTTGCCCGAACTCATCAAAATCGGTGTATCCGCCATCAAAATCGAGGGACGCCAACGCAGTCCGATGTATACGGCGCAAGTAACCAAATCCCTGCGCCAAGCACTGGATGCAGCCGCAGCCGACCCGTCGCATTTCAAAGTCAATCCGTCCTGGAACAATGCCTTGAGCAAAGTTTCGGAAGGTCATCAGACAACTTTGGGCGCATACAACCGCCCATGGAAATAAGGGGAAGAAAATGAACTCATTGAAATTGTCGCTGGGCCCTATTTTATTTTTCTGGCAAAAAGAAGCCCTACTGGAATTTTACGTTTCCATGCTGGATACGCCGTTGGACACTGTTTATTTGGGTGAGGTAGTCTGCTCACGCCGTCAGAAAATGCGCTTTGCCGACTGGTTCGGACTGGCTGAAGACTTGGCGGAAAGCGGTAAGGAGATTATTCTTTCTTCACAAGTCCTGCTCGAAAGCGAATCCGATCTGAAACGCCTGCGCAAAATTACGGAGCAGGGAAAGTTTAAAGTTGAAGCCAACGACATGGGTGCGGTCAAATTGGCACGCGAACATGGCATCCCGTTTGTTGCCGGTGCAAGCCTGAATATCTACAACGAAACCACTTTGGACGTATTCCGAAAATTAGGGGCATTCCGCTGGATTGCACCGTCCGAGCTGAGCCGCGATAAGGTTGCCGAAATCATCAAGGCTTCAGACGGCATTGAAACCGAACTCTTCGCTTGGGGTAAAATGCCGCTCGCCTATTCATCACGTTGCTTTACCGCCCGCCATTACAATCTGAATAAAGACAGTTGCGAGTTCCGCTGCCTCGACCACGAGCACGGTATGGCCATGAATACGCGAGAAGGCCAGCCGTTTCTCACCATCAACGGCATCCAAACCATGTCTTACGGCTGCCAAAACCTACTGCCCCACCATGAAAACTTGAATAAAATTGGCGTGAATATGCTCAGACTGTCGCCACAAATGCACGGCATGGCTGAAATTATCCAAATTCACCGCGATGTATTGGACGGAAAAGCCACATGGGAAGATGTCCGCCCCGAGTTGGAACGACTGACTACCGGAACACTGGTTGACGGCTATTGGCGCGGTCAGCCCGGTATTGAAACCGTGAAGGAGGCATATTATGGCGCTGCCTGAAATCATATTACCCAAATGGATGGCAAAAATCGGTACCAAACTTCCCGGCAAACCTCCACGCTTTGTTTTGGTCTCCGTATTGAATACCATGCTGAAAAAAGGTTTACTGCCTGCCGATATGGAACTTTTTGCCGGAAGAAAATTCGAAATCGAAGTTTTGGATGCCGGTATCAAAGTGCGGTTTAGTGCCGATACGGAAAAATTCCTGGACGACAACTTCAGCGGCGCCCCCGATCTGAGGCTGGCCGCCAACGGTATAGACTTCATGCGCATGATGATGCGCGAGGAAGATCCCGATACCTTATTTTTCAACCGTAAATTGCAAATTGAAGGCGATACGGAACTGGGGCTAATTACCAAAAACTTACTCGACAGCGTCGAGTGGCCTTTCAGCGAATGGTTCCTGAAACGCAGCACGTCCACTTTGGATTGATTAATTTTGGTTGAACCAAGAACAAAGGTCATCTGAATGTTTCAGACGGCCTTATATATTTCACCTCTTTGATATGTCTTCTCTTATTGGTTTTATCAAACATAAAAAAGCGTACCTTGTTAGGTACGCTTTTTTCAATCTGACTCAAAATTAGAATTTCGCGCCAGACTCGTTTGCCATAAAGTCTACAGCTGCTTTCACTTCATCATCGCTCAGGCTGCCATTACCGCCTTTTGCTGGCATAGAATTAAAGCCTTCGATAGCATGTTTGTGCAGAGTGTCTTTACCTTGTTTGATGCGAGGAGCCCAGTCTTCTTTTTTACCTACGACAGGAGCGCCTGGAATCAAACCGCCATGACATGTTTTACAGCTGGCTTCAAAAACAGCTTTACCATCAACTTTGGCAGAAGCCTCTTCAGGTTTAGCTTCAGCTGCTGGAGCTGCTTTGGCATCTGATGCAGGAGCGGCAGATGCTGCGCTGTCAGCTGCAGGGGCTGATGCTTCGGCTGCAGGAGCAGCTGGAGCAGGCTCAGCTTTTTTAGCAGGAGCTTTTTTACCGTCTTTGTTAGACATACCCCAAACATAAGCAGTCATGATGTGCAGTTTGTCTTTGTCGAGGAAGTGACCCCAAGCAGGCATTTGGCTGCTGCGACCGTTGGTAATGGTTTCGGTAATCGCTTTTTGAGTACCGCCCCACAACCATACGTCGTCACTCAGGTTCGGACCAAGACCTTGGATACCTTGACCTTTGTCGCCGTGACAAGTGAAACAGTTGGCAGGCGGGCCGCTAAACAGGGCTTTACCGCGTTCTGCACGTTCTTCGTCGTATTGACCTTTAGGTTTAGAAAGGGACATAACATACTGTGTTACATTTTTCACGCCTTCTTCACCCAAAGCAGGACCCCATGCAGGCATGGCGGCAGTACGGCCTTTTTCAATGGTTTCCTGAATTTTTTCAGGTTCGCCACCCCACAACCAGTCATCGTCAGTCAGATTTGGGAAGCCTTTAGAGCCTTTAGCATCTGAACCGTGACATTGGATACAGTAGGTATTGAAAAGGTTTTGACCAATGGCACGTGCTTCAGGATTTTTAGCCACTTGGTCAATCGGCATTTTGGCAAACTTAGCATAAACTTGGCCGTATTCTTGTTCGGCTTTGGCAACCTCTTCTTCATACTGACCGTGGCTAGTCCAGCCCCAGATACCTTTAAAGTCGCCGACACCCGGATACATAATCAGGTAGCCGACGCCAAACAGCCATGTGCAGACATAAAGCCAAAACCACCAACGTGGCAGAGGGTTGTTGTACTCCGAAATGCCGTCCCACTCATGACCTGTGGTTTTTACTTCTTCGCCTTTTTTAGGGCGTTTCACAACGTTTTGCGAAAGCAGAAGCCAAGCCAGGCCGATGAAGCTGAGCACGACGATAACGGCAATATATATACTCCAGAAACTACTGGTAAATTGGGATGTTGTGTTCATTATTTTGCTCCGTGATCACGGACTGACTGAGCTTGATCGTCCTTTTCAGACGGCCTTTGTTCGTCATTATCGAAAATACTGCTGGCTGCATCATCATAGTTTTTCTTATTGCGTCTATTGAACACAATATAGAGGACTAAAATAAAGCTGATGAATACCCAAACAGTAAAGAGCGAGCGAGCCCAGTTAGCGTCCATGATGTTACCTTACGTTTTTCAATGCCAAGCCCAAGCCTTGCAGGTAGGCGATAACAGCGTCCAGCTCTGATTTGTTGGCCAGCATTTCAGGTGCTTTGGCAATTTCTTCATCGCTGTAAGGTGTACCCACTTTACGCAGGGCTTTCATATGCGCCACAGTTGCCTCGGCATCGACTTTATTGCGTGCGAGCCATGGAAATGCAGGCATATTGGACTCCGGCACAACGTCGCGCGGGTTCAGCAGGTGGATGCGGTGCCACTCATCAGAATAGCGACCACCGACACGAGCCAAATCCGGACCGGTACGTTTAGAACCCCATTGGAACGGATGGTCATAAACAGACTCACCGGCAACGGAGTAGTGGCCGTAACGTTCAGTTTCTGCACGGAATGGACGAATCATTTGAGAGTGGCAGTTGTAGCAGCCTTCGCGTACGTAAATATCACGACCGGCCACTTGCAAGGCGTTGTATGGTTTCACGCCTGGCGCAGGTTCAGTAACTGCCTTGGAGAAGAACAGCGGGACAGCCTCGATCAGAAGGCCGACGCTGACTACAAGCAGGGTGAATACAATCAGTACACCAACTTTTTCTTCAGCTAATTGTTGCAATTTCATTTTGGTAGCCTATCTTTCTTATTATTAGTGGTGTTGGGTTTGAGAAACCGCAGGAATCTCAGCATCAACCGCTTTACCACTGATAGCAGTACGGTAAACGTTATATGCCATGATGCACATACCGCTCAGGTACAGAAGACCGCCGGTGAAACGAATCATGTAGTAAGGCATGGTACGTTTTACAGATTCGACAAAGGAATAAGTCAGTGTGCCGTCTTCGTTCAAAGAACCCCACATCAGGCCTTGCATCACACCGGCAATCCACATCGCGGCGATATACAGAACCACACCGATGGTTGCAATCCAGAAATGCGCTTCAACCAATTTGGTGCTGTACATTTCGTTTTTACCGAAGAGGCGTGGGATCATGTAGTAAACGGAACCGATGGTTACGAAGCCTACCCAACCCAATGCACCGGCATGAACGTGCGCAACAGTCCAGTCAGTATAGTGGCTCAGAGCGTTAACTGTTTTGATAGACATCATCGGGCCTTCGAAGGTAGACATACCGTAGAAGGACAGAGATACGATCAAGAATTTCAAAATCGGGTCGGTACGCAGTTTGTCCCATGCACCAGACAGAGTCATGATACCGTTGATCATACCGCCCCAAGAAGGTGCGAACAGGATCAAAGACAATACCATACCCAAAGATTGAGTCCAGTCAGGCAATGCGGTGTAGTGCAAGTGGTGAGAACCTGCCCACATATAAGTGAAAATCAAAGCCCAGAAGTGAACAACGGACAAGCGGTAAGAGTAAATAGGACGGCCTGCTTGTTTTGGTACGAAGTAGTACATCATACCCAAGAAACCGGCTGTCAGGAAAAAGCCTACCGCGTTGTGGCCGTACCACCATTGAACCATCGCATCAATCGCACCAGAGTAAACCGGGTAAGATTTCATCAAACCGGCAGGGATGCTGATATTATTGACGATATGCAACAGCGCAACGGCCAAGATAAAGCCGCCGTAGAACCAGTTGGCAACGTAAATATGTTTGATTTTACGTTTGGCAATCGTACCGAAGAATACGATGGCGTAGGCAACCCACACCAGCGTAATCAAAATGTCGATAGGCCATTCCAACTCGGCATATTCTTTACCTTGGGTGTAACCCATAGGCAAGCTGATAGCCGCAGCCACAATGACAGCCTGCCAACCCCAGAAGGTAAATGCAGGCAGCCAACCGCCAAACAGACGGGTATTACATGTACGTTGAACAACGTAGTATGATGTACCGATCAAACCGCAACCGCCGAATGCAAAAATAACCGCATTGGTGTGCAGAGGACGCAGGCGGCCGAAGTGGAACCAAGGTCCGATATTGGATAAATCTAGGGCCGGAGCAAAAAGCTGGGCAGCGACGATAACGCCGACCAACATGCCCACAATACCCCAAACTACAGTCATGATGGCGAACTGGCGCACCACTTTGTAGTTATAAGTTTGTGTGTCCATGGAAGTCTCCATAAATTATGGGTATAAAAAATTTTTATCTCACCCCAACCCTTACGTTTATGAAAAGCGCAATACGGCTAAGGCTCAAATTTTTCTAAATTTAACATAGACACCACAACATGCCAAGCAAAATTACATTCCATATCGCATAAAAACTTTAGTGAGACATAATATCATTTCTTTTATAATCAATAAATTATTTAAACATATCTAAGAAATCAGACACAGCATTTTTTCAAGCCCCCTTTTTCGTACAAATTTATTGATATAGATTAAACCTAACCTTTAAAAACACTTATCCTTAATAAACTTTAGCAAAGTATACAATAGCTATGATTAATTACAAAATTACCCCCAACTTTCTGTCTCATGAATGGCACATCACCTTATCATTCACTCAAACCAATGATTCTGAAACAGAAATCAGCCTGCCGAACTGGGTTCCCGGCAGCTACCTCATCCGTGACTTTGCCCGCCACATCACACACATCAGCGCGCGTTGCAACGGTAAAGCCCAGCCACTGACGCAAACCAGCAAAAACCATTGGCAAACCCCTGCCCTCAGTGGAGCGTGGGAAATTTACTACACCGTCTACGCATTCGACTTGTCTGTTCGCGGCTCATTCCTCAGTACCGAGCGCGGCTTTTTCGATGGTGCATGCCTATTCTTAAAAGTACACGGACAAGAACAGCAACTACAACAAGTCGAATTTCCTACCCTGCCACACACATGGCAGATAGCTACAACCCTGCCCAAAATTTCGGCGACCACTTTTCAGACGGCCTCATATGCCGAGCTTATTGATCACCCCGTTGAAACAGGCATCATCGAATTCCTCGACTTTGAAGCACAAGGCATCCCCCACCGTATTGCATTAAGCGGTATCTACCCCGATTTCGACCGCGCCCGCTTCCTCGCCGATATTCAAAAAATCTGCGAAACCGAGTTGACAATGTTCCCCTCCCCTGCCCCGTTTACCGAATACCTTTTCCTACTACATCTGGGCGACAACCTCTACGGCGGACTGGAACACATCAGCAGCACCGCCCTTCTTGCCGACCGCCACAGCCTGCCATCTTACGATATGGGCGAAGCCGACAAGGCCTATACCGAACTACTCGGCCTCTTTTCCCATGAATACTTCCACGCATGGAATGTTAAATCCATCAAACCGGCCGTCTTCGCACCTTACAATCTCGACCAAGAAAACTACACCGAGCAACTTTGGGCATTTGAAGGCATTACCTCCTACTACGACGACCTTTTTCTAGCCCGAAGCAAAACCATCAGCCCCGAAGCCTACCTTACCCTGCTTGCACAAGGCATTACACGCGTACAGCAGACACAAGGCCGTCTGAAACAAACACTTGCCCAATCCAGTTTCAGCGCATGGGACAAGTTCTACAAACAAGACGAAAACAGCCCCAACGCCATCGTCAGCTACTATCAAAAAGGCGCACTGGCCGCACTTTGCCTCGACCTTATCATCCGTGAAAAAAGCCAGAGTAAATACACCCTCGACAGCGTGATGCAGCAACACTATCGCGATTGGTGCAACACCCATCAAGGCATACCCGAAAAACACTGGCAAACCCGTTGCCAAGAAATGACCGGTTTAGATTTAGAAACCTTCTTTCAGACGGCCTTATACAGCACCGAAGACCTTCCGCTCGCAGAATGCCTACAAAGCATAGGTGTCAAACTCGACTTTATTCCCCTACCTCGCCAACACGGCGGAGCATTTGCCAACGAACCCCAGTCGGTTGTCCCTGCCAACGATTTCGGTGCACGTTTCAAACAAAACAGCGATCATGCCGTCCTGACTCATGTATTTAATGGCGGTAGCGCAGAAAATGCCGGACTCTGCCCGCAAGATAAAATCATCGCCTTAGGCGGCTATGCCTGCAACGACCTTGCAGCGCAGTGGGGCAAACTGCCTATCGGCACGCGCACCACCATCCATTTCTTCCGCCAAGGCCTATTGCGTGAAACCAGCATCACAGTTCAAGCAGCAGAAGCCAATACTGCCCTGCTGCACATTACCGATCGCCAAAAACTCGAAAACTGGTTGTACAATCATTAAATAAAACTTCAAACGGCCTGCCACTTCCTAGGCCGTCTGAAATCAACATATCCATTTAATATAAAGAAAGGAAAAACTATGCCCATCCGTAAACTGACCGACACCCTCTATATCGCCCCTCAGCTGACCGAAGCCGACGTCCAAGAAGCCGTACGCCTCGGCATCCAAACCATCATCTGCAACCGCCCAGACGGCGAAGAAGAAAACCAACCGGCTTTTGCCGAAGTACAAAACTGGTTTAAAGAGGCCGGCATCAACCAATTTTCCCACCAGCCCGTCGTTGCGCCTCAAATCAACGCAGCCGATGTTGCATCCTTCCAAAATCTGTTGCAACAATCTCCGGCTCCTATCCTTGCCTTCTGCCGTACCGGTACTCGCTGCTCCCTGCTTTGGGGTTATCATCAAGTGCAACACGGCGTATCCGTAGCCGAAGTAGTTGCCGCAGCCGAACAGGCTGGCGTCAACCTCAGCAACTTTGAGACCCGCCTGCAAGAAGCCAAAGATAAAGGTTTGGCTTAATACTTTATTTATATAATAAGTAGCAGCCTTCAAACCAATCAGGCCGTCTGAAACCCATCTTTCAGACGGCCTGATGGCTTTTATTCACAATCAAATCTTATTTTTAATTTATTTCCACTATCCTAAAAATATATTTTCTAAATCAAACCCGAATTGACCTGTATCAATACCCTGACCCTATTTTCATTTATAATGCCTTTCAATGCTTCAGGGCCAAGCCCGAATCCTCCAGTTTTCCTCTATAAGAGCCAGCTCTCTTATTAAATGATTTTTCTTTCCTCTTGATGTGTGTGTGTTTGGGTGTGGCCGAAAGCCACCCCCTTTTTTTTATACCTACCCTCTTTAAGGCCGAGACCTTTGCAAAATTCCCCAAAATCCCCTAAATGTCTTGGTTGGAATTTAGGGGATTTTGGGGAATTTTGCAAAGGTCTCAATATGCCTGTGTTGGACGTGATTTCCGCCGGCGCGAAAGCCGCGCTGACAACGACGCGCAACAATAAAATCGGCATTATCGCCACCAATACGACAGTCAACAGCAATGCTTATGCGCGCGCCATCCATAGGAACAACCCTGATACGCTCGTCCGCACGCAGGCTGCGCCGCTGCTCGTCCCTTTGGTGGAGGAAGGTTGGTTGGAACATGAAGTTACCCGCCTGACCGTATGCGAATACCTCAAACCATTGCTTGCAGACGGCATCGATACGCTGGTGTTGGGCTGCACGCACTTTCCCTTGCTCAAGCCCTTAATCGGTAGGGAGGCGGGTAATGTCGCGTTGGTTGATTCTGCAATTACGACGGCTGAAGAAACAGCACGCGTCCTTGCGCAGGAGGGATTTCTCAATACTGACAACAATAATCCCGACTATCGTTTTTATGTCAGCGATATTCCTTTGAAATTCAGAATGATAGGCGAACGTTTTCTAAGTAGAACGATGGAGCAGATTGAAATGGTGTCTTTGGGTTAGTCAAGGTTTGCTCAAACACCCGCATATCCGGAGTAAGGATGTGCGGGTGTTTTTTGTGAAGGTACGTCAGAAAATGTTTGCAAATTACATTTTAAGTTAATAAAATATAAACTATTATCATTTTTAAAAAAGTTGATATGAAAAATTCACTTATTGCCCAAGCAGCCGGTATCCTGCCTGTGCTGCTGCTTTCTGCCTGCGCGGGTGGCGGCAGTTTCGATTTGGACAGCGTGGAAACGAAACAGCACAACCCGCAGTCCGAAGCACCGAAATACCAAGACGAACAGACTGAAAAACCGGCAAAACCCGATGAAGCGCAGGCGGCGGAAAACGACCGTCCGGTTTACGGTTTTGCAGCCAAAATACCGCGTCGGAACTGGCACCCGAAAAATAAAGAAGATCATAAGGCATTATCAGAAGCGGATTGGGAGAAATTAGGTGCGGGTGAGCCGGGTGAGTTTCCCCAAAAGAATGAGATTTTTGCGATGGATAAGGGTACGCTGAACGAATCCATCACAACGGGCGATGGCAAAAGCCGTGTGGAAGGATACACGGATTTCCAATATGTCCGCTCGGGCTATATCTACCGCAACGGTGCCAATAAAATCGATTTCAAAAACAATATCGCCCTTTCCGGCGCGGACGGCTACCTTTTCTACAAAGGCAGCAATCCTTCCCAAGCTCTGCCGATGGGCAAGTCGATTTACAAAGGCACTTGGGATTATGTAACCGATGCCAAGGAAAAACAGAAGTTTTCCCAGTTGGGTAATTCGCAAGCGGGCGATAGGTACGGGGCTTTGTCTGCCGAGGAAGCGGATGTGTTGCGCAATAAAAGCGAGGCACCGGAAGGTCAGACCGATTTTGGGCTGACCAGCGAGTTTGAGGTGGACTTCGCCGCCAAGACCATGACCGGCGCGCTCTACCGCAATAACCGGATTACCCATAACGAAACCGAAAATAAAGCCAAACAAATTAAACGTTACGACATTCAGGCTAACCTGCACGGTAACCGTTTCAAAGGTAAGGCGTTGGCTGCAGATAAAGATACTGGGAACGGTCATCCCTTTGTTTCTGATTCTGATAGTCTGGAAGGTGGTTTCTACGGGCCTCAGGGCGATGAGTTGGGCGGCAAGTTTTTGGCAAACGATAAGAAAGTGCTTGCCGTATTCAGCGCGAAACAGAAAGACGGTGCAGAAAAACCATTGGCTGAAACCTTTATGGACGCTTACCGCATCGGTGCGGATTTTGTGAAAAAACAGATAGACAGCTTTGGCAACGTGGCCAAACTGCTGATTGACGGCGTAGAGCTTGCGCTTGTGCCGTCCGAAGGCACTCAGACGGCATTCCAGCATGTATTTGAGAAAGACGGTGTGAAGGTGTCGGTATGCTGCTCCAATTTGGATTACCTGCATTTCGGGGTGTTGGAACACGGCGGTTCGCACGATATGTTCCTGCAGGGCAGCCGTACGCCGGTTTCCGATATGCCTGTAACGGCGGGAGAGGCGGTATATCGCGGTACATGGTCGGGTACTATTGTTAATGGTACGAGCTGGAGTGCCGAACCTTCCAATAAGGAAGGCGGTAACCGGGCGGAGTTTAAAGTTAATTTTGCCGAGAAAACCCTCAACGGTATGCTGACGGCGAAAGACCGCATTGCCCCCGTATTCACCATCACTGCCACGATTCAGGGCAACGGTTTTTCAGGTGTGGCGAAAACCGGTGAAAACGGCTTTGCATTAGATCCGAAAAATACCATCGATCCGAAACGGACGAATATCCGTGCAGATGTGTCCGGCAGCTTCTACGGCAAAACCGCCATTGAGATGGGCGGATCGTTCTCCGGAAATACATTGGAGGGAGAAAGCGGCAAGGCGGCAGTGGTATTCGGTACGAAACGCCAACAGCTTGTCCGGTAAACTGGGCTGCCGGTTGACAGAGGAAAGTTCTTCAGACGGCATATCGGTTTTAAATGCCGTCTGAAGGCAGTAAGTAGAGAAATGATATGAAACAGCAACATTTGTTCCGATTAAATATTTTATGCCTGTCGCTGATGACTGCGCTGCCTGCTTATGCGGATGTTTTACCGTCTGGACAAGTGTGGGAAAAGCAGCTCGATACCGTGCAGGTCAATGCGAAAAAACAGAAAACCCGCCGTGATAACGAAGTAACCGGGCTGGGCAAGCTGGTCAAATCTTCCGAGACGCTAAGTAAAGAACAGGTTTTGAATATCCGAGACCTGACCCGTTACGATCCGGGTATTGCCGTGGTCGAACAGGGTCGGGGCGCAAGTTCCGGCTATTCAATACGCGGCATGGATAAAAACCGCGTTTCCTTAACGGTAGACGGCGTTTCGCAAATACAGTCCTACACCGCGCAGGCGGCATTGGGTGGGACGAGGACGGCGGGCAGCAGCGGCGCAATCAATGAAATTGAGTATGAAAACGTTAAGGCCGTTGAAATCAGCAAGGGTTCGAATTCATCAGAATACGGAAACGGCGCATTGGCAGGTTCGGTCGCATTTCAAACCAAAACCGCAGCCGACATTATCGGAGAGGGAAAACAGTGGGGCATTCAGAGTAAAACTGCCTATTCTGGAAAAGACCATGCCCTGACACAGTCCCTTGCGCTTGCAGGACGCAGCGGCGGCGCGGAAGCCCTCCTTATTTATACTAAACGGCGGGGGCAGGAAATCCATGCGCATAAAGATGCTGGTAAAGGTGTGCAGAGTTTCAACCGGCTGATGCCGGTCGAGGATACCCATCCGTACGCAAATTTCATTGTCGAAGAGGAATGTTCCAATGGATATGCGGCCTGTAAAGACAATGCGAAAAAAGATGCTTTGGCCAAAGATGAGCGCAAAACCGTCAGCACGCAGGATTATACCGGCCCCAGCCGCTTCCTTGCGGACCCGCTTGAGTATGGCAGCCAATCATGGCTGTTCCGACCGGGTTGGCATTTGGACAACCGCCATTATGTCGGAGCCGTTCTTGAACGTACGCAGCAGACCTTTGATACACGGGATATGACTGTTCCTGCCTATTTTACCGAGGCCGATCTGAATGAAAGTGTCCGGAGAAACGGTACGCCGAGCGGCTTTGGCAAATATTCGGGCAATAATAAGGCCGAAAGGCTGTTTGTTCAGGGAGAGGGCGGTACATTGCAGGGTATCGGTTACGGTACCGGCGTGTTTTATGATGAACGCCATACTAAAAACCGGTACGGGGTCGAATATGTTTACCATAATGCTGACAAGGATACCTGGGCCGATTACGCCCGACTTTCTTATGACCGGCAAGGTATAGATTTGGACAACCGTTTGCAGCAGACGCATTGCTCTCACGACGGTTCGGATAAAAATTGCCGTCCCGACGGCAATAAACCGTATTCCTTCTATAAATCCGACCGGATGATTTATGAAGAAAGCCGAAACCTGTTCCAAGCAGTATTTAAAAAGGCATTTGATACGGCCAAAATCCGTCACAATTTGAGTATCAATCTAGGGTACGACCGCTTTAAGTCGCAATTGTCCCACAGCGATTATTATCTTCAAAACGCAGTTCAGGCATATGGATCGAAAATTCCGGAAGGGGTGCAGTCACCCAACGGAAGCCAAGGCAAACCGTATTGGGTGTCTATCGGCAAGACCACGGTCAATACATCGCCGATATGCCGTTTCGGCAATAACACCTATACAGACTGCACACCGAGGAATATCGGCGGCAACGGTTATTATGCAGCCGTTCAAGACAATGTTCGTTTGGGCAGGTGGGCGGATGTCGGAGCAGGCATACGTTACGATTATCGCAGTACGCATTCGGAAGATAAGAGTGTCTCTACCGGCACTCACCGCAACCTTTCTTGGAACGCGGGCGTAGTCCTCAAACCTTTCACCTGGATGGATTTGACTTATCGCGCTTCTACGGGCTTCCGTCTGCCGTCGTTTGCCGAAATGTACGGCTGGAGAGCCGGGGAGTCTTTGAAAACGTTGGATCTGAAACCGGAAAAATCCTTTAATAGAGAGACAGGTATTGTATTTAAAGGGGACTTCGGCAATTTGGAAGCCAGCTATTTCAACAATGCTTATCGCGACCTAATTGCATTCGGTTATGAAACCCGAACTCAAAACGGGCAAACTTCGGCTTCTGGCGACCCCGGATATCGAAATGCTCAAAATGCACGGATAGCCGGTATCAATATTTTGGGTAAAATCGATTGGCACGGTGTATGGGGCGGGTTGCCGGACGGGTTGTATTCCACGCTTGCCTATAACCGTATCAAGGTCAAAGATGCCGATATACGCGCCGACAGGACGTTTGTAACTTCATATCTCTTTGATGCCGTCCAACCTTCACGATATGTATTGGGTTTGGGTTACGACCATCCTGACGGAATATGGGGCATCAATACGATGTTTACTTATTCCAAGGCAAAATCTGTTGACGAACTGCTAGGCAGCCAGGCGCTGTTGAACGGTAATGCCAATGCTAAAAAAGCAGCATCACGGCGGACGCGGCCTTGGCATGTTACGGATGTTTCCGGATATTACAATATCAAGAAACACCTGACCCTGCGCGCAGGCGTGTATAACCTCTTCAACTACCGGTATACCACTTGGGAGTCTGTAAGGCAGACTGCCGAAGGAGCGGTCAATAGGCACAATAATGTCGGCAGGTATAACCGCTACGCCGCACCGGGACGAAATTACACCCTGACTTTGGAGATGAAGTTTTAACCTAAGCAACCGTGCATCAAGGCAATAGGAGACCTTTGCAAAATTCCCCAAAATCCCCTAAATTCCCACCAAGACATTTAGGGGATTTCTCATGAGCACCTTCTTCCAGCAAACCGCACAAGCCATGATCGCCAAACACATTGACCGCTTCCCACTATTGAAGTTGGATCAGGTGATTGATTGGCAGCCGATCGAACAATACCTGAATCGTCAAAAAACCCGTTACCTTCGAGACCACCGCGGCCGTCCCGCCTATCCCCTGTTGTCCATGTTCAAAGCCGTCCTGCTCGGACAATGGCACAGCCTCTCCGATCCCGAACTCGAACACAGCCTTATCACCCGCATTGATTTTAACCTGTTTTGCCGTTTTGATGAACTGAGCATCCCCGATTACAGCACCTTATGCCGCTACCGTAACTGGCTGGCGCAAGACAATACCCTGTCCGAATTGCTGAAACTGATTAACCGCCAACTGACCGAAAAAGGCCTAAAAATAGAGAAAGCATCCGCTGCCGTCGTTGACGCCACCATTATTCAGACCGCCGGCAGCAAACAGCGTCAGGCTATAGAAGTTGATGAAGAAGGACAAATCAGCGGCCAAACAACACCGAGTAAAGACAGCGATGCCCGCTGGACAAAGAAAAACGGCCTTTACAAACTTGGCTACAAACAACATACCCGTACCGATGCGGAAGGCTATATCGAGAAACTGCACATTACCCCTGCCAATGCCCATGAGTGCAAACACCTGTCGCCTTTATTGGAAGGGATGCCCAAAGGTACGACCGTCTATGCCGACAAAGGCTATAACATTTAATTAGGATATATACCTTCTATATAATCCTTATTTAAATAAAAACTCTTATAAAAATCTGTGTCATCTGTCGGGATTGAAAAAAAGATTTTATCTTTCTCATCAGGTTTAAATTTGTTATCAATATTAAAAAGAGAATAAGGATTACAATGAGTTCGACATACTAATGGTAAAAATTTATATCTTGGATCATGAAATATTCGATATTTATCAGGATCGAAAGATGCTAAAAATTCATCAATATTGGTATCAGATATTTTGTCATCACTAATAAACATCGCTAGAGATGGGCGACCTTGATTTTCCATTTGTTGATTAGTAAAGGCTATAAATGCTAACTTGCCATTGTCGTCATACCATATAGATTTATAGTTATTGCCTTTGGGAGAATAAATTCTAGCAGCACATAACATAGGTCTATCTTTACAGTCGTTATATAGAGTTTCATCAAACTCAACTGCATGGCACAATAAAGGCAATAGAAAAAACAGGGTTATTAATTTATTACTATACATAAGACAGCTTTCTATTTATTCGATAATAAATCTAGTTTTCAATATTTGATTTTGTTTTGGATTAGTGTACATAATAAATTTTACTGCTCCAAAATCTGATATTAAACCCACAACCTTTCCATTTTCTGTATAATTTTCAGGCTTATCTGCACTAATAATTTTATCTTTTAGGTGTGGGAATTTTTCTTTTAGAATATCACTCTGTACATTCATCCCTTTTTTATAAATATTATCTGAGAACATCTTTAGTATGGTATGATATTGAAATGCTAAATTTGCATCTTGCAGCAAATTATGCTCTTCAGATGTCAAATTTTGACCTTGTAGTTTTTTCAACTTTATAGGTGTTACATCTGTTAAAAAATCTTTTAAACGATTATATCGATATTTATGTAAGATTGAATTTAGTTCTGTTTCCGCTTTATCAAATTCTTCACTATTTTGGGTATAATTTTGAGAATTTAAACGTTCAACTATAGGTTGTGTAATAAGTAAACGATTTGCTAAATGCTGATATTCTTTATTTGTTTGAGCATTATCATTCATGTTTGGTGTATTAAAATCACTTGGATCCCAAATCATTTTGGCATATGAATCAACATATAGTGTCGGATTATCTGTAATAGGAAATTTATTTTCATCAAGGAAAACCGGCAACATCTGGAAGACCATCAGTTGTTAGGCGGCATTATGCGCAAAGCCCACCGCAAACATCCGCTGTCGGAAGCGCAAACCAAACGTAACCGATATTTGTCGAAAACCCGTTATGTGGTCGAACAAAGCTTCGGTACGTTACACCGTAAATTCCGCTATGCGCGGTCAAGCTATTTCGGGCTGATTAAAGTGAGTGCACAAAGCCATCTGAAGGCGATGTGTTTGAACCTATTGAAAGCCGCTAACAGGCTAAGTGCGCCTGCTGCTGCCTAAAAGGCGGCCCGGATGCCTGATTATCGGGTATCCGGGAAGGATTAAGGGGATATTTGGGTAAAATCAGGAGTAATTAGGAGCGGAAATAAACGAAAACCTGTGTTTGGATTTCGGCTGTCGGGGGAAAAGGAATTTTGCAAAGGTCTCAGGCCGTCTGAAAACTTTCAGACGGCCTTTCCTTTCCCCTCACAAAAATAGTATAAAATCTCCTTATCGTTCAAACCACAAACTCAAAATACCATGGTCAACAAACTCACTCCCCCTCCAAGCCTGCCCGATCCGCAAGACCTCCGTGCCGTTATCGCTTACAACATGCGCCTCTACCGCGTTAATCACGGCTGGTCGCAAGAAGAACTGGCGCGCCAATGCGGACTTGACCGCACCTACGTCTCCGCCGTCGAGCGCAAACGCTGGAACATAGCCCTTTCCAACATCGAAAAAATCGCATCCGCGCTTAAAATCGCCCCTTACAAACTCCTCCTTCCGCCGCAAGAAATGCTCCGCCAAATGACCGAACCTGCCGATACCCAAGCCTAATTCACAGCCAGACACCATCATGACCGCCGCTCAACAAGCCATCCAAACCTACCGGCAGCAAAAAGCCGCAGCAGAAACTGCCTACCGCCAAAACAACCGCCCTACCGCTTACTTCCGCGACCATATCGCCGCTGCCGAAACCTTGCTGCAAACCCTCTGGCAAATCCATTTTCCCGACAGCAACGACATCAGTCTGATTGCCATCGGCGGCTTCGGGCGTTGCGAACTCTATCCCCATTCTGACTGGGACTTAGCGATTATTTCCTCTGCCCCATTTTCAGACGGCCTGCAACAACAAACCGCCCAATTTATTCAAACCCTTTGGGACGCACGCCTCAATCCGGCCATCAAAAGCGGCAGCATAGAAGAAATCCTCCAAAGTACCCAAAACGACATTACCGGAGAAACCGCCTTTCTTGAAGCACGCCACCTACAAGGCAATGCCGACCTTACCGCCCAACTTCTAAACAAACTCAACACACGCCGCGACACAGCCGCCTTTATCGAAGCCAAACTCCTCGAAATGGAGCAACGCCATACCAAATCCCAAGGCACAGGCGCACAACTCGAACCCAACATCAAAACCTGCCCCGGCGGCCTGCGCGACATCCACACCCTTATCTGGACAGCCAAAGCACAAGGCATAGACAGCAACCCCACCGCCCTCGTTACCGCCGGCGTCCTCACACGCACCGAAGCCGGCATGCTGGCTCATGGCTACCGCCGTCTCGCCAATATCCGCATTCACCTCCACCTTACCGCCGACCGCCCCGAAGACAGGCTGCTTTTCGACTACCAGTCCCAAGTTGCCGAAAGCTTAGGCTATACCCAACCCGACATCCGCGGCAGAAGCGAAGCCCTGATGCACACCTTCTATCGCGCCACCAAAGCCATCAAACAACTCAACGGCATCCTCATACCGGTTCTCAAAAACCATCAAACCTCCAGCCGTCCCCAACATATCCACCCCATCGACAGCCACTACAAACGCATCGGCCACCAAATCGCCGCCAACGACCTTGCCCTGTTCGAACAAAATCCCGAACACATCTTCACCATCATCCAAACCATGCAGGAGCAAAACATCACCACCATCGAGCCGCAAACCCTGCGCGCATGGTGGGCGGCCACACGAAAAATCAACACCCGTTTCACCCAAAATCCAGAAAACCGCCGCCGCTTTATCCAATTCTTCAAGCACGGTACCGGCCTCACCCAAACCCTCCGTTTTCTCAACCTCTACGGCGTACTTGGCCGCTATCTTTCCGCATGGGAAAAAATCACCGGCCTGCTCCAACACGACCTCTTCCATATTTACCCCGTAGACGACCACATCCTGACCGTCGTCCGCAATATGCGCCGTCTCGCCATCGAAACCCACAGCCACGAAATGCCCGAAGCCAGCGCCATCATGCAGGCCTATCCACGACCACATGTCCTCTACACCGCCGCACTGCTGCACGACATCGCCAAAGGCCGTGGCGGTGATCACGCCAAAGAAGGCATCAAAGACGCACAACAATTCGCCGCCAATCACTACTACACCGAAGAAGAAAGCCACCTCCTCGCATGGCTGGTTGAAAACCACCTGCTCATGTCTACTGTTGCCCAAAAAGAAGACATCCAAGACCCCCATGTCCTCCAAGCCTTTTGCCGCCGTATTCCCACACGCGAATACCTCGACGCACTCTACCTGCTTACCATTGCCGACATCCGCGGCACCAACCCAAAACTTTGGAACACATGGCGCGCCAGTCTGCTCCAAACCCTCTACCACAGTACCGCCGCCGTTTTACACAGCAAACACCACGATCCCGAACGCCTTCCCAACCGACGTGAACAAGCCTCGACCGATCAGCTCACGCGCGCGGCCGTTCCCCTCAAAAACCAACAAAAACTCCGCCGCATCCTCGGCAGCGCATACTACGTCCGCCATCAGACGCGGGAAATCCTCTGGCACACCGCAAACCTCGCCTACGACACCCAAAGTCCGGCCGTCCGCAGCCGCATCCTTCCCCAAAGCAACAGCCTTCAAGTCATGGTGTTCATGCCCAATGGCGACCGCCTCTTCGCACGCCTCTGCCGCATTTTCAGCAGCCACCGCTTCGACATCCAAGCCGCCCGCGCCTTCATCACCGAGCACGACTACATCCTTGACACCTTTATCCTGCAACTCCCCGACAATCTCCCGCCCGAAGAATATCCCGACCGCCAAAGCGCACTTGAAGCCGAACTCAACAGCTTCATCCACGGCAATACCACCGTCCAAAAACAAAGCGGCCGCCCGCACATCAGCCGCCGCATCCGCCACATCCCCATTCCGCCTACCGTAATCATCACCCCCGAAGAAGATTATCCCGGCTGGCACACCATAGACATCACCGCCGTCAACCGCCCCCATCTCCTCGCCGACATCGCCGAGACCTTCTTCGCACACAATATCAGCCTGCGCTACGCCAAAATCACCACCTTGGATCAGCGCATTGAGGACAGCTTCATCACCTACAGCCCATCCCTGCAAGACCCACAAACCCAAAACACCCTAAAACAAGCATTGATCGAAGTCTTGACCCCATAAAGGCCGTCTGAACATCTTAAAAACATAGGGTGAGCATTTTTTGCTCACCCTAATCACATCCAAATATATAAACATCCTGAATATACTCTTTTAAAACACTCAAGAAATCCAAAACTTTAAAATTCAAAATCAGACCTTTACCATGACATAAAACTACATTCTAAAATCATAATCCAAATGAATATAATTCTAATAACAAATTTTCATTCACCTATTACACCAAACCCTCTTTAAAAATCCTTCCTGCCAAATCTTTTCCTCATCCATATTCAAAAAAAATACGCATACAAAATAAAACCTATAAAAAACAAAAAAATAAAATCAAAAAATATTAAACTCACCGATTAATCCAAAAAATCACCGCCCATCTAAACAAATTAACATATTATTGAACAAGCTTAATTTCTGACAAAAAACGTCACACACCCAAACTTGCCTCCTTTCCCTGTCACAAAAAACACAAAACTGACAAAAAACGTCAACCACCCAAATTCCCTAAAATCCTGAAACTTTCAAACAAAACCTCATAAAATTTAAAAATTAAAAAATAATCCCAATAAAAACAATAAACAAGAAATAAAAAATAAATTTTTTAACTAGTTTTTCGCACTTGGCACACAGACTGCTTGTAACAACACATCCGATAAGGCCCAAGCCTCAAAGCAGCAAGCCCGACGGAAGCTGTATATTCCTTCTTACTTATGGTTTACTCATAATACATAGTGCCAAGCACATTACGGACTTTTTACTTAAACACAATTATTCACACTTTCAAACTGGAGTTTTAAACAATGAAAGCAATCCAAAAAGGTTTTACCCTGATCGAATTGATGATCGTCATCGCGATTATCGGCATCTTGGCAGTTATCGCCCTGCCTGCATACCAAGACTACACTGCGCGCGCCCAAGTTTCTGAAGCCATCTCTTTGATGGAAGGTCAAAAGTCCGCTGTGGTTGAATACTATGCAGATAAAGGTGCATGGCCTGCAAATAATGAGCAAGCAGGTATCGCAACAAATACAAGCATTCAAGGTAAATATGTTGCACAAGTAGATGTCGGAGCTAATGGTATTATTACTGCCAAAATGAAAGCTGCTGACGTAAATAACGAAATTAAAGGCAAAACCGTATCACTTACTCCTCATGCCACTACTGCTGGTGCCGCTGGTGCTGCTGCAACTGCTAACGGCTCCTTTACCTGGACTTGTACTCCAGGTGCAACCGATGGCGTAGCTACAAAATTCTTGCCTTCCTCTTGCCGTCCTGCTACTCCTGCTGCTACAAGTGGTTCTGGAACAGGTGGTTAATTTAAATATCTAACAAAAGATATTCGACTCAAAGCAAATCCCATAAGAATTATGGGATTTGCTTTATAAAATAAAAATAAGAAAACGACATATCAAAAAATGAAAAAACTACGCAAAGCCCAAACCGGCTTTAGCCTGATTGAGTTGATGATAGTTATCGCCATCATCGGTATTCTGGTTGTTGTCGCCATACCCACTTACCAAAACTATACTGGTAGGGCGCAAGCCTCCGAAGCACTATACCTTGCCGATGACCTGAAAACCGAAATCAGCATCGCTTCAGCGGTAAATAACCGCCTGCCCAATGCAGAGGATGTCAGCAAACAAGGCACAATCGGTGTTACCGCTCAACGCATCGGCGGCACATACATCCAAAACGGTGGCGTAACGGTAGAAGCAGATACAGGCAAAATCAGTATTCCTTTCGATAAAGGGCAAAACAAAGGAAAAGTCCTGACCCTGACCCCTTATCGAAATCATAACGATTCGACTTGGTTGCTCAACTGGCAATGCGGCGGAACACTGGATCCGATGATGGTTCCCGCCATGTGCCGTGACGACTCACACGGATAAGAACCAAGCATATACCCTAAGAAAAACACAAAAATACATTGCAAAGAAAACACCCCAAACACAGCCAAATACAAACGCGGAAAGCGAACAAACCAAAAGAACAAAACTCTCCAAAACAAGGTCCTTAAGAGCCTGAATGATCACATTACGAAAATAAATGCCGTCTGAAATCATTTTCAGACGGCCTCTTTATATCCAATCCTAATATGACATAAAACTTTGGTCTTGATTAGTTTCAGACGGCCTTCATCTTTTCACAACTACATAAAACAAATTCGCAACACCCCTGATAAGACAATTTGTCGCACATCTGAACTCAATATATAATTTAACCATGCAAGTCTTTATTTTTAAGCATTTTTCATTTTCAAAACATACATTATCTACGCTGGGAGAACCATCATGCCTCATCTAAACTTGGACAAAACGGATTTAAAGATTCTGCAGGTTTTGCAGGAAAATGGGCGGTTGAGCAATGTTGAGCTTTCTGAAAAGGTGGCGCTATCCCCTTCTCCCTGTCTGCGCCGTCTCAAACAGCTTGAAGATGCAGGCATTATTCAAAAATACGCAGCCCAGCTTTCTCCTGTATCTTTAGGCTTGGGTTTGCAGGCTTTTATCCGTGTATCGATTAGCAAGGCAAAAGATGCGCGCGAGGATTTTTCCGAATCTGTCCGCGCTTGGCCGGAAGTATTGAGCTGCTTTGCTTTAACGGGCGAAACCGATTATCTGCTCCATGCCTTTTTTACCGATATGAACGCGTTTTCCCATTTTGTTTTGGACACGCTGCTTTCGCACCACGGCGTGCAAGATGCGCAATCGAGTTTTGTGTTGAAAGAAATTAAAAACACGACTGCTCTGCCTTTGGTTCATTTAGTTCAGGATTGATGATTTGAAACTGATAAAGGCCGTCTGTTGTTCAGACGGCCTTTTAAATTCCAATGGTTTGCTTTCACGTCCATACACTTGTATACTTTTTAAGAATAATTCACATAAGCTTTTACCATGACTGACACCGCCCATCTCGATACCAATACTGTTTCCGAACATACCAAACAATGGCTGGAAAAAGCCGTTATCGGGCTGAATCTCTGCCCGTTTGCCAAAGCGCCGCACGTTAAAAACCTGGTTCGCATCGTTGTTAGTGAAGCCCGTCATTTGGACGGTTTCCTTGAGGACTTGGATCGTGAATTGCAGCTTCTAGGCAATACGCCCGCTTCGGAATTGGAAACCACTTTACTGGTTCATCCGACGCTATTCCCTGATTTTGAAACCTTCAACCAAATGCTGGAAATTGCCGATGATGCCGTTGTAGAAAACGAATTGGAAGGCATTGTCCAAGTTGCGCCGTTCCATCCCGATTTCCAATTTGAAGGCACAGAAGCCGACGACATCAGCAACTACACCAACCGCTCGCCCTACCCGACCTTGCATCTGATTCGTGAAGACAGTATTGCCAAAGCGACTGAAGCATTTCCCGATGCCTCGGCAATTTTTGACCGCAATATCGCGCTGCTTGAAAAAATGGGACATGAGGGCTGGGATAAATTAGACATTCCGCGTTGTCCATTTCCGCATCACAAGCCGTCTGAAAACAAATAATTGGTGACGGGAATATGGTTCGCTATTTGTTGATTTTTTGCGGCGCATTGTCGCTCGTCTTGGGCATTATCGGCATTTTCCTGCCATTACTGCCGACTACGCCTTTCATTTTATTGACCGCCGCCTGCTGGGCAAAAGCTTCGCCGCGCTTTCACAATTGGCTCTATCATCACCGCCATTTCGGTCCAATCATACAGAACTGGGAAAACAACGGCGCCGTGCCACGCAAGGCAAAGTTCTTCGCTATCGGCATGATGGCCCTTTCTTGCCTGTTTATGTTTTGGCAATTTCCAGAACGCTGGTGGATTGGTGCCTTATCATCAATCTTCTGTAGTTGCGTGGCAGTATGGATGTGGTTACGGCCGGAAGCATAAAATAAAACAGGTGGGCATTTTCGCTTACCTGTTTTTTATTTTCACACCCAATTTATCCATTAAAACAATCAGTAAGAACTAAAGCACCCTATTCATCCTCATTTTTCAGACGGCCTCCATTTATTCAATCAAATGTAAATTTTAGCTAAAATTAATTTAAAACATTTTTTCGATAGCATTATTTTCAAGGTTTCAAGCTCCTGTTTCAAAAACATTTTTTTACTACTTCCAACTACTCCCATCGCTTTTATTTCTTTATTTGTATCAACATTTCTTTTGATTCCAACATTCTAAACCATCCCTTAACACTTGCTTTGCGTTATACTTTCCCCTGACACCACCGCGCAGTTCGTCTGGATATTTTCAGACGGCCTGAATATTTCACCGCCGTGCTTTCTCAACGAAGTTTCTAACGGTGCAACAGAATAAAAAGGAAATACTATGCGCTCTCTCTCATTTTTACTGCTTCTTGCCGCCTTTCCTGCCTCGGCATCCGATTTTGACGGCTCATCCGCAAGCCTGCTTTGGGGTCTGCCGTTTGCACTGATTCTCTTGTCCATTGCACTCGGACCTCTGTTTTTCTCCCGTATTTGGCACCACCACTTCGGCAAAATTACAGCGTTTTGGACGCTGCTGTTTTTAACGCCGTTTATCATCACCTTTGGTTTCGGAGCCGGCGTACATACCGTTGCCCATGCGTTGGTTGAAGAATATATCCCCTTTATCCTGCTGCTTTTAGCGCTCTATACCATTTCAGGCGGTATTTTTGTCAGCGGCGATTTGCACGGTTCGCCCAAATTGAACACAATCCTGTTGGCAGTCGGCACGGCTTTGTCTTCCATCATGGGGACGACAGGCGCGGCGATGTTGATGATTCGTCCGCTTTTGAAAGCCAACCATAAACGCCACTACCGCGTTCACATCGTGATTTTCTTCATTTTCCTGGTAGCGAATATTGGCGGCGGTCTGACTCCTTTAGGCGATCCTCCGCTGTTCTTAGGATTCCTGAAAGGCGTAGATTTCATGTGGACGGTCAAACACATGCTGATGCCTGTATTGATTAGTTCTGTGATTTTGCTGGCCGTTTTCTACATCATCGACAGCCGACACTTCAACCGCGAACAAAGCGAACACCTTGCTCCTGCTCCTTCCGATAAAGAAGAAAAAGTCAAAATCTATGGCAAATGGAATTTTCTGTTACTGGCCGGTGTTGTCGGCGCGGTTTTATTGTCCGGCTTGTGGAAACCAAATCATCCGGGCTTTGAAATCTTGGGCAGCCATTACGCCTTGCAAAACCTGATGCGCGATGGCATTTTGCTGGCTTTGACCGCCGTATCTTGGATTATTACGCCCAAACAGGTACGCGCAGGTAATGAGTTCAACTTCGAGCCGATTGCCGAAGTGGGCAAACTGTTTTTGGGTATTTTCATTACCATTTCCCCCGTCTTGGCGATTTTGAAAGCCGGCGAAACAGGCGCATTGGCTTCCGTTGTTTCTTTGGTTCACGACGCGGCAGGCAATCCGATTAATGTGATGTATTTCTGGATGAGCGGCATTTTGTCGGCATTCTTAGATAATGCGCCAACTTATTTGGTGTTCTTCAATATGGCCGGTGGCGATGCCCAAGCCTTGATGACAGGCCACCTGTTCCATTCGCTGCTGGCAGTATCCATGGGTTCCGTATTTATGGGTGCGCTCACTTATATCGGTAATGCGCCGAACTTCATGGTAAAAGCCATTGCCGAACAACGCGGCGTACCGATGCCTTCCTTCTTCGGCTATATGGCATGGTCGGTGATTGTATTGGTACCGCTGTTTGCCCTGCATACGATGATTTTCTTCGTTTGGCAGCTCTTTTAAACTTAGAGGCCGTCTGAAACTCAGACGGCCTTTTATTTTCAGCTATATCATCAAATATAGCGTCTAAATATCAATCAGTTAAAATTTATTCCCCTTAACACTCGATTACACATTCCTACTTTTTTCCCACTTTTCCCGTAAAAATAAGCGTAAAACTGACATAAAGCAGCCTATACCTGATAAAATCTAAAGCTTTGTTGTTTGCGTTTATTCGTTGTTTTTATAGCAAACCTCTGCTTTTTTCAGACGGCCCATCCTTTGTTTCAAAGCATTACATGCCGTCTGAAAAAACAATCCGACATCCGAATCTCAACCCACCAAAAAGTAACGCATCCTTATGATTAAGATAAAAAAAGGCTTAGACCTGCCTATCGCAGGCAGACCGGAGCAAGTCATTTATGACGGCCCGGCCATTACCGAAGTCGCGTTGCTTGGCGAAGAATATGTCGGCATGCGCCCCTCGATGAAAATCAAGGAAGGCGAAGCCGTCAAAAAAGGCCAAGTGCTGTTTGAAGACAAAAAGAATCCGGGCGTAGTATTTACCGCTCCGGCTTCAGGCAAAATCGCCGCGATTCACCGTGGCGAAAAGCGCGTACTTCAGTCAGTCGTGATTGCCGTTGAAGGCATCGACGAAATCGAGTTCGAACGCTACGCACCTGAAGCGCTGGCAAAATTGAGCAGCGAAGAAGTGCGCCGCAACCTGATTCAATCCGGTTTGTGGACTGCGCTGCGCACCCGTCCGTTCAGCAAAATCCCTGCCGTCGATGCCGAGCCGTTCGCCATCTTCGTCAATGCGATGGACACCAATCCGCTGGCTGCCGACCCTACGGTCATTATCAAAGAAGCCGCCGAGGACTTCAAACGCGGCCTGTTGGTATTAAGCCGCCTGACCGAGCGTAAAATCCATGTGTGTAAAGCAGCCGGCGCAGATGTGCCGTCTGAAAACGCTGCCAACATCGAAACACATGAATTTGGCGGTCCGCACCCTGCCGGTTTGAGTGGCACGCACATTCATTTCATCGAGCCAGTCGGTGCGAACAAAACCGTTTGGACCATCAATTATCAAGATGTGATTGCCATTGGCCGTTTGTTTGCAACAGGCCGTCTGAACACCGAGCGCGTAATTGCCTTGGGTGGCTCTCAAGTCAACAAACCGCGCCTCTTGCGTACTGTTTTAGGTGCGAAAGTATCGCAAATTACTGCGGGCGAATTGGTTGATGCAGACAACCGCGTGATTTCCGGCTCAGTATTGAACGGTGCGATTGTACAAGGCGCGCACGATTACCTCGGCCGCTACCACAATCAGATTTCCGTTATCGAAGAAGGCCGCAGCAAAGAGCTGTTCGGCTGGGTTGCGCCACAACCGGACAAATACTCCATCACGCGCACAACCCTCGGCCATTTCCTGAAAAACAAACTCTTCAAGTTCAACACAGCCGTCAACGGTGGCGACCGCGCCATGGTACCGATCGGCACTTACGAGCGCGTGATGCCCTTGGATATCCTGCCTACCCTGCTCTTGCGCGATTTAATCGTCGGCGATACCGACAGCGCTCAGGCACTGGGTTGCTTGGAATTGGACGAAGAAGACCTCGCTTTGTGCAGCTTCGTCTGCCCGGGCAAATACGAATACGGCCCGCTGTTGCGTAAGGTGCTGGAAACCATTGAGAAGGAAGGCTGATTATGGGCTTAAAACATTTTCTTGAAAAAATCGAACCGCACTTCCTGCCAGGCGGCAAACATGAAAAATGGTATGCCCTCTACGAAGCTGCAGCGACGATTTTCTATACATCCGGCGCGGTAACGCGCAAAGCGGCCCACGTCCGCGATGCGCTCGACTCCAAGCGCATGATGATTTTGGTATGGCTGGCTTTGTTCCCCGCCATGTTCTACGGTATGTACAACGTCGGCGTGCAGGCATTCGGTGCGTTAACGCCTGATTTGTTACAACAAAATATCGCCAACGACTGGCATTACGCCCTTGCCAACGCTTTGGGCATCAATATGTCGTCTGAAGCGGGTGTGTTGGGCAAAATGCTGTTCGGCGCGATTTTCTTCCTGCCGATTTACGCGACTGTATTTGTCGTGGGCGGCTTCTGGGAAGTCTTGTTCGCCACTGTACGCAAACATGAAATCAACGAAGGTTTCTTCGTGACTTCGATTCTGTTTGCTTTGATCGTTCCCCCTACCCTGCCTTTGTGGCAAGCCGCTTTGGGTATTTCTTTCGGCGTTGTGGTTGCGAAAGAAGTATTCGGCGGTACAGGTAAAAACTTCATGAACCCTGCTCTTGCAGGCCGTGCGTTTCTGTTCTTCGCCTACCCAGCCAACATTACCGGCGATACCATCTGGACTGCAGTTGACGGCTATTCCGGTGCCACTGCTTTGGCGCAATGGGCGGCACACGGTGCAGACGGCCTGAAAAACGTTGTAACCGGTCAAAATATTTCTTGGATGGACGCATTTATCGGTAATGTGCCCGGCTCAATCGGTGAAGTATCCACTTTGGCGCTCTTAATCGGCGGTGCGTTTATCGTGTTCACTCGTATTGCCTCTTGGCGCATTATCGCCGGCGTGATGATCGGTATGATTGCCATGTCTTCGCTGTTTAACTTCATCGGTTCGGACACCAACGCCATGTTCTCCATGCCTTGGTACTGGCACTTGGTGGTAGGCGGCTTCGCCATCGGTATGCTGTTTATGGCGACCGACCCTGTTTCCGCTTCCTTTACCAATGTCGGCAAATGGTGGTACGGCGCACTTATCGGTGTGATGTGCGTATTGATCCGCGTGGTCAACCCTGCTTACCCCGAAGGCATGATGTTGGCGATCCTGTTTGCCAACCTGTTTGCCCCGATTTTCGACTATTTCGTCGCACAAGCGAACATCAAACGCAGAAAGGCGCGCAGCAATGGCTAAGAAATTCGATAAAGACAGCTTCAGCGGCACGCTGATTGTGGTATTGGTTGTCAGCCTGATTTGTTCCATCATCGTTGCTGGTGCGGTCGTTGGCTTGAAACCAATCCAAGAGAAACAAAAACTCCAAGATAAACAAGGCTATATCTTGAGCGTAGCCGGTTTGATGGATAAAAACACCGACATCAGCAAAACCTTTGCCGAGCGTATCGAGCAACGTGTCGTGGACTTGGCTACCGGCGAATACGTCGCCGATGCGCCTAAAGACTTCAGCGCACGCGTTGCCGGCAAAGACCCTGCCCAAAGCATCCAAATCAAACCTGAAGACGATTTGGCAGGCATCAAAAGCCGTGCCAAATACACCGAGGTTTATCTGGTAAAAGGCGATGACGGCAAAGTCAGCCAAATCATCCTGCCTATGCACGGTAACGGTTTGTGGTCTGTTATGTACGGCTTTGTCGCCATCCAACCCGACGGCAACACCATCAACGGCATCACCTACTACGACCAAGGCGAAACCCCGGGCTTAGGCGGCGAAATCGGCAATCCTCTGTGGCAACAAAAATTCGTCGGCAAAAAACTGTTTAACGAACAAGGCAAATTTGCCCTGCACGTCGGCAAAGGCGCAAGTTCGGACAAAGAACACGGCGTAGATGCCCTCTCCGGCGCGTCGCTGACGTCTAAAGGTGTGCAAGGTTCGTTCGACTACTGGTTCGGCGAAAACGGCTATATCCCCTACCTGAACAAATTGAAATCAGCAGGAGCACAATAATGGCTGACATGAAACGCTTGAAACATTTGATGTTTTCACCCTTTATCGACAACAACCCGATTGCCTTGCAGGTTTTGGGTATTTGTTCGGCTTTGGCGGTTACCACCAAACTTCAGACGGCCATCGTAATGGGTATTTCCGTAGCTTTGGTAACCGGTTTTTCCAGCTTCTTCATTTCTTTGGTACGCAACTACATCCCCAACAGCATCCGTATTATTGTGCAAATGGCGATTGTTGCTTCCTTGGTAACGCTGGTTGACCAACTGCTTCAAGCCTTTGCTTATGAGCTGTCCAAACAGCTCTCCGTATTCGTCGGCCTGATTATTACCAACTGTATCGTGATGGGCCGTGCCGAAGCATTCGCCATGAAAGAGCCTCCTTTGGAGAGTTTGGTTGACGGTATCGGCAACGGCGCAGGTTACGGCATGATGTTGATCATCATCGCAACCATCCGCGAACTGATCGGCTCAGGCAAGCTCTTTGGCTACACCATTTTCCAAACCGTACAAGATGGCGGCTGGTATCAAACCAACGGCTTGTTCCTGCTCGCTCCCAGCGCGTTCTTCATCATCGGTTTCTTGGTATGGGGTCTGCGCACTTGGAAACCTGAACAGGCGGAGAAATAACACATGGAACATTACTTAAGCCTCTTTGTAAAATCCGTCTTTCTGGAAAACATGGCACTGTCCTTCTTCTTGGGGATGTGTACATTTTTGGCGGTATCTAAAAAAGTATCCACTGCATTTGGTTTGGGCGTTGCCGTCACTTTCGTACTCGGCCTGTCCGTCCCTGCCAACCAACTCGTTTATTCGCTGCTGAAAGACGGTGCGCTGGTTGAAGGCGTGGATTTGACCTTCCTGAAATTCATCACCTTCATCGGCGTGATTGCCGCTTTGGTGCAGATCTTGGAAATGTTCTTGGACAAATTCGTCCCTGCCCTCTACAACGCATTGGGTATCTACCTGCCCCTGATTACCGTAAACTGCGCGATTTTCGGTGCCGTATCGTTTATGGCGCAACGCGAATACAACTTCGGCGAGTCCGTTGTATACGGTTTCGGTGCAGGCTTGGGCTGGCTTTTGGCTATTGTCGCTTTGGCGGGCATTACCGAAAAAATGAAATATTCGGATGTCCCTAAAGGCCTCAAAGGCTTGGGCATTACCTTTATCGCCGCCGGCCTGATGGCAATGGCGTTTATGTCGTTCTCCGGCATCCAGTTATAAGAAAGGAATCGGCATGGAGATTATTTTGGGTATCGTGATGTTTACCGTCATCGTCTTGGTTTTGGCACTGATGATTCTGTTTGCCAAATCCAAGTTGGTGAGCGAAGGCGACATCACCATCAAAGTCAATAACGAAAAAGAGCTGACGATGCCTGCCGGCGGCAAACTGCTGGGTGCGCTTGCCAGCCAAGGTATTTTCGTTCCTTCCGCCTGCGGTGGCGGCGGCTCATGCGGACAATGCCGCGTTGTCGTGAAAAGCGGCGGCGGCGACATTCTACCGACCGAGTTGTCCCACATCAGCAAACGCGAAGCGCGCGAAGGCTGCCGTCTGTCTTGTCAGGTCAACGTCAAAACCGACATGGACATCGAAGTACCGGAAGAAGTGTTCGGCGTGAAAAAATGGGAATGTACTGTCATCTCCAATGACAACAAAGCCACGTTCATTAAAGAACTCAAACTTGCCATTCCCGAAGGCGAAGAAGTTCCCTTCCGCGCCGGCGGCTACATCCAAATCGAAGCCCCTCCTCACACTGTTGCCTACAAAGACTTCGACATTCCTAAGGAATACCACGAAGACTGGGACAAATACAATCTGTGGCAATACGTTTCCAAAGTGGACGAGCCGATTTTGCGTGCCTACTCTATGGCTTCATACCCTGAAGAAAAAGGCATCATCATGCTGAACGTGCGTATCGCCACACCGCCTCCGCGCGTACCAGATGCACCTCCGGGACAAATGTCGTCCTACATCTGGTCGCTCAAACCCGGTGATAAAGTAACCATCTCCGGTCCGTTCGGCGAATTCTTTGCCAAGGATACCGATGCCGAAATGGTATTTATCGGCGGCGGTGCGGGTATGGCGCCGATGCGTTCCCACATTTTCGACCAGCTGAAACGCTTGAACTCCAAACGTAAGATTACTTTCTGGTATGGTGCCCGTTCTAAACGCGAGATGTTCTATGTCGAAGACTTCGACCAACTCGCAGCAGAATTCCCGAACTTCACATGGCACGTCGCCCTGTCCGACCCATTGCCTGAAGACAACTGGGACGGTTACACAGGCTTCATTCACAACGTGGTTTACGAAAACCACCTGAAAAACCATGAAGCACCGGAAGACTGCGAATTCTATATGTGCGGCCCTCCGATCATGAACCAGTCCGTGATCAAAATGCTCAAAGATTTGGGCGTGGAAGACGAAAACATCCTCTTGGACGATTTCGGCGGTTAACAGACAAAAAGGAAGAAACTTCGGTTTCTTCCTTTTTTATTGCCAGGCCGTCTGAAAACCATACTTTCAGACGGCCTGAACCTTTCTTTTACGATACAATAAAGGCTTCAAAAAATAATCCGCAAATCCCCTATGCCGTTTCTTTCCAATTCGTTTTACCGTCCGATAATCGGTTGCACCGTTGCCATCCTTTCCTCACTCACACTCTCTGCCTGCCAACCTGAAAAACAACAAACCATTACCCTGCAAGGCGAGACCATGGGCACGACCTATACCGTCAAATATCTTTCAGACGGCCAAGATAAACTCCCCTCCCCTGCCGAAATACAAAAACGCATTGATGACGCGCTTAAAGAAGTCAATCGGCAAATGTCTACCTACCAGACCGATTCCGAAATCAGCCAATTCAACCAGCTGCGCACCGTCAATCAGGCCATGCCCATTTCCCAAGACTTTGCCTATGTGACCGGAGAAGCCTTGCGTTTAAACAAACTGACACACGGCGCACTGGACGTAACCGTCGGCCCTTTGGTCAACCTCTGGGGATTCGGCCCGCAAAAAGAAATCACGCACGAACCGACTGCACAAGAAATCCAACATGCTTCAGAAATGGTCGGTACGGACAAACTCAAACTTTCCCAAGACGGACAGCAGCCTACACTCGCCAAAACCCATCCCGAAGTCTATTTAGACCTATCCTCCATCGCCAAAGGCTTTGGTGTGGATAAAACCGCCGCCGAACTTGAAAAACTCAATATCGGCAATTATTTGGTAGAAATCGGAGGCGAGTTGCATGGCAAAGGCCACAATGCGCAAGGCAACCCTTGGCGTATCGGCATCGAGCAGCCCAATATCGTTCAAGGCGGTGCCACCCAAATCACCATTCCATTGGACAATAAATCACTGGCTACATCCGGCGACTACCGCATTTTCCATGTTGATAAGTCAGGCCGCCGCCTTTCCCATATCATCAACCCTAAAACCAAACAACCCATCAGCCACAACCTTGCTTCCATCAGCGTAGTAGCTGAAAACGCCACACTTGCAGACGGCCTTTCAACCGGATTGTTCGTCCTCGGAGAAACTGAAGCACTTAAACTTGCCGAGCAAGAAAATCTCGCCGTTTTCCTTATCATCCGGACCCCGCAAGGCGGCTACCATACTAAAATGTCCAGCGCATTCAAGAAATTATTAAACTAATCTTCAGGAATACACACATGAAAACCCTTCTTCTGACTTTCGGCATTTTTATCATTGTCATCCTCGGCATGGCAGTCGGCTATATTTTCTCCAAACGCACCATCAAAGGCAGCTGCGGCGGCATTTCCTCTCTCGGCATGAAGAAAATGTGCGATTGCGACACGCCGTGCGATACCTTGCAAAAAGAGCTGGATAAAAAACAACATTCCGACAATCAAGGCATCAAGGTTGATCATTAAGTTGTTATTGAATGTTTATTCATGATTTAAGACTACTTATCCCCTATCAGGCCGTCTGAAAAATAAAAGAGCGTAATCCCAATGGATACACGCTCTTTTATTTTGCTTCTTCCAAAGCAATCCAAAAATATCTTGCACACCCGTTTAAATCAAAACCGCTCCAAACCAATCATGAAACAAAAAGAAAAGCTCCTGCAAAACAGGAGCTTTTTCTTGGAAGAAACCGGATTATTTCAATTTAGTTTCTTTGTAAATAACGTGTTTACGGGCTACTGGGTCAAATTTTTTGATTTCCAGTTTGCCAGGCATAGTACGTTTGTTTTTAGTAGTTGTGTAGAAGTGACCAGTACCAGCACTGGACTCCAGTTTGATTTTATCGCGCATTGCAGTAATCCTTAATTAATGGTGTTTAAATTAAGCTTCGCCGCGAGCACGCAAATCAGCCAATACGACATCAATGCCTACTTTATCGATGGTGCGCAATGCAGCGTTAGAAACGCGCAGGCGAACCCAGCGGTTTTCACTTTCTACCCAGAAACGACGTGATTGCAAGTTAGGCAAAAAACGACGTTTGGTTTTGTTGTTGGCGTGTGATACGTTATTGCCAGACATCGGGCGCTTACCGGTCACTTTGCAAACTCGTGCCATGGTTAGTCTCCAAACTTCTAAAATAGTAAAACGCGATTTATACCACGAAATCCGCCTTCAGTTCAAGTCGTTTACTGAAAAAACGGGATTTGTGGAAATAAATCTTCTCAATATGTTGCATCTGCGAAACGGTATTTCGCAAAGCCTTAACTTTTCAATTATAACGGATTTCTTTGAAAAAATCATCTGTCGTTTGCGTGGTCGGCGAAATAAACAGGCCGTCTGAACATTTCAGACGGCCTGTTTATCGTCATGCTTTTTTCTTCAACGCCGCATTCAAAATGCAGCCGAGTATAAAGCAGGCTAAAGAGGGAACAACCCACCCTAAACCGATATTGTAAAACGGCAATGCGCGCTCGATGGCAGCCGCGGTTTCGGCATCAAATCCAAACGCGGCCTTATAGGCATCAAGCAAACCGACCATAAGGGCCGCCATCATGGTGCAGAAATAGACAATACGGCCGCCGCCAAACAGTTTATCTGTCAAGGCCAGCAGAATAATAACGATGGTCAGCGGATACAACAGCATCAACATAGGGATGGAAAACTGCAAAATCGCTGACAGGCCTTTGTTGGCCAACAGGATAGACACCACCGTATTCAGTATCACAAAGATTTTATAAGAAATACCCGGGCAAAGACGGTTGAAATATTCGGCGCATGAAGTAATCAAGCCAACCGCCGTACTCAGACAGGCAAGCAGCACCATGACGCCAAGCAACACAATACCGGCCGTACCGAAATAGTGCTGTGCGGTTTTAGACAAAACCGACGCGCCGTTTTCCTGCAAGCCGATACCGGCCACACCTGTCGCGCCCATATAGCCGATAAACAGGTAAACCACTGCCAAACAAGAAGCCGCCAACACACCGGAAATCGTCGTGGTCTTCAGCAAGTCCGCGCGGTTGTCCACGCCCATGGCGCGAACGGCATCGATGACGATAATGGCAAACACCAGCGAAGCCAGCGCGTCCATGGTGCCGTAGCCTTCCAAAATGCCTTTAACCAACGGATGAGTAGCAAAATCGCCTTGCGCCGCCTGCGGCACACCCATCGGATTAATGGCGGCATAGCCGACCAATATCGCAATTGACAGCAACAAAACAGGCGTGAGGATTTTACCGATACGGTCAACCAGCTTCCCCGGGGAAATCGACAGCCAATAAGTCATGCCGAAAAACACCAGGCTGAATACGGCCAATGCGATGTTTTTCCAAGATTCATCAATGAAAGGGGAAATCGCGGTTTCAAAAGATACCGTTGCCGTACGCGGCATGGCAAACAGAGGGCCGATTGCCAGATAAAGCGCAGTGGCAAAAGTCACACCGTACCAAGGCGCAACACGGGAAGCCAGTGCCTCCACATCACGCGAGCCGGAATAGCCGACGGCAATCACGCCCAATAATGGCAAACCCGCCCCTGTCAGCAGAAAGCCGGACATGGCCGAAAGCCAGTTTTCACCGGCCTGCTGTCCCAAAAAAGCAGGAAAAATCAGGTTTCCCGCCCCAAAAAACAGGGCAAACAGCATTAAGCCCACCGCCCATAAAGAAGCTTTGGTATGACTCGTCGTCGAATTCATTTTAGTTCTCTTTTTTCAAATTTTCGTTATCGGTTTCATCGACTTCAAGGCCGTCTGAAAGCATTTCGGCTTCGTTTGTTTCCAAACCGTCTTTCAGGCTGATTTCGATTTCACCATAATTTTCAGGCTGTACGATACGCACCAAGCCTTCTTTAGCCAATTCCAGCAATGCAATAAAATTGACCACCACATATGTCGCGCCCTGCTCCGGCTTAAACAAATCGCTGAACTTGCTGATACCGCTTTCGTTCAAGCGACGCAAAATCGCCGTCATCTGCGCGCGCACGGAAATGGTTTCCCGCACCACTTCATGACTGCGCGTATGCTTGGCACGCGACAAAATACCCAACCAAGCCTGCGTCAAATCGGCAACGTACACTTCCGGCAACTTCGCTTCGACCGCAATTTCCAACGGCAAATACGCCCAAGCAAAATCACGTCCGGCACGCGGCAACGCATCCAAACCCTGAGCCGCCAGTTTCATCTGCTCGTAAGCCAACAGACGGCGCACCAGCTCGGCACGCGGATCCGCCTCTTCATCCTCAACTTCTTCAGGACGCGGCAACAGCAGGCGCGATTTAATTTCAATCAACATCGCCGCCATCAGCAGGTATTCCGCCGCCAAATCAAACTGATACGCTTCCATTTGAGCAATATAGTGCAGATACTGCTCGGTAATCTTCACCATCGGAATATCGAGGACATCGATATTCTGCTTGCGGATGAGGTACAACAACAAATCCAACGGCCCTTGGAAGCTGCTCAATACCACCTTCAACGCATCAGGCGGAATAAACAAATCCTGCGGCACATCGGTGACAGGCTGACCGAACACCCACGCAACGGTATGTTCAGACGGCGTTGCGGCAGTGGAAGAAATAAGGTGTTCTGAAGGCATGGTTAAAGGGTCTTTTTCTTTTTAAGTTTAGTAAGAAGTTTCATCAACAAAAGGCCGTCTGAAACAAGGACAAGCCGTTTTAAATATAAAAATCAACGTTTTTTACGATTGATTTGCAAAGAAACAATGGCGACGGCAAAGGTCTGGGCCAAGGCCATACCCAACAGCGGCAGGCTGGCAAAAACCGTACCCGTCAGTACCGAGCCAATATCGCGGGAAAACATAAAACCATCCCTCGCAAGCATCGCCACTATCAAAGCCAACAGTAGCAAACTTTCGCAGCCTACCAAAAACCAAATCATTTTAACCGAACGGCGTTTGCGCCATTTCATGATCCCGGCGTGCAACAGGCTGAATATCATGACGGACAGAAACGGATAAAGAAAAGTGGTGAACGGGCGGTTATAACCGCTTTGCACACACAAATAATCGCCCGGCAGCGTATTGCATTCCATCACATCGAGAAACATCGGATCGACAGCATACATCAATACGCCGAACCATACTGCATAAATCAGACTGGCAATAAAGTAGGCTTTAAAAAATCGGCTCTTACCCATTTCCTACCCCTCACTTCCGCTCTGCGATATGCTCCACCGCAGCCTGCGCACAATACAGCCCAAACGAAGCCGTTACCAGCATACTCGCCCCATAGCCCGCGCAGGACAAACCTTGCGGCGCTGCATCGGTCGAACACGCTTCGCCGGATTGCGGCGGCGTAATATTCTCGGTTGAATAGACGCAAGGCACGCGCATTTTTTCTTTGGTATCGCGGCTGAAGCCGTAGCGTTTGCGCAAGGTATAGCGCAAATTGGAAAGCAGAGGGTCGTGGGTAACGCGGCTCAAATCGGCGGTTTGGATTAAAGCCGGATTTTTCTGTCCGCCCGCGCCGCCGCTGATAATAAACGGTTGTTTATGTTGCACGAAATACGCCGCCATCGCCGCTTTGACACGGATTTGGTCGATGGCGTCGATGACAAAGTCAAAAGGCCGTCTGAAAAGTTCGTCTAGATTGTCTTCGGTCACAAAATCTTCGATTTCCGTCACTTCGCATTGCGGATTGATTTGGGCGATGCGTTCGCGCAAAGCAGTAACTTTTGCCTTACCGAAATCATCGGTCAAAGCGTGCAACTGGCGGTTGACATTAGACTCGGCAACGTTGTCCAAATCAATCAGCGTTAAACGACCGATACCGCTCCTCGCCAAAGCCTCCACCGCCCACGAACCGACGCCGCCGACGCCGACCACGCACACATGCGCACGCGAAAAGCGTGCCAGTGCTTCGTCTCCGTAAAGTCTGGCAATGCCGCCAAAGCGGCGCGAAGAAAGAAAAGCGGCGTCTTGCATAAGTAACCTTGTGATATATCAATAAATTAATGAAAAACGCCACAGGCGAATCGGACCGATATTATACTTGAAAGCAGATGGGCTGTTGTACCTGCCCGAAAGAGTTTATAATCGTTTCACATTCAGACAAGTTCTGATTTCATATTAAACGAAAGTGCCGCTACTCGGCGCAAAAGGAGAATGAATATGTACAAACATCTGGTTGTAGCCGTTGACGGTAGCGAGACCTCCCTCAATGCATTGAAACACGCCGCCGAACTGGCAAGCCTCAACAAAGCCCAACTGACTTTGGTTCACGTTGCCAACCCTGCCGAATACATGGCTTTGGCTCCTGAATTCCTGCAACATGAAAGCTACGAAGCCGCCGCAGTGGCTCAAGGCAACGAAGTTTTGGATTTCGCAGAAAAAACAGCGCGTGAAAACGGCGTTGAAAACATCGTGAAACACTTGTTGGTTGCCAACAAAGGCGCACGCGAAATGGCGCAAGACTTGGTTGACTACGCCGACAACAACGGCGCAGACCTGCTGGTACTCGGCACACACGGCCGCACCGGCCTGATGCACCTGCTGATGGGCAGCTTCGCCGAGACCGTAATGCGTCAAAGCCACCTGCCTCTGCTGATTATCCGCAGCAAAGCCGAAGAAGCATAATCAAGCATTGATTTAAAATAGCGAAAGGCCGTCTGAATATTTTTCAGACGGCCTTTTCTCACATGACAGTTTCAGCTTTTATTTCGCCATTTCTTTGAACACTTCGTGTGCCGCAGCAATGGTTTCGTCAATCAGCTCAGGCGTATGCGCGGCAGAAACAAACCCGGCTTCGTAAGCTGACGGACCGAATGCGACATTGCGGTCGAGCATACCGTGGAAGAAATGTTTGAAACCGTCGATATTGGAACGCGCCATATCGGCATAGTTTTGCGGCGTATGGCTGGCGAAATACAAACCAAACATGCCGCCTACGCTGTCCGCCGTAAATTCAACGCCATGTGCTTTAGCCGCGTCGGCAATACCGTTGGCGAGGCGTTGGGTCAAGGCAGTCAGGTTTTCATAGAAGCCTTCGCGCTGAATGATTTCCAGCGTTTTCAAACCGGCTGCAACCGCAATTGGATTGCCGGACAATGTACCTGCCTGATACACGCCGCCCAATGGTGAAATACATTCCATGATGTCTTTACGGCCGCCGAACGCCGCCAAAGGCATACCGCCGCCGATCACCTTGCCCATGGTGGTCAAATCAGGTTTGATATCGTGCAAAGATTGCGCGCCGCCCAGCGCCACGCGGAAGCCGGTCATCACTTCGTCGTAAATCAACACAGCACCGTGTTTTTCAGTCAATTCGCGCAAGGCTTTGACGAAGGCTTCAGACGGCCTAACCAGATTCATATTGCCGACAAAAGGCTCCAAAATCACACAGGCAATGTCATTGCCGCTTTGGGCAAAGGCTTCTTCCAGTTGGGCGATATTGTTGTACTCGAGTACCAAAGTATGTTTGGTAAAGTCGGCAGGCACACCGGCGGAAGAAGGATTGCCAAACGTCAGCAGACCGCTGCCTGCTTTAACCAACAGGCTGTCGGAATGGCCGTGGTAGCAGCCTTCAAACTTGATGATTTTGTCGCGGCCGGTAAAACCGCGTGCCAGACGGATGGCGGTCATCGTTGCTTCCGTACCGGAGCTGACAAGGCGCAGCTGCTCGACGGACGGCATGATTTTGGCGATTTCTTCGGCAATGACAATTTCGCCTTCAGTCGGTGCACCAAACGACAAACCGCCCAATGCTGCTTCGCGCACGGCTTCAATGACTTCAGGATGGGCATGGCCGACAATAGCAGGGCCCCAAGAGCCGACATAGTCGGTATAACGCGTGCCGTTTTCGTCCCAAACATACGCGCCTTCTGCCTTTTTGATAAAGCGCGGTACGCCGCCGACGCTGCCGAATGCGCGCACAGGAGAGTTCACGCCGCCGGGAATAATGGCTTTGGCGCGGTTGAACAAGCTTTCATTACGGTTCATGGTCAATTCTTTCGTAAGAGGTCGTCTGAAAATCAAATCGATGCCATTTTAACACCAAATCCTTTTCAGACGGCCCAAGCTTCAAAATAAGAATCGGGCGCAAAATCAAAATTATTCTTTAAAAACAAACACTCTATCCACATTTTTCCTGCTTGTGCTATAATCCGCGACCTATTGAAACAATAAAAGAAAAGCATCATGTTACGCGGATTCATACTCAGCCTCGCCCTTTTGGCGTCCTCCCTCGTCCATGCACAACGCAGCCTGCCTGACGATATGGATGTAGCCGTTTTAAAGACTGTCGATTTGCCTTATCTGAAAGTCAGCAAAGGCGGTTTTTCTTGGACGCGCCTGCTGACCTTGGGCATTGTGGACGGCAACGCGGCCAAACTGCAAATCACGCGCTTTACCAAAATCCACGATGAAAACGACCGTTTCATCCCCATGGGCCGCCTGCTGAATCAAACCGGCAAAGCCGTCGCATTCAAATACAACGAAGAAAGCCGCCTCGTCCGCGAAATCTGGATTTTGACCGACGCCGAAGCCGACAGGTTCATCGAACACGCCAAAAAGCAGAAAAAGGCGGAAGAATAATTTTTCAGACGGCCCGAATATTTCACAGGCCGTCTGAACCCTTTTACAACAAGCAAGTCAATCAAAACAAACCATGAAAAAAGTATTTATCCGCACCTTCGGGTGCCAAATGAACGAGTACGACAGCGAAAAAATGCTGTCCGTCCTCGCCGAAGAACACGGCGGCATCGAACAGGTTACCCAACCTGACGACGCCGACATCATCTTGTTCAACACCTGCTCCGTGCGTGAAAAAGCGCAAGAGAAAGTCTTCTCCGACTTAGGCCGCGTACGTCCGCTCAAAGAAAAAAATCCCGACCTCATCATCGGCGTTGCCGGCTGCGTTGCCTCTCAAGAAGGCGAAAACATCGTCAAACGCGCTCCGTATGTGGACGTGGTTTTCGGCCCGCAAACGCTGCACCGCCTGCCCAAACTCATCGTCGACAAAGAAACCACCGGCCTGTCTCAAATCGACATTTCCTTCCCCGAAATCGAAAAATTCGACCACCTGCCGCCTGCGCGCGTAGAAGGCGGCTCGGCATTCATTTCCATTATGGAAGGCTGCTCCAAATACTGCTCTTACTGCGTCGTCCCTTATACCCGCGGCGAAGAATTCTCCCGCCCGCTCAACGACGTATTGACCGAGATTGCCGGTTTGGCGCAACAAGGCGTTAAAGAAATCAACCTCTTAGGCCAAAACGTCAATGCCTATCGCGGCGAAATGGAAAACGGCGAAATCTGCGACTTTGCCACTTTATTGCGCATCGTCCACGAAATCCCGGGCATCGAACGTCTGCGCTTTACCACCAGCCATCCACGCGAATTTACCGACGCGATTATCGAGTGCTACCGCGACCTGCCGAAGCTGGTTTCCCATCTGCACCTGCCGATTCAAAGCGGTTCCGACCGCGTATTGAGCGCGATGAAACGCGGCTACACCGCCTTGGAATACAAATCCATCATCCGCAAACTGCGCGCCATCCGTCCTGATTTGTGCCTCAGCTCCGACTTTATCGTCGGTTTCCCGGGCGAGACCGAGCGCGAGTTCGAGCAAACCTTGAAACTGGTCAAAGACATTGCCTTCGACTTGAGCTTCGTCTTTATTTACAGTCCGCGCCCTGGCACGCCTGCCGCCAACCTGCACGACGACACGCCGCACGAAGAAAAAGTGCGCCGCCTCGAAGCTTTGAACGAAGTCATCGAAGCCGAAACCGCGCGTATCAACCAAACCATGGTCGGCACGGTTCAACGCTGCTTGGTTGAAGGTATCTCCAAAAAAGACCCTGACCAACTGCAAGCCCGTACCGCCAACAACCGTGTGGTCAACTTTACCGGTACACCCGACATGATCAACCAAATGATCGATTTGGAAATCACCGAAGCCTACACCTTCTCCCTGAAAGGCAAACCGGTATAAGCACACACAAACAAAGGCCGTCTGAAACTGTTCAGACGGCCTTTATCTTGGTTCGGCCCGGCATTATCTGATTCATGTATTTTTATTACCCGAACAAAAGGCTTTTCAGTATAATACCGCCCGAAAATTCCCTTATCTGTTTAGAAGTTAAGGCCAAAATCCGAGCTTCCGGCAGTTAAACCCGCTGATGCCGTCCTCGAACGGCTTTCCCCAAAGGAATATCTCGAATGAGTTCTTCAAATCAAAGCGTTTTGGAAAGATTATTCAACCTCAACGCCAATCAGACCAACGTGCGCACGGAAATTATGGCCGGTGTGACAACCTTCCTCGCCATGTGCTACATCATCATCGTCAATCCCCTGATTTTGGGCGAAACCGGCATGGATATGGGCGCAGTATTTGTGGCCACCTGTATCGCCTCCGCCATCGGCTGTTTCGTGATGGGCTTTGTCGGTAACTACCCGATCGCCCTCGCTCCGGGCATGGGTTTGAACGCCTACTTTACCTTTGCCGTCGTCAAAGGCATGGGCGTGGACTGGCGTGTGGCTTTGGGTGCCGTCTTCATCTCCGGCATTATTTTCATCCTTTTCAGCTTCTTTAAAGTGCGCGAAATGCTGGTCAACGCCCTGCCTATGGGCTTGAAAATGTCGATTGCCGCAGGCATCGGCCTCTTCTTGGCATTGATTGCACTCAAAGGCGCAGGCGTGATTGTGGCCAATCCTGCCACATTGGTCGGTTTGGGCGACATCCACCAGCCTACCGCCCTGCTGGCGATGGCAGGCTTTGTCATGGTGGTTGCACTTGGCCACTTCCGCGTTAAAGGCTCCATCATCATTACCATTCTGACGCTGACCGCCGTCTCCACCATCTTGGGCTTGAGCGAGTTCAAAGGCGTGGTCGGCGAAGTTCCGAGCATTGCGCCAACATTCATGCAGATGGACTTCAAAGGCTTATTCACCGTCAGCATGGTCAGCGTGATTTTTGTATTCTTCCTGGTTGACCTGTTTGACTCTACCGGCACATTGGTCGGCGTTTCGCACCGCGCAGGCCTGTTGCAAGAGGGCAAATTGCCGCGTTTGAAACGCGCCCTGCTTGCTGACTCAACCGCCATTATCGCAGGCGCCGCCCTGGGTACTTCTTCTACCACCCCTTACGTTGAAAGCGCGGCAGGCGTTTCTGCCGGCGGCCGTACCGGCCTGACTGCCGTTACCGTCGGCGTACTGATGCTGGCCTGTCTGATTTTCTCCCCGCTGGTTCAAAGCATTCCTGCATTCGCTACCGCCCCCGCCCTGCTCTATGTTGGCGCGCAAATGTTGCGCAGCGCGCGTGAAATCGATTGGGACGACATGACCGAAGCCGCACCGGCATTCCTGACCATCGTCTTCATGCCGTTTACCTATTCGATTGCCGACGGTATTGCGTTTGGCTTTATCAGCTACGCACTCATCAAACTCTTGTGCAACCGTACCCAAGACGTACCGCCTATGGTATGGATTGTCGCCGTGTTGTGGGCATTGAAATTCTGGTTCTTAGGTTAAACCGCTCAAACGAACAGGCCGTCTGAAAACTTTTCAGACGGCCTGTTTTATTTTACCCAGCGTTTAAAGCTGTCGGTAAAAGATTATTTTTTCGCTTTTTTAGCAGCAGGTTTAACGGCAGCTTTCGCGCCTTTGTCCAATGCGCAGAAGCGGGTAACGATTTGATCAACCACTTCTTGTTTGCCGTTTACTTCGGTAGTACCGCGGATAGTCAGCATGTTGCCATCAACTTTGTCTACGTTGGCTGCAGTGGCTGCTTCGGCAACCCAAGCGACATTACCGCCCCAGAATGCGTTTACATCTTTGCTGCTGTCAGTGATACGGAACAGGTTTTCAGTTAATTGGCCTTTGTATTTTACTTGTGCAGCAACAACTTCGTTGCCTTTGAAACCGTACATTACGCTCAGAGGCTCTTTGCCGTCTTTACCGCATTTGTAGTGAACTTCTTTAGTACCGTCGATAGAGTCTACTTTCAAAGTATTAGGCACTGGAGCTTGAGCTTGTTGAGCCTGAGCTTGAGTTTGTTGTTGCGCAGTAGGCGCAGCTTTAGCTTCAGGTTTGGCTTTAGAACCGCTGCTACATGCAGTCAGGGCAACAGCCGCCAAAACGGCAGGAACGATTAATTTAACATTCATATTCATAATTGACTCCCAAATGGTTTCAATAAAAAACCGGCAAACGCCGGCTGACATTTACACATTAACAGAGATATTCCGTCTTGTCTTTATCTCAGACGGCATTTTTTAAGAAAAGTTCAAATAAATATTTTTATGATATAAAATCAAGAAATTATAAATATGAAATCATGTAAATTCAGGTTTAGGTATTTTTAAGATGAATACTATTGTCAATAAATTGGGGGTTGGCAATGGTAGAATGAGATTGAAAAACGCATTTAGACGACAAAAGTCTGAGCAATTTATTTTATATACTTCTACCTCTCGATTTGCTGAGCGTTTCAGACGGCCTTAGAACACAAACAGTAAATGCAATAAAAAAGCGCAATCTGAAATAGATTGCGCTTTTTTGAAAACTGGCACGCCCACGGGGAATCGAACCCCGGTTACCGCCGTGAAAGGGCGATGTCCTAACCGCTAGACGATGGGCGCGGATAAATCTTGTGGCGCACCCGGAGCGATTCGAACGCCCGACCCTCTGGTTCGTAGCCAGATACTCTATCCAACTGAGCTACGGGTGCATCCTCATCACTTCGCAAGTGCGTTGTGAATCAAGAAGACCGAATAATATAGGCTTTACTGAAACCTGTCTACTCTTTTCACGGATATTTTTTATATTTTTAATTAACTAATTGAAATTAAATAATATAAAATTAACGCAAAATCCCTACTCCTGACAAATCCTGCGCCATTTTGGCGGCGGAGTTATCGGTCATGCCGCCGACAAAATCCAAAATCTTCATATAGGCCTGATACAGACTGTCTTCAGGAAGAATCGGATTGTGCTTTTTCAATAATTCCAACGCTAGAGACTGACGCGTTGCCAGCTGTTTTTCAGCAATCAGGGCATAAGCGGCAGGGACGAGTAAATCCAAGATAGAGCCTAAGCATGGGAACGTGGCAATCTCGGTCAAGAGCTTGGTGTGATGATGAAAAATCCGTGTTTGCGCCAATTCTTTCGCTTTTGCCAAAGTGTTTTGCACTTGCGGGCTACACAGAGCAAGCAAGTCTTTGCCTTTGAATGTTCCGTCCAGTAAATCGGACTGATGCAGCATAAAGGTTTGCGCGACATCATCAATCGCCTTGCCGATCGCAATGCCGCGCAACATGGCGCAACGCTGACGACTGGAGCTGGCATGCCATGCGCTTTCGGCAAAGGTCAGCTCGGACAAGATACTTTCTACTTCCGTATCCGTGAGCAAATCTAATTCGACGGCATCTTCCAAGTCCAGCAAGGCATAGCAAATATCGTCTGCAGCCTCCATCAAATAAGACAAAGGATGGCGCGCCCAGCTGTCTATTCCTGCGGAAACCAGTCCCAATTCGTCGGCAACTTGACGGATAAACGGCAACTCTGTTTGATAAATATTGAATTTCTTTCTGCCGTTCGGATGTTGCGTTGTCCACGGATACTTCAACAATGCGCCGATGGCTGCCGCAGTCAGGCGCATTCCGCCCGCCTCCGGATACATTTCAAGGCTGGCGACGATACGCAGGCTATGCGCATTGCCTTCATAGGTTTGAATATCGTTGCGTTCCGCTTCGTTTAATGTGTTCAGATAAATTTGATGTTCAGGCCGTCTGAACCAATCACGCAAAGCATCTTCGCCTGTATGACCAAACGGCGGATTGCCCAAATCATGCGCCAAACAGGCAACCTGCACCACGGCACCAATATCGCTGGGCGTATTGCCCTGCGGCAGAAAACCGCCGTTGTGCAACATTACGCCCACGCGGTTACCCAAGCTCCTGCCCACGCTGGCAACTTCAACGCTGTGCGTCAGGCGGTTGTGCGTCAAGTCATGTTGTGCCAGCGGATGCACTTGCGTTTTACGGCCAAGGCGGCGGAAGGCTCCGGAAAAAACAACCCGGTCGTAGTCGATGTGAAAATCCGTACGCAAAGCATCGGCACCTTCCTGAGTCGAAGGGGTAACGGTCGGCACGATTTCGCCGTTTTTGGTACGGAAGCGTTGGGTGGACAATAAGTTTTGCCAATTCATTCGGATGGTCATAAAGGTTCCTCAAGCAAAGTAAAGGCCGTCTGAAACATATTCAGACGGCCTTATGCTTATTTACCGCGCATCAATTCAAAGAAATCGTCGTTATTTTTAGAGTCTTTGAGTTTACCCACCAAAAACTCGGTTGCTTCGATTTCGTCCATAGGATGCAAGAATTTGCGCAAGAGCCACATACGTTGCAACTGATCGTTCGGCACCAGCAATTCTTCGCGGCGCGTACCGGATTTGTTGATGCTGATGGCCGGAAACAGGCGTTTTTCTGCCATGCGGCGGTCAAGGTGCAATTCCATATTACCCGTGCCTTTGAACTCTTCGTAAATCACGTCGTCCATGCGGCTGCCGGTTTCAACAAGTGCCGTCGCAATAATGGTAAGCGAACCGCCCTCTTCCACATTACGCGCTGCACCGAAGAAGCGTTTCGGACGGTGCAAAGCGTTGGCATCGACACCGCCGGTCAGAATTTTGCCCGAAGTCGGCACGACGGTATTGTAGGCGCGTGCCAAACGGGTAATCGAATCCAGCAAAATCACCACGTCTTTTTTATGTTCGACCATGCGTTTGGCTTTTTCAATCACCATCTCGGCCACTTGTACATGGCGTTGCGCAGGCTCGTCAAACGTAGAGGAAACCACTTCGCCGCGTACAGAACGGCTCATTTCGGTCACTTCTTCCGGACGCTCGTCAATCAACAGGACAATCAGCTCGACATCGGGGTAATTGGCGGTAATGGCGTGGGCAATGTTTTGCAACATCACGGTTTTACCGGTTTTAGGCGGCGCCACCAACAATGCACGTTGGCCTTTACCGATTGGGGAAACCAAGTCGATAGCGCGGCCGGTCAAATTCTCTTCCGCTTTGATGTCGCGCTCGAGTTTGAATTGTTCGGTTGGGAATAAAGGCGTGAGGTTTTCAAAAAGGATTTTGTGTTTGCAGACTTCGGGCTGATCGCCGTTGATGGTATCGAGGCGGACAAGTGCGAAATAACGCTCGTTATCTTTAGGCACACGCACGCTGCCTTCGATGGTGTCACCGGTATGCAGATTGAAGCGGCGGATTTGCGTGGGCGAAACATAAATATCATCAGGGCCGGCAAGGTAAGAAGTATCTGCGCTGCGCAGGAAACCGAAGCCGTCGGGCAGGATTTCAAGTGTACCCGAACAGGTAAAGCTGACATTCTGCTTCATCATCTGGCGGACGATGGCAAAAACGAGGTCTTGTTTGCGGAAACGGTTGGCGTTTTCAATGCCATGTTCTTCTGCCATTTCCAAGAGTTTGGAAATGTGGAGGGTTTGGAGTTCTGAAACGTGCATAGTATTGATATATTTTGAATGGTATCAGAGAGATGGCACAAAGACCGTCTGAAAGGATGAAATCGTGCCGCAGGATACGGTAGATTTTTGAGAAAGTTGAATTTTAGGCAGTTGGAGGCAGGGTGTCAAATTTTTAAATCGAACACTGAGACCGTGACTTGGTCTTATCCTTCAATAAGATTACGGCTGGAAGTAAGGTGGCAACCGCAATCTTATCATCAAAAATTCGAGTATTTACCCAACTTCAGACGGCCTTTTGCCCGTACCGCATCAGCGTCATGCCGCCGACCGCCGCCGCACAACCCGCAACCAGAGAAATATGCAGCGGTTCTCCCAAAAACCACGCTGAAGACAGCACACCGAAAATCGGCACGAGCGTAATATACGCCGCCGCGCTGCCTGCCCCCAAAGTCTTCACACCTTCAAAATACCACGCATAGGCCAATACCGTCGCGCCGATGACCAGCCACGCCAAGGCCGTCCAGCCGCGCCCATCCATTGCCGCTATCGCCTCAAACGGTATTCCATCCGTCCATAACGCCACCGCCGATAACATCAACGCACCAATGAACGAAGTTGCCGTCGTTACCGTCAGCGCATCTATCCCGCGCAAAACCGCGCGCCCGATTAAAGTATAAGCCGCCCAACAAACCACGCAACCAAAAATCAGCCACTCTCCTGCATTGATACCGCCCGATAAAACTGTCAACGGCTGCCCTTGCGTTACCACCATAATGGCACCGCCAACCGCCAGCAGCATGCCCGCCAAAATCTTCGTATTTAAACGCTCGCCGAAAAACCAAGTCGCCAATAGCAGTGTCAATACCGGATTCACCGCCACGACCACCGCTGCCTTGCCTGCCGGCATAGTCTGCAAACCCAGCATAAAAAACACCGCATAGCCGCACACGCCAACAGAAGCGGCTGCCGTCAAACCCAGCCATTGCCGCGCCGACAAAGCCGCCAAAGTCGCGAACCTGCTGCGCGCAAACAACCAGCCCAACAACAAAACCGAAGCCAAGACAAACCGAACCGCCCCGCCCGTCAACGGCGGCAGCGACTGCCCCAACATCCGCCCCATCGGCCAAGATGCACCCCACAACACCGCCATTCCCAGCAGTTTCAAATGTACAGAATAACGTTCCATCTCATCCCTTTTATCGACAAAGGCCGTCTGAAAACCGGATTTCACGTTTTCAGACGGCCTTCAATTTAGCGACTGCAAACAGATTACTTAGGCTGCCAAGAATCTTTCAACGTCACCGTGCGGTTAAACACCGGAGTGTCTTTGCTGTGGTCTTTGCGGTCGGTTACGAAGTAGCCGATGCGCTCGAACTGCCAACGGCTCTCCGCCGGCAAATCTTTTACGACAGGCTCGGCGTAGGCGGTGATTTCCTTAATGGATTCAGGGTTGAGGAAATCGGTAAACGGCAGGTATTCGCCGTCTTCGCCGCGCACGGCATCGGGACGCTCGACGGTAAAGAGGCGGTCATACAGGCGGACTTTGATTTCGGCGGCGTGTTCGGCAGACACCCAGTGAATCACGCCTTTGACTTTTCTGCCTTCGGGATTTTTGCCCAAGGTGTCATGGTCGATGCTGCATTTAAGTTCGACCACATTGCCTGCCGCGTCTTTTACGACTTCGTCGCACTTGATCACATAGCCGTGACGCAGGCGTACTTCGCCGCCCGGAGTCAGACGTTTGAAGCCTTTGGGCGGATTTTCGGCAAAGTCGTCTGCCTCGATGTAGATGGTTTGGGACACAGGGATTTCACGCTCGCCCATTTCTTCGTGATTGGGATGGAACGCGGCACGGCGGCTTTGGGTTTTGCCGGCTTCAAAGTTGGTCAGGGTGACTTTGAGCGGGTTCAAAACCGCCATCAGGCGCGGGGCGGAGTTTTCCAACTCTTCGCGAATCGCGCCTTCCAACACGCTCATATCGACGATGTTTTCAGATTTGGAAATACCGGCGCGTTTGGCAAACAGGCGCAGGCCTTCGGGCGTGTAGCCGCGGCGGCGCATACCGGAAATGGTCGGCATACGCGGGTCGTCCCAGCCGGTAACGTGGCCGTCTGAAACCAGTTGGTTCAGCTTGCGTTTGGACGTGATGGAATACAAAAGCTCCAAACGGGAAAACTCGTATTGGCGCGGGCGGGTGGCGTGTGGCGCGGGGATGTTGTCCAACACCCAGTCATAAAGCGGGCGGTGGGCTTCAAATTCGAGCGTACACAAGGAATGCGTGATGCCTTCGATGGCATCGGAAATGCAATGCGTGTAGTCGTACATCGGGTAGATGCACCATTTGTCGCCGGTGTTGTGGTGATGGGCGCGGCGGATACGGTAGATGACGGGGTCGCGCATATTGATGTTGCCTGATGCCATGTCGATTTTCAGGCGCAAGGTTTTGCTGCCGTCGGGGAACTCGCCGTTTTTCATGCGCGTAAACAGGTCGAGGTTTTCTTCGATACTGCGGTCGCGGTAAGGGCTGTTTTTACCCGCTTCGGTCAGCGTACCGCGATATTCACGCATTTCTTCTGGCGTCAAATCATCGACATACGCTTTACCGTCTTTGATTAAACCTACGGCGTAGTCGTAAAGCTGGTCGAAATAGTTGGAGGCAAAACGCGGCTCGCCCGCCCAATGGAAGCCCAACCACTCAACGTCTTCTTTGATGGCGTTGACGTATTCGTCGTTTTCTTTTTCAGGATTGGTATCGTCAAAACGCAGGTTGCACAAACCGTCATAAATATAAGCTAAACCGAAGTTCAAGCAGATGGATTTGGCGTGGCCGATGTGCAAATAGCCGTTCGGCTCGGGCGGGAAACGGGTTTGGATGGCTGTATGTTTACCGCTTTTGAGGTCTTCTTCGATAATAGTGCGGATAAAGTGGTTGTCCGCGAATTGGTCTTTATTCAACATAATATTTCTTTGATAGGAAAATGATTTTCTGTTTTCAGACGGCCTGAATATTCAATCAGGCCGTCTGAAAGGAATGGAATGATGGCTCAATTGTACCCGACTTGGCTACTTTGATACAGGGTCGGCAACCTGCCACGCCACGCCGCGCTCGTTTAGGGTTTTCTGCATGGCGGCGGATGGTGGGCGGTCGGTAAACAGCTTATCGAATGCGCCGATATCGCCCAGTCTGACCAAGGCATTGCTGTTGAATTTGCTGTGGTCGACGCCGAGATAGCGCACGCGTGCATTGTTCACCATCGCCTGCATGACACTGACTTCCTTGTAATCGTCATCCAAAAGCGAGCCGTCGTTTTCTATGCCGTGGGTACTCATGATGGCATAGTCGACTTTGAATTGGTTGATGAAATCGACGGTCGCCACACCGGTAATACCGCCGTCCAACGGGCGGACCACACCGGAAGCGATGATGACCGTGTAGTCGGTACGCGCCGCAGTGATGGAGGCGGCGTAGATATTGTTGGTGATAATCCGCAGGTTTTTACGCTGTCTGACCAACTCGGCGGCAACGGCTTCCATGGTGGTGCCGATGCTGATAAAGAGCGAGGCATTGTCGGGAATGGTGGAAGCGATCAATTGGGCAATGGCGTTTTTTTCCTGCTGCTGATGGTTGCGCCGCTCCTGCCCTGCCGTTACGACTGAAACGTCGCCCAAAGATGCGCCGCCGTGATAGCGTTTGAGCTGTCCGGTCTCGCTCAACTCCTGCACATCGCGGCGTATGGTTTGCGGCGTAACATCCAAATTCGCCGCCAACTCTTCCACCGTCATGAAGTTATGTTCGCGGATAAGGGTGAGGATATGTTCGTGTCTTTGGATTTTGGGTTTCATGGCATTTCGTTTTGTAAGGATAAACCAATGGCCGTCTGAATATTTCAGACGGCCTTTTTATTGTCAAACCGATTACATCTCGAGTTTCTGTTCCAAGCGTTCCATGCACGCGCCCAAGTGGCGGCGCATGACTTTGGTCACACGGTTGCGCTTGCCTGCCAGCAACAAATCGAGGATTTCGCGGTGTTCATGGTGCGAATTGGAATCGATGTTGCGCTTTTCTTTGCGAAGCGGATCGGAAACAGCCACAATCAATGAAGAACGCGCGCACAAGGTATTCATGATTTCAAACAGGACATCGTTGTCCAGCAGCCGCGCCAATTCGACATGGAAGGCATTGGACAGGCGGTTCCAACCCACGCGGTCGCCGCTTTCGGAGGCTGCGCCCTCTTGCTCAATCATGGCGTAAAGCGGTTGCAGACGCGTTTCCAAATCAGGCATATCGATAAGGACGCTCAAAATCATGCTTTCCATTTCGATACGCGTGTTGAACACGTCTTTCATTTCTTTCAAGTCCGGCACATGGACAAATGCACCGCGGTTGGGCTGCAGATCGACGATTTTATCGTGCGCCAAAAGTGACAATGCGCCACGCACGGTATTGCGCGAGCAAACCATTTGTCGGCAAAGCTCGGACTCGGTCAGTTTTTTGCCCGGCAGCAGCAGATGGTCGGTAATGCCGTCCAAAATCAATGCGTACACGCGGAAGAGTTCCGAATCGTGACGCTCTTCCAAAATAAGCGATGAAGTTGCAGGCGCAATGTTGGTATTATTTTCGTAATCCATACTGTTTCCCCAGTATCCGTATTAAGGCGCAAGCGTTTACAAACCTGCAGCTTTCGGGGTTGTTTAAAATATAATTAAAAATTGTTGACAATGTTAAACGAAACTTGCACAATGAGATCAACAAGCCAAGTTATAAAGGCTGATAGAGAGAGAGAAAAAGGAATAAAAAGCAAGCAGATATATTCATGTTAATGCGTGAATATATCTGCTTTTTTGTGTGCAGCCGTCTCACGCTCCAGCTTTTTCCTTGAAAACCGCCCTATTCTGCTTCGACGATTTCGAAGCTGTGGCTCATTTTTGCCGCTTTGCCCAGCATAATCGATGCGGAGCAATATTTTTCAGCAGACATCTGTACGGCGCGCTCAATCGCGCTTTCTTGCAAATCTCGACCATACACTTTGAAGTGGATATGGATTTCGGTAAACACGCGCGGCGCAGTGTCGGCGCGTTTGGCAGTCACTTCGGCGCGGCAGTCGGTGATTTTTTGGCGTTGTTTCTCGGCAATCATCACTACATCGATACTGGAACAGCCTGCTACACCCAACAACAGCATTTCCATCGGGCTGGGGCCGCGTTTGACTTCGCCTTCAGCCGCTGCGCCTTCCATCACAACGCTGTGTCCGTTTGCCGTTGTACCGACGAAGCACATTCCGTCTATCCATTTTGAGGTAACTTGCATGGTGTCTTTTTTATCCGTAAAAGCATTAATCCGATATTGTAAACAATTTCAAGTGATAAACCTAGTCAGGTCGTCTGAAAAATACAATCAATTACAATCGGCCTAAACCCATTATTCGTCCTGATACGCCCAGTGGTTGACCGGCCCGTGCCCTGCCCCGATGCCCAAAGGATGGGAAATGGCGGCGGCAATATAGTTTTTTGCCGTTTGTACAGCTTCAGGAACGCTAAACCCTTTTGCCAACTCGGCAGTAATACAGGCCGAAAACGTGCAGCCCGTGCCATGCGTATGCGGCGTCGGGAAACGTTTGCTGTTCAGCTCGATGGTTTCGTATGGCGTAAACAGCCAGTCGGTGCAATATTCGCTTTGGCTGTCGGCAAGATGGCCGCCTTTAATCACCACATTTTTCACACCCCACTCCTGAAGAGTTTTGGCAGCGCGTTCCGCATCTTGGCGGTTTTCAATATCAATACCCGTCAATGCCTGCGCTTCGGGGAGATTGGGGGTCAATACGTCCGTATGCGGCAGCAACAGGCGTTTCATGGCTTCGACGGCTGAGTTTTCCAACAACGGCGCGCCGCCTTTGGCAATCATGACCGGGTCCAACACGCGTTTGCCGAAGTCGCATTCGGCCGTTTGTTCCGCCACGCATTCGATAATTTCCGCCGTACCCAGCATGCCGATTTTATAGGCACGGATTTGGAAATCCTCCTGAATCGCGGCAATCTGCGCGGCAATCATGTCGGTCGGTATCGGATGCACCGCCGATACGCCCAAAGTATTTTGTGCGGTAACCGCGGTCAGTACGCTGGTGCCGAACACGCCGCGCATTTGAAATGTCTTCAAATCCGCCTGTATGCCTGCGCCGCCGCCGGAATCGGAGCCGGCAATCGTCAGCGTTTGAATAAAAAGTTCATCCATCGTGTCCTCCTGTTTTTCAGACGGCCTTTTGCTTATCGTTGTTGAAAGCCGTTTTGGTTTTATCCGCAAACAAGTCATGCGCCGTCTATCTTTCCGAAAGCCTTATTTGTTGTTTTACCCAAAACAAACGTACGTTCTCGGGCGGAATATCTTAACAAACAAAAGGCCGTCTGAAAACTATTTTCATTTTCAGACGGCCTGTTCAATTTTAAACCTATTCAGACTTATTCTTCGTATGCGTCAATCGGCAAGCAGGAGCAAACCAGATTGCGGTCGCCATAGACCTCATCCAAACGTTTCACACTCGGCCAGAATTTGTTTTCACGCACGAACGGCAGCGGGAAGACGGCTTCTTCGCGGGAATACGGATGCGCCCATTCGCCGGTTACGTCGGCGGCGGTGTGCGGGGCGTTGACCAGCGGGTTGTCGTCTTTCGGCCATTCGCCGCGCTCGACTTTCAGCACTTCCTGTTTGATTTGTTTCAGGGCGGCGATGAAGCGGTCGAGTTCGGCTTTGCTTTCGCTCTCGGTCGGCTCGATCATCAGCGTGCCGGCAACAGGGAAGGAAACCGTCGGGGCGTGGAAGCCGTAGTCCATCAGGCGTTTGGCGATGTCGGTTTCGGTAATACCGCTTTCGGCTTTAAGCGGACGCAAATCGACAATACATTCGTGCGCGACGCGGCCGTTTTTGCCTGCATACAGAATCGGATAGTCTTCGCTCAGGCGTTTGGCGACGTAGTTGGCGTTGAGCAATGCCCAGCGTGTTGCCTGTTCCATGCCTTGTTTGCCCATCATGGTCAGGTACATCCAGGTAATCGGCAGGATGGACGCGGAACCGAAGGCGGCGGAGGAAACGGCGGTTTGCTTGGCACTGGCGCTGTGCGTGTCAGTCAAGGTATGGCCTGGGGCAAACGGGGCGAGGTGGGCTTTCAGGCCGATAGGGCCCATGCCCGGGCCGCCGCCGCCGTGGGGGATACAGAAGGTTTTGTGCAGGTTCATGTGCAACACGTCCGCGCCGACTTCGGCGGGCTGCATGATGCCGATTTGGGCGTTGAGGTTGGCGCCGTCCATGTAAACCTGTCCGCCGTTTTCATGGATGATGCGGCAGATGTCGCGGATGCCTTCTTCGTACACGCCGTGGGTGGACGGGTAGGTAATCATGATGGCGGACAAGGCGTCGCGGTGTTGCTCGGCTTTGGCTTTCAAATCGTCGATGTTGACGTTGCCGTGTTCGTCGGTATCGACGACGACGACTTTCAAACCGAGCATGGCGGCGGTGGCGGGGTTGGTGCCGTGGGCGGACTTGGGAATCAGGCAGATGTTGCGCTGCGCTTCGCCTTGGGCTTCCTGATAGCGTCGGATGGACAGCATACCGCTGTATTCGCCCTGCGCGCCGGAGTTGGGCTGGAAGGAAATCGCGTCAAAGCCGGTGATGGCTTTCAGGCTGTTTTCCATGTCGGTCAAGAGTTCGCGGTAGCCTGCGGCCTGGTCTTTGGGGGCGTAAGGGTGGATGTCGGTGAACTCTGCCCAGGTAATCGGCAACATTTCCGCAGTCGCATTGAGCTTCATGGTGCAGCTACCGAGCGAAATCATACTGCGGTTCATCGCCAAATCGCGGTCTTCGAGTTTTTTCAGGTAGCGCAGCATTTCGTGTTCGGTGTGGTAACGGTTGAACACAGGATGTTGCAAGATATTGTCTTGACGCAGCAATTCGGCATTCAGACGGCCTTTGACATCATCGGCAAATGTGAACGTATCCTTACCGGTAAACGCGCGATACAAATCGGTTAAATCTTCGCGTGTCGAAGTTTCATGGAAGGCTGCCGCAACTTGAGTATCGCTCACGCGGCGCAGGTTGTAGCCCGATTCCAAAGCAGCGGCAAACACTTGGTCTGCTTTCTCTTTGCTGCCGAAATCGACGGTAACGGTATCGAAGAAGACTTTATGAACCACATTCAGGCCGTCTGAAACCAGCGCATCGGCAAAGGCAGAAGCCAGCGCGTGAATGCGGTTGGCGATGCGTTTCACGCCTTCGGGGCCGTGGTAAACGGCGTACATACCGGCCAAGTTCGCCAGCAATGCCTGCGCGGTACAAATATTGGATGTCGCTTTTTCGCGGCGGATGTGTTGCTCGCGGGTGGACAACGCCATGCGCAAGGCAGGTTTGCCCGATGCGTCTTTGGATACGCCGATGATGCGACCCGGGGCGGAACGCTTGAACTCGTCTTTAAACGCGAAATAAGCAGCGTGCGGCCCGCCGAAGCCCATCGGTACGCCGAAGCGCTGGGTATTGCCCAAAGCAATATCCGCGCCCAATTCGGCAGGCGACTTCAACAAAACCAAGCTCATAATGTCGGCGGCAACGGCCACGATTGTGCCTTTGGTTTTCAGACGGCCGATAACATCCTGCAAGTCTTGCACATCGCCGTCTTTGCCGACATATTGGAACAGCGCGCCGAAGTATTCGCCTTCATCCGCTTTGGCAAAATCGCCGACCACCAGCTCGAAGCCGAAATATTTGGCGCGGGTTTTCATCACGTCCAAAGTTTGCGGATACACGCGCACATCCACAAAGAAACGCTCGGATTTCACTTTGCCCACGCGGTGCGCCATTGCCATCGCTTCGGCGGCGGCAGTTGCCTCATCCAACAAAGACGCGCCTGCCACAGGGAAACCGGTCAAATCGATACACACTTGTTGGAAGTTCAACAAAGCTTCCAAACGACCTTGGGCAATCTCCGCCTGATACGGGGTATAGGCGGTGTACCAACCCGGATTTTCCAATACGTTACGCAAAATCACGTTCGGCACACGGGTCGGATAATAACCCAAACCGATATAGGACTTGTTGATCACGTTTTTCGACGCAATGCCTTTCAATTTCGCCAATGCATCCGCCTCGGTCAAAGCCTCGGGCAAATCGAGTTCGGACGGCATACGGATGCTTTGCGGCACGGTATTGCCGACAAAATCATCCATGCTCTTCTCGCCGAGCGCTTCCAAAAGCGCAGCCTCGTCACCAAAGCTCAAATGGCGCGCGGCAAATTCGTTCGGGTTGAACAATTCAGATAGTTTCATTTCTACTCCTTCGGTGTTATCGATATCAACACTGTTTTTTCTTGCAGATGTTGTTTCAGACGGCCTCCGCCCACTTTGGACGACATGCCAATATTTCCCTATAAACCGGACAGGTTTCCACATGCGCGCCGGGCAGGTAGCCGGTACTCATCAGAAATTCGCCGACGATTTCGCCGCCGACAAATTTGAAATGTTTTTTAAACAGCTTCACCCATTCAGCCTTGTCGAGCGGATGGTTCGCATCCAACCAGTTTTTGAATGAGCCGTATTCTTGCTGTATTTGTTTGATTTGTCGCGCGTTATAAATGGCTGCGTTGATTTTCAGGCGGTTGCGGACGATGCCTGCATCGGCAAGCAGCCGCTCAATATCGGCTTCGTCAAATGCGGCGACCGTATCGATGTCAAAACCTTTAAATGCCGTCTGAAATGCCTGCTGCTTCTTCAGCATCAGCGTCCAGCTCAATCCTGCCTGATTGATTTCCAATACCAGCCGCTCAAACAATTCATTGTCGTCCTCAATTGGAAAACCGTATTGCGTGTCGTGATAATGTTGGTTGGGATTGTCCGTATCGTCAGGAAGCGTGTCGACAAATTCGCAGTAATTCATGTTTGCTAAGGAAAAATTGAAACAAAGGCCGTCTGAAAGCATTTTTCAGACGACCTAAGACCTGCAATATCAAACAGGCGCAAAACCTGTTTGGATGTTTGCAAAAATCAAGCTACTTCGCCTGCGTATTGTTCGGCAGTCAGCAGACCGTCGTAATCGGCAGGGTTGGCAGGTTTGATTTTGAAGAACCAGCCTGCGCCGTAAGGATCGCTGTTGGCAGTTTCCGGAGCGCTTGGCAAATCTTCGTTGACGGCAACGACTTCGCCTGCAATCGGCGCGTACACGTCAGATGCGGCTTTTACAGACTCAACCACACCGGCTTGCTCTTCGGCAGCCAGGTTCGCACCAACTTCTGGCAGCTCGACAAACACGATGTCGCCCAACAGTTCTTGCGCGTGATGGGTAATGCCGACGGTGATGGTACCGTCTTCTTCAAGGCGCAGCCATTCGTGGCTGGCAACGTATTTCAGTTCTGCTGGGATGTTGCTCATGGTTTGATACTCCATTGATAGGGGGTTATTTTCAGACGGCATCTGCATGAATCAATATCCACAGATGCCTTGTTCAATGCTTTCTACAAACGTCCGTATCGGACGACAATTAAAACCTGCTTCCAGACGGCCCTTAACAAATAAAGGCCGTCTGAACCGATATTAATCAAACTGTTTTTGACCGTTGCGGACAAACGGCAGCTTCAGTACGCGTACGTCCACTTCTTTGCCGCGCATCAGAACTTTGGCGGTATCACCGTCAAAATCTTTCGGTACGCGGGCGATGGCGATGGATTGTTTCAGGCTTGGAGAGAATACGCCGCTGGTGGTTTCGCCTTGGCCTTTATCGGTCAACACTTCCATATGCGCGCGCAGAATGCCCCCTTTTTCGAGCAACAAGCCAACCTGTTTGACGGCAACGCCTTTTTCTTTCAATGCCACCAATGCGGCTTTACCGACGAAATCGCGGCTTTCGTCTTTCAAATCAACGGTCCAACCCATGCCTGCTTCGAGCGGGCTGGTATTGTCGTCCATATCGTTGCCGTAAAGGTTCATACCGGCTTCCATGCGCAGGGTGTCGCGTGCGCCGAGGCCGCAAGGCTGTACGCCTGCTGCTTGCAGGGCTTTGAAGAATGCGACGGCTTCAGTGCCCGGCAGAATCACTTCGACGCCGTCTTCGCCGGTATAGCCTGTACGGGCGACAAACCAGTCGTTGCCCAAGTCTGCACCTTGGAACGGTTTGAGGCCGCGAATCACGTCTGCCCATTCAGGTTTGACGGTCAGGAGTTTTTCGATGGCTTTCGGGCCTTGTACGGCGAGCATGCCGAGGTCGTAGCGCGGATTGAAGGCAACGCCGAACTCTTGTCCGACTTTGTGGAATTGCGCCGTGTCTTTTTCGCGGGTCGCGCCGTTGGACACGATGCGGTATTGGGTTTCGGCTTCATTGGTGCGGTAAACGATCAAGTCGTCAATCACGCCGCCGTTGTCGTTGAGCAAAGCGGAATAAAGGGCTTTGCCGACAAAAGCGAGTTTGGCGACATCGTTGGCAATCAATTTGCGGAAAAAGGCTTTGGCATTTGCGCCTGCTACGTCGGTAACGAGCATATGGGATACGTCAAACATACCGGCGTCGGTGCGCACGGCTTCGTGTTCGGCGATTTGTGAACCATAATGGATGGGCAGCTCCCAGCCGGCAAAATCTACCAGCTTCGCGCCTGCATCTTGATGGGCTTGATGAAATGGGGTGGTTTTCAGAGCAGTCATTCTCAAGTTTCTCCGGATTTTTTGTTCAGATGCCGCCCGCGCACCTGTGCGCGGATGACCCTATCTGTCCTTGAACCTGAGATTTTCGGCCGTATCCGCATGATGGCAAACCAGTCTGCTCACTGCTTTGCGCGGTTGTCTGAATGGTGGTTCAGACGGCCTTCTCCCCTTCGGTGGACGTTATTCTAACGCCGCTCTCCAGATTGTTTGTTTCAATGTGCAGTCCCTGATACCTGAGCGATTTAAGGGTGTCTGCGCCTTCGGTGGTTACATTGTAGTTGGGTGTAACACTCTCCTGCACATTTCCCGATTATGTCTTGAATCGGCAGTTTGGGCAAGTAGCCGACGAATATTTATGATGTGAATATTCGTCTTTTTATTGGGGTGGCAAAACCTGAGCCTTTATAAAATTGTTAGCTATGCGGCAAATGTTTTTGCAAAAGTCTCAGGCCGTCTGAAGCCCTTACCCGTTTTTCCTATATAATTCTGTTTTTTCGATTTATCTGCGTCCATCATGAACCGCCTCAAACGCATTAAAACCATCCTCTGCACGCTCTACCGCTACCGCCTTGCCGAGCTGATTGCTTCGCTGGTCCGTCCGGGTTGGGCGCGGACTTTCCTCAATATGCTGCCGCAGTCGTCCAAGTTCAAACACGAGACGCCTGCCGTGCGCCTGCGTTTGGCTTTGGAAAGCCTGGGGCCGATTTTCATCAAATTCGGGCAGGTATTGTCCACGCGCCCCGATTTGATTCCGCATGATTACGCGGTCGAACTGGCAAGGTTGCAGGACAAAGTACCGCCGTTTGACGCGCAGCTTTCACGCTCGCAAATCGAAAAATCGCTGGGCCAATCCATCGACACTTTATACGCGGAATTTGAAACCGAGCCTGTCGCCAGCGCGTCCATCGCCCAGGTACACAAAGCCCGCCTGCATTCGGGCGAACAGGTCGCAGTGAAAGTCTTGCGCCCCAACCTTTTGCCCGTTATCGAACAGGATTTGTCGCTGATGCGCTTTGGCGCAGGCTGGGTGGAACGTTTGTTTTCAGACGGCAAGCGTTTGAAGCCACGCGAAGTGGTGGCCGAATTTGACAAATACCTGCACGACGAGTTGGACTTGATGCGCGAAGCCGCCAATGCCAGCCAGCTCGGACGTAATTTTCAAAACAGCGATATGCTGATTGTGCCCAAGGTATTTTACGACTACTGCACCAGCGACGTACTGACCATCGAATGGATGGACGGCACGCCGGTATCCGATATTGCCAAACTCAAAGCCGACGGCATCGATTTGCACAAACTGGCCGATTACGGCGTGGAAATCTTCTTCACGCAAGTTTTCCGCGACGGATTTTTCCATGCGGATATGCACCCCGGCAATATTCTGGTCGCTGCCGACAACCGCTACATCGCTCTCGATTTCGGCATCGTCGGCACGCTGACCGATTACGACAAACGCTATCTCGCCATCAACTTCCTTGCCTTTTTCAACCGCGATTACCACCGCGTCGCCACCGCCCACATCGAATCGGGCTGGGTGCCTGCCGACACGCGCGCGGAAGAATTGGAAGCCGCCGTCCGCGCCGTGTGCGAGCCGGTGTTCAACAAACCGATTTCGCAAATTTCCTTCGGCTTGGTGCTGATGCGCCTGTTTGAAGTCAGCCGCCGCTTCAATGTCGAAATCCAACCGCAGCTGGTATTGCTGCAAAAAACGCTGCTCAACATCGAAGGTTTGGGAAGGCAGCTTGATCCCGATTTGGACTTGTGGAAAACCGCCAAACCGTTTTTGGTGCGCTGGATGAATGAACAGGTCGGCCCCAAAGCCCTTTGGCGCAACCTCAAAAACGAAGCCCCCGACTGGGCGCAAATCATCCCTTCCCTGCCGCGCAAAATCAATGCGTTGGTTGACGAAAACCGCCAGCAGGAAATGCGCGATGCCTATGTGCACTTGGTCAAAGTACAGCAACGCCAAAGCCTGTGGCTGGGTATGATTGCGGTTGTTTTGTTGCTGATTTTGCTGTTTAAGTAAACCGCAATACAGATTTAAACGATATATAAAAGTAAAAGGCCGTCTGAAATCTGATTTTCAGACGGCCTGAGACCTTTGCAAAATTCCCCAAAATCCCCTAAATTCCTACTAAGACATTTAGGGGATTTTCCATGAGCACCTTCTTCCAGCAAACCGCACAAGCCATGATTGCCAAACACAT
>NZ_JBQCWV010000007.1:0-135962 GCF_051957055.1 Neisseria sp. P0020.S005 | reverse complement strand
AGAGCGAATCGAATTATACAGTACATTTAGCAAATGTCAACTAAAATTATCGAAAATTTCAACCAACTGTGTTATACTATCTGCTTCGTTTTCTTCACCGCGTCAGCAGCGAAGAACCGAACTATACGCCTACCAACAAAACCAGTCAACACCTTTCTCGAAATTATTTCTAGAAATTTAAACACCGCCCTGTTTTAACAGGGTTTTTATTTTATAAAAAATACAATCAAACTTCCTACACAATCCATACATACAAAAAAACACAAAAAAAGGCCGTCTGAAATGCTCTTTCAGACGGCCTTTTTTATGGTTTCTATTTATCCAATACGTTGAAGGACAATTTCTAGGACAAATTTGCTGCCTACATAGGCAAAAATCAGACTGACAAATCCGACAATAGTCCAAACGGCGGCTTTTTTGCCGCGCCATGCGGTCATGCTGTGTTTCAGCAATAATGCACCATAAATCAGCCACGACATAATACTGAAGATGGTTTTATGCGTGAAGGTCATCGGCTTGCCGAAAATGGTTTCTGCAAAAAACGTACCGCTGATAACGGAATAGGTCAATAAAACGAATCCTGCCCACATGCCTTGGAACATGAGTTTTTCCAAACTCAATAATGGCGGTAAGAAGCTGACCAATGCGGAAAAACGGCGTTTGTGCAGATTGCGGTCGAGCAAAAGGATCAGGATGGCAAATAAGGTAACGATGCCAAACAGTCCGTATGCAAGCAATGATGATGCGATGTGCGACAGTGGCAATAAGTCTACGATTTGGCGGCCTGAAAAATCCCCCGGGAAAAGGAAACCCAACAATAAGGTCAATGCGGCACAGGGATACAATAAGAGTTGCACTCCGCGCAGACAATAAAAGAAGCTGCCCATGCAGTACATCATCAGCATCAGCCAAACTATCAAACTGAGTGAATAACCAAAACCAGTAATCAATACCCTATCCTGCAATACTGGGAACATCAATGCTGCGCCATGTACCAATAATGCGCCACTCAAAATCAGCAGCTCGGTTTTCAGCGGGTAAGACTTATTATTGTGCTTTTTATGTTGCAACCAGGAAAATGCGCCCAATCCGGCATACACCAGCATAAGGCAGATTAAGACAATCGGCATAAATATCTTTCTCAATAGACGTGTGAACACTTGACGGACAGCCGACAGGGTTTCAGACGGCCTTAGTGTCGTGTTTGTGTTCTTGAAGCATAACTTCGGACTATCGTGTAAAATAATCCGAATTTTATTTTAACAAAGAATGCCCTGTATTGGGCAGCTATTCTCATTATCAAGGATAAGTATGTTAGACAACCTGACCAACCGCTTCAGCAAGGTACTTAAAAATATTCGCGGCCAATCAACGCTGACCGAAGACAATATTAAAGAAGCCTTGCGCGAGGTTCGTCTTGCCCTGCTGGAAGCCGACGTTGCATTGCCCGTCGTTAAAGAATTCGTCAACACGGTCAAAGAACAGGCCCTTGGCCAAGAAGTCGTCGGCAGCCTGACGCCTGACCAAGCCTTTATTGGTGTGGTCAACCAAGCCTTAGTCGACCTGATGGGCAAGGAAAACAAAACGCTGGATTTGTCGGTTTCACCGCCTGCCATTGTTTTAATGGCCGGTTTGCAAGGTGCCGGTAAGACAACAACCGTCGGCAAACTCGCCCGCCTGCTGAAAAACGATCAGAAGAAAAAAGTTTTGGTGGTATCTGCCGACGTTTACCGCCCTGCCGCGATTGAACAGCTGCGCCTATTGGCTGAACAGGTCGGCGTAGACTTTTTCCCATCCAATACCAACCAAAAACCGGTTGAAATTGCAACTGCCGCCGTCGATTATGCCAAAAAACATTTTTACGATGTATTGATGGTCGATACCGCCGGCCGTTTGGCAATCGATGAAGAGATGATGAACGAAATCAAAGCGCTTCATGCGGCAGTCAACCCGGTTGAAACTTTGTTCGTTATTGATGCCATGCTGGGTCAGGATGCGGTAAATACCGCTCAGGCATTTAATGAAGCCCTGCCGCTGACCGGTGTCGTATTGACCAAGATGGACGGTGACTCGCGCGGCGGTGCGGCATTGTCCGTACGTCATGTAACCGGCAAACCGATTAAATTTATCGGTGTCGGCGAAAAAATCAACGGCCTCGAACCTTTCCACCCCGACCGTCTTGCCAGCCGCATCCTCGGCATGGGCGACGTATTGACCCTGATTGAAGACGTTCAAAAAGGTATTGATGAAGAAGCTGCTGCCAAAATGGCGAAAAAGCTGCAAAAAGGCAAAGGCTTCGACCTCAATGACTTTAAAGAACAAATCCAACAGATGCGCAATATGGGCGGCTTGGAAAACCTGATGTCGAAAATGCCAGGTGAACTGGGTCAAATATCGAAACAAATCCCCGAAGGTACGGCTGAAAAAGCGATGGGCAAAGTAGAAGCCATCATCAACTCAATGACTCCAAAAGAACGCGCCAACCCTGCCCTGCTCAAAGCCAGCCGCAAACGCCGTATTGCGATGGGTGCGGGTACCACCGTGCAGGAAGTGAACAAATTGCTCAAACAGTTTGAACAAATGCAACAGATGATGAAGATGTTCAGCGGCAACGGCTTGGGCAAACTGATGCGCTTGGCCAAAGGCATGAAGGGGATGAAAGGCATGTTCCCAGGTTTGTAAGCCGATTTGACAGAAAACGCCGTCTGAAAAGTTTCAGACGGCGTTTTGGTTTTGTATTCAGATTTAAAACCATAAGACTTCAAGCAACCATCTATTCTATATATCCTAAATATAAAAGGCCGTCTGAAATCCTATTTTCAGACGGCCTTTACTCATTCAACCTTCAACTTATTGCGGCTTTTTCTGCTCTTCGCGTACTTTGTCCACTAACTGGTCAATCGTGGTCATGCCGGACTGCCAGTCTTTAAATTCGACTTGGTATTTGCCGCCGACGATAACGGTTGGTGTACCGCTGATTTGGAATTTATTGGTCAACTCTTCCATTTGAGCCGCACGCGCTTGGCTTTCAGGAGCTTCAAATGCAGCCAATACTTTTTTGCCGTCAAATGCAGTTTGCTCAGACAACCATTTTTTCAGGGTATCGGTATCGGCCAAATTGATTTTTTGATTAACCATCGCATCGAAAATATGGCTGTTGGCTTTATCTGATTCTCCGGCCATTTCCACTGCGGCCGCCAAACGTGCCAAAGGTTTCATTTCATCACCCCACACGACATGCTCTCGGCGTATATAGGTATCGTCTTTAAACGTTTTGATGTGCTCGCTCAAAACCGGCTCAAGATGGGCGCAATGCGGGCAGAAGTAGCCGAAGAATTCCAATACTTCGATTTTGCCGGCCTGCTGTTGCGGAATCGGATTGGACAATACGGTGTAATTGACACCTTCGGTCAATGCGGCAGGGGCTACCGGAGCGGATGTGTTGCTTTGGGCACTGTCTGCCGGAACGCTGGTTTCCGCCTGTTTGCCGCAAGCGGCCAATGCCAACAGGGTTAATGAGGTCAAGGCTAAGGTTTTCAGTTTCATAGGTATCTCTTTACATTCAAATCAATGGGCGGATTTTATGGCATTTTGTTGGAGGTGTGTTCGATTTGAGTGAAAAAATGTGTTTAGTTTTATTTCAACCTTTATAAAAGGCCGTCTGAAATATGGCTTAGATCATAGCCTTATTTTCAGACGGCCTTTGCCTGATTTCATCAGAAACGGTAATTTACCCGGGCAGTATAGCCGCGCGGATTACCCGGCATGGCATCCGAACGCCAATATTTTTGATTGAGCAGATTGGCCGCGGCAAAGGTAACGTTGACGTTTTTATGGTTCCAACCGAGCATGGCATCAACTCGGGCAAAGCCTGGAAGTGTGGTCACTTCTTTGTTTCTTGAGTCGTAACCGTAGCGTTTTCCCGTACCGGTTACGCCGATTTCGCCGTAGAGGTTTTCGGTTGGTGTGTAACGGAAAAACAGGTTGCCGGTAACGTTGCTGGTGTTATTCAAATGGATGCCCACTCGGTCGGGATTTTCTTTGTCTTCAACGACTTTCGCCTGCATCACGCCCAACGAACCGCGCAGATAGAGTTTTTGGGGGATAATTTGCCCGATGGCGGACAATTCCACGCCGCGTGAACGGTGTTTACCGCCGACTGCCCAAGTGTAGGGATCATTTTGCGCGTCGGGGCGGTAGCGGATATTGAAGCGTTCGATTTGGTAGGCAGACAACGTAGTGCTGAGGCGGTCGTCCAGCCAACTGCTTTTCACGCCGGTTTCGTATTGGCGGGTGTACTCGGGGTCAGCGTTGAACACGGCAGAAGACGACGTATCGATGCTCAAATAGCCGCCGCGTCCGCCATAAGGCGCGAAGCCTTTGTTATACGAGGCGTAAAGTGTGTGGACTGGGTTGATGTTCCACACTACGCCGATGTTGGGGCTGAACGAGTGGCCGCTGTACTGGCGGCTGCTGCCGGTGAGTTTGTTTTCGGAATTAAAGGTGTATTTGTCGTAACGGCCGCCGAGGACGAATTTCAAATCGGGCGTGGCGGAGAAGATGTTTTGCACAAAGATGCCGTAGGAATCGGCCTTGTGTCGGTTTTGAGTGAGAACGGGCTGCAATCTGCCCGAAGCCGGCCAGCTCGCGCGGTCGTAGGGGTTGATGGAGGCGGAAAAGGCGCGGCTGTAACCCAATGTCGGGTTGCGGTGTTCGCGACTGTAGTCCATGCCTACGGTCAGGTGGTTTTCAAAACGGCCGATGTTGTAGTCGCCGTTGAGCGTGAAGTTGGACGACAGGGTTTTGTTGTCGGTCTGCTGCCAGGCGTAGTTACGTTTGATTCGGCTGCCGTTTTCGCTGCCTGCATAGAAATGGTCGAAATCCTGCGCCGCCGTGCGGTGGGCGAGCTGCCATTGGGCACGCCATTTGTCGTTGAAGGCGTATTCAAGGTCGGAACGCCAAACTTGCAGCTTGTCTTTAACAAAATCGTTCGGGTGGGCAAAACCCATGCGGTAAGGCAGCCCGAAGCGGTCGTACACGGACTTGGTCGGGCTGCGGTCGGGCGTGCGCTCCACATTGTCGTAGGTGTATTGCCCCGTCCACTTCAAGCCGTTGTCGAGTTTGACGGTAATGCTGGGCGAAACCATGACATTTTTGCTGTCTATGCCGCTGCGGAACGAATTGGCGCGCCCGACTTCGCCGGTGAGGCGGATGGCGACGTTTTTATTCAGCACTTCGTTGATGTCCATATTCAGGCTGCGGTTTGCCCACGAGCCGTAAACCGCACCGATGTTGCGGCTTTGTTTGAAGTTGGCGTATTTGCTGACCATGTTGATGACGCCGCCGCCATTGGTGCGGCCGTAAAGCACGGAAGACGGGCCTTTCAGGATTTCCACGCGCTCGATGTTGGCGGTGCTGCGGCGGACCTGTCCGCTTTCGCGCACGCCGTCGCGGTAAATATCGGATGCATCGGCTTGGAAGCCGCGCAGGAAAATGCTTTCGCCGCGCATATCGTAGGCAGCGTCAATGCCGGCATTGCCTTCGAGGATGGAACTCAAATCGTTCGTACCGTAATTTTTGTTTTTCTGAATATTGAGCGTATCGACAGTTTGCGGCGTTTCCTTAATGAGCTGTCCGTTGCGGGTAACGGCGGCTTCGTCGTAGTTGATGTAGCCTTTGAGTACGCTGGTGTCGGACTGTCCGACCACGGAAACGGTAGGTAGCGTGGCAGTGTAATGTTCACCATTGTCCTGCGTATCGGCGGCAGCGACAGGGAAAGAAGCGATAATCAGCGTGGGTAATAAAGCTAAATGAAATGGCATTTGCATTTTTATACTCAATTTAACGAAACAACCGAATTATACTGTCTCACAAAAGAAATGATAATAGTTTCTTTTAATTATATTTAACATGATATTTGTAAACAAAGGCCGTCTGAAACTCATATCGGTTTCAGACGGCCTCTCTTCTTGATAAACCCTTCTAAACTATTTACTTAACAACATTTCCTGCATCAGCTTCATGCCCCATTGCCAGCCGCCGAGTGCGCCGTTTAACTGGCCGGAATGCGGCGATTGAAGCAGGCGTGCATGCCAGCGGTCAGCCTGTTCTTGCGCCCAATCGCGTGGCGTGCCGTTTGTTTCGGCGATGACCAACGCCGTACGGCAAGGACAGCGGACACGTTGGAACGTATGGATTTCGTCTTCGGGAAAAGCTTCTGGGCGAGGCGAGACCAAAATAATATTGGTCAGGCGTTTTTGCGTCATGATGTCGGCTTGGTACAGCCATGCCAAAAATGCGGACACGCCGACACCATGAGCCACGACGGCAATATTTCTGCTGACGATATGGTCAAAGGCCGTCTGAATGGCGTGTTGCCATTCGGAAATGGTTTGCCAACTATCGGCTTCGGCAGTTTGAACAATCGGATAGCTGACCGCCCAGCGGTCTATCCACATTTCCGCTTCATCCGCATCGCGTATCAGAAACAGTGCCATTTCTTCGAGTTCGAAGCTCTGCATTTCAGACGGCCTATTTGAGCAAGTCGTTAAGTGTAAATGCAATCAGCAATGCGGCTGGCACGCTGAGGATGGCACAAGTCGCCAGACAAAGTACGATGTTGGCAATCAGCCGCCAGCCCTTCCAAGCAAAGCATTTGGCCGCAATCAGCAGGCAAGGCAGGGAAAACAGCAGCCATACCAACGCCCACGTCGGATTGGCCTTGGTCGGGGCAACCCAGCCGGACATCCGCGCCAGCATAAACACCGCCCACACCAGCATAGGCAATACAAATGCCGCCACAACCCATGCCGCGCCTACGCCGGTTTTGCCGTTTATATTCCAATCATATTTACCAAAAACCTTATTCGGCAACATAGTCATACTCCACAACTAAAGGGGCGTGATCCGAGAATTTTTCGTCTTTATAAACATGTGCGGAAACAGCTTTTTCGGCCAACTCCGGCGTAACCATCTGATAATCGATACGCCACCCGACATCTTTCGCATACGCTTGTCCGCGGTTGCTCCACCAAGTATAGCCCGGCACATCGGGATAAAGTGTGCGCCACATATCCGTCCAACCGAGTTTGTGGATGACTTTGCCTATCCATTCGCGTTCTTCAGGCAAGAAGCCCGAATTTTTCTGATTGCCCTTCCAGTTTTTCAAGTCGATATTTTGGTGGGCAATGTTCCAGTCGCCGCAGACGACGATGTCGCGTCCTTCATTTTTCATGGCTTCGAGCATGGGATAAAACGCGTCCAAAAAGCGGTATTTCACTTGTTGGCGCTCTTCCGCGCTGCTGCCGCTGGGCAGATACAGCGAAATTACCGACAACTTGCCGAAATCGCAACGGACAAAACGGCCTTCCCTGTCAAATTCTTCAATGCCCATGCCGATTTGCACATTGTCGGGCTTGCGTTTGCTGTACACCGCCACGCCGCTGTAACCGCGCTTTTCGGCGCAATGCCAGTAGCCGTGCATACCGTGCGGATTTTTCATATCGTCTGACAGGTCAGCTTCTTGAGCTTTCAGTTCCTGCACGCAGACAATGTCGGCACCGGAAGCGGCGATGTATTCATAAAAACCTTTTTTATAGGCGGAGCGGATGCCGTTGACGTTGGCAGAGATAATTTTCAACATAAGATTTAAGTGATTTTTAAAAACGGATAATAGGATTGAAGTTTTTCAGACGGCCTGCAAGTCATAAACAAATACTTTAGAATTGCGGCCGTTGGCATTGTATTCCTGCCGGCGTTCGGCAGGCAGGTCATCGGCTGAGGCCGTCTGAAAGCCCCGTTCGACAAACCATTCGCCCGTATGCGTGGATAAGGCGAAAAGCGTTTTGATATTTAAGGCGCGTGCTTTTTGAAACAGATGTTCCAACAGCAATTCGCCGTAGCCGCCATCGCGCGCTTCGGGCGACACCACCAGACAGGCCAATTCGCCGCAGTCCGGTTCGGAAAAGGTTTTCAACGCCACGCAGCCGTAAATGTTTTGATCGTGTTCCAATACGGAAAAGCTGGAAATATGGTTTTCCAAATACTCGCGGCTGCGGTGTAACAAAATGCCTTGTTCCGCCAGAGGGCGGATTAAGGCGATGATGTGCGGAATATCGTCGCTGCGTGCCTGACGGATGGAAACAAACGGCTCACGCGCAATAGATGTACCGCTGCCCTCGCGGGTAAACAACTCGCGCAACAGGCTGCCGTCTTCACGGCCGTTGAGAATCTGCACCCGCGATACGCCGTTTTCCAACGCGCCTACCGCCGCATGCAACAAATCGGCCGGCACATCGGGATTGTCGTGTATCAGCTCCCGCACTTCGCCGACAGACAAAGTATTGGCCAAAGAGCCGTCGGCACGACGGATACCGGCTTCTTCGGTCAAGAAAACCAGTTTCTCCGCCTGCAAAGCCATTGCCACTTCCTGCGCGGTTTCGCACATGCTCAGATTGAAGGTTTTGCCGCTGTACGAATGTCCCAAAGGACTGATCAGCACCACCGCGCCGCCATTCAAACGCAAACGGATTTCTTCTGCGTCGATTTTGCGGACGGTACCGGTATAGCCCATGTCCACACCGTCGATAACGCCCAACGGGCGGGCGGTAATAAAGTTGCCGTACGCGATAACCGGCGGCTTGCTCCGTTGCTGCGCAGATACGCTGCTGAACAAAGCGGCTTCGACATCGCTGCGGATAACTCCCGCCACCTGCTTCACTTCCATCAAAGTCGCTTCATCGGTAATCCGACGGCTGCCACTGTATTTCGGAACAAAATTCCGACCCGAAGCCAATTTATCGAGCAAATGCCGCGAACCGTGCACCAAGACCAAACGCAAGCCCAAGCTGGCCAACAGGTTCAAATCTGCGGCCAAACGAATCAAGGTTTCGCCTTCCAACAGGCTGTCGGTCACGCCGACCACCATGGTTTTGCCGCGCAAATATTGGATATAGGGCGCGGCCTCGCGAAAGCTGGCGACAAAATGGGCGATGGCACTCATAGCAGGGCAAGATAAAAGAGTTGCATAATCAAAACCGTCAGCGCAATCAACGATGCCAACGTCCAGTTGAAACCGTCCTTGCGCGTTTTGATCGCCGCCTGCTCTTCGGCCTTAGGCTCTTCCTTAAGCGCGCTATTGAGCAAATCGGAAATTTCTTTGCGCGAGAGTTTGGAATGCTTGAGGATTTGCGCACCGATGTTATGCACGAGGCGCACATCCGTTACCGCCACAGGCAGATGGGCCGGATCGGCCGGCAAGTTGCCCGACAGATAATCCTTGGCCTTAAACATCCCCGAACAACGCGTGCAGACCACGAAACCCTGCGCCACGTTCAACTGGGCATCTTTCACCCAATGCGGTGTTTTACAATGAGGACAAGAACAAGCAGGCATGAGTATTTCCGTAAGTGTATTGAATCAAAAATATATTTTAACTAATGTTTCAGGCCGTCTGAAAACTGTTTCAGACGACCTGAGCATGATGTTATGGTTTAAACCGCGCCGTAACGTTCACGATAGGCCTTGACCGGCTCGAAGAAGCCGCCAAATTCGGCATTGTTTTGCAAGAGCGTGAACAAGTCGTTCAGGTTGGCAATCGAAACCACCGGCAGGCCGTATTGTTTTTCGACTTCCTGCACCGCCGACAATTCACCCGTGCCTTTTTCCATACGGTCGAGCGCAATGGCCACTGCGGCTGGCGTTGCGCCTTCGGCCTCAATCAGTTTGACCGACTCACGCACGGATGTACCGGCGGAAATCACATCATCGATAATCAGCACGCGGCCTTTCAAAGGCGCACCCACCAACACGCCGCCCTCGCCGTGGTCTTTGGCTTCTTTGCGGTTGTAGGCAAACGGTACGTTTACGCCTTTTTCCGCCAACATCATCGCTGTTGCCGCCGCCAAAATAATGCCTTTATAGGCTGGGCCGAACAGCATATCGAACTTCACGCCGCTGGCAATGATGGCCTCGGCGTAAAACTTCGCCAGCTGCAAAGTCGATGCGCCGTCATTGAACAAACCGGCATTGAAAAAATAAGGCGACTGACGGCCGGCCTTGGTCGTAAATTCGCCGAATTTCAACACGTTTTGTGCCAAAGCGAATTTGAGGAAGTCTTGACGGAAATCGGACATTTGGGTTCTCCCGAAAGATGTTGATTTATCAAAGAAACGATTATAAAGGATTCATGCGGAAAAATCAGGCCGTCTGAAAACAGGTTCAATCCCGCTTTTAACCGACTTGCCCTATTCCCTTTCAAACCGACAAGGCGGCATTGCCTTCTTATCCCAGCAATCAAAACGGATTATTCCCGATGATACGGATGGTTGTGCAAAATCGAAACGGCGCGATAAAGCTGCTCGGTCAATAAAACGCGCACCATGCCGTGCGGCAAGGTCAGGCTGGAAAGGCGCATCATCATATTTGCCTGCTGCTTCAAACGGTCGGTCATGCCGTCTGCGCCGCCGATAATAAAGCAGACGTGTTCGCCATTTTGCTGCCAGCTTTTCAAGTGTTGCGCCAATTCGACCGAAGTCGGCGCTTTGCCGCGCTCGTCCAATACCACCAAAAACGCGCCCTGCGGTATGGCTTCCAGCAGGCGTTTTTCTTCAGCCGCCATGCCCTGAGCCGCATTCACACCCGCGCCGCGTTTCTCTGGCTTGATTTCTTTCAGCGCATAATTGACATCGCGCCCGAAGCGTTTGGCGTACTCGCCGACGGCTTCATCCACCCAACGCGGCATTTTCGTACCGACAGCCAAGACGGTGATATTCATGGGGTATCCTTTTGTTGTCGAATTGTCGGTTGGGCATTATGGTCAAGCAGGTTCTTAACCTTTTCAACCCATGAACCAATACCCGCGCAACCGACTGAAAATAAAAGGCCGTCTGAAAGCCGAATGTATCCCGTTCGGCTGTTTCAGACGGCCTTTCAATGATTAGCAGTGAACCAGTGTGCCTTCGTTTTCGCCGGTCACCACGCGTTTGAGCGAGCCTTCTTTAGCAATGCCGAATACCACGATATTGAGTTTACGTTCGCGGCAGAGGGCGAAAGCAGTGGCATCCATCACTTTGAGGTTTTTCAACAAGGCTTCGTCAAAAGTAATGGTTTCGTAGCGTGTTGCAGATGGGTCTTTTTTCGGGTCTGCGGTGTACACGCCGTCAACGTTGGTGGCTTTGAGCATCACGTCGCAGTTCATTTCCGCACCGCGCAATGCAGCGGCAGTGTCGGTCGTGAAGAACGGGTTACCGGTACCGGCGGCAAAAATCACGACTTTGCCTTCTTCCAAATATTGAATGGCTTTAGGACGGGCGTAAGTTTCAGCGATTTGCTGCATAGACAGTGCGGATTGAACACGCGCTTTGATGCCCAAAGTTTCAAATGCGTCTTTGAGTGCCAACGCGTTCATCACGGTTGCCATCATGCCCATGTAGTCAGCAGTGGCGCGGTCCATGCTGCCTGCTTGTGCAGATACGCCGCGGAAAATGTTACCGCCGCCGACAACGATACCGACTTGCACGCCCATTCTCACGATTTCGGCAATTTCGCCAACAGTTTGAACGATGGTATCGTGATTGATGCCGAATGGATCAGAGCCCATCAGGGATTCGCCGGAGAGTTTCAGTAATACGCGTTTGTATTTGATTTGCTGTGTCATGGGATACCTTGCTTTCTTGAATGTCGTCGGTCGGAGTTCGGGCCGTCTGAATTTTCAAACGGTCGGAATTACAATGATATGGTGTGTCGTTCTATTATTGTTTTGTTTTCAGACGGCCTTTATATTCAGCCGTCTTAAAATAGGTACCGTAAACGGTTTTCTCAAAAAAAAGCACCCTGATTCGTTTGGAATCTAGGTGCTTTCTTTTTCATAAGTGCCTTACACTTTAGCAGCGGCAGCAACTTCGGCTGCGTAGTCAACAACGGCTTTCTCGATACCGTCGCCTACTTTGTAGCGTACGAAGCTGATCACTTCAGTGCCGTTTTCTTTAGCGAATTGGGCAACAGTTTGGTCAGGGTTCATCACGAATGCTTGGCCGTTCAGAGTGATTTCAGCCAAGAATTTGCGGATACGGCCTTCAACCATTTTAGCGGCGATGTCGGCAGGTTTGCCGGAAGCGATAGCTTGCTCGGTGTAGATGTGGCGTTCTTTTTCAACAGTTTCAGCATCTACTTCGGCTTCGCTTACGCATTGTGGTTTAGCGGCAACGATGTGCATACCGATTTTGCGTGCTACGTCTTCAGAGCCTTTGAATTCAACCAATACGCCTTCGGTAGCCAAAGCACCGTGGATGTAGGCAACCAGTTGATTGGCAGTGTCAATCACTTGGAAGCGGCGAACAGACATGTTCTCGCCCAATTTAGCGATGATGGCTTTGCGTTCTGCTTCAACCAGTTCGCTCAGTTCTTCAACAGAAGCCGGTTTTTTCTCGGCAGCAGTTTTAGCAACGAAGTTGGCAAATTCTACGAAGCCGGCGTCTTTAGCAACGAAGTCGGTTTCGCAGTTTACTTCAACCAATGCACCAACATTACCGTTGATTGCATAAGCCAATACGCCTTCGGCAGCAGTACGGCCAGCCAGTTTACCGGCTTTCGCACCAGATTTAATACGCAGGATTTCTTCGGCTTTGTCGAAGTTGCCTTCAGCTTCAACCAAGGCTTTTTTGCATTCCATCATGCCCAGGCCGGTAGCGGCGCGCAGGTCGGCAACCATTTTTGCAGTAATTTCTGCCATTTTGAATCTCCTAGATTTTTGGGAACACGGCCATTGCCGTGTTTGGAAATAGTGGCCGTCTGAAACTGATTTCAGAACGGGATTTGAGAAAAGGGGCATAACGCCCCTCTTCTGTGTACCGAATTACTCGGCAGCAGCTTCTTGGGCAGCGGCTACAGTTTCTTGCAGCGCTTGGTTTTTGCCTTCCAAAACTGCGTCAGCGATGCCACGGCAGTACAGGCGGATAGCTTTAGCGGAGTCATCGTTACCAGGGATAACGTATTTCACGCCGTCAGGGCTGTTGTTGGTATCGACTACGGCGATAACAGGGATGCCCAATTTTTCAGCTTCAACCAGAGTACCTTTTTGGTAGCCGGTATCGATAACGAAAATCGCGTCAGGCAGGCCTTTCATGTTTTTGATACCGCCCAAAGAACGTTCCAGTTTTTCAACGTCGCGTTGCATTTCCAGAATTTCTTTTTTGTTGAAACCGCCTTCAGCAGCGTTTTCCAGGGCAGCAGTTTTTTCTTCCAGGCGTTTGATGGATTGCTTAACGGTTTTGTAGTTAGTCAGCATACCACCCAACCAGCGGTAATCAACGAAAGGCATACCGGCACGGGTAGCTTCTTCGCGGATGATGTCGCGGGCTTGGCGTTTGGTACCTACGAACAATACTGTACCTTTGTTGGCAACCAGACGACGTACGGCTTCTTGCGCCTCTTGGAACATCGGCAGGGTTTTTTCCAAGTTTACGATATGGATTTTGTTGCGCGCACCGAAAATGTATTGAGCCATTTTCGGGTTCCAGAAACGGGTTTGGTGACCGAAGTGAACACCGGCTTCAATCATCTGACGCATAGTAATTTGAGACATGTTATTTCCTTGAAAGGGTTAAAGAGCACACATTCAATCGCATAGAACTTGATAGGCGGCGCCTATTGTCAAGCACCCTTCGGCGAAAGTGGGCATAAGTTTTAAAAAATAAAAGAGTGTTTCCGAAATGGAAAACTGACGGATTATAGCGGATAAGAGGCCGTCTGAAAAGGGATTTTATACCTTTCCGTCCTGTTTTTCATCCGTCTGTACCGCCTTTTGGCGGGCCGCTTCAAACTCCGCCTGCTCCTGCCGTTTCATCAGGCGGTTGCGGCGGCGGATGGTCACGACGAAGACCGTGAACACGGTGGGCAACACTGCCCAAAAAACCAAATAAATCAACGCGCGTGCAATACTCGGCTGCGCGGCGGAAAACATCACGGCAACAAAAAGGTAGCCGATGGCGACAATGTGCCACATTGTGTGCGTCCTGTTTGAATGTTAACAAAATCGTTATAATCGCAACATTCTACCGCAATCCCGAAAGGCCGTCTGAAAATGAGGAATCCCGAAAAATCGGCACTACGCAAACAGTTCCGCCGCGCACGCGCCCAAATGAGCGCCGACGAGCGAAACGCCGCCACCGAAACCATCAACCGCCTGCTCAAGCCCTACATCAAAAAAGGACGGAAAATCGGCGTGTATTGGCCGATGGGCAAGGAATTGCGATTGGACGGCTTTGTCCGTGCCGCACAAAAACGCGGCGCAAAACTCTACCTGCCCTATATCGAACCGAACACGCGGCGGATGTGGTTCACCCCCTACCCTGCCGAGGGCGCCAAACAAGAACGCAAACGCGGCCGCGCCAAATTGAGCGTCCCCCAATTTACCGGCAAAAAAATCCGCGTCCACCAACTCAGCCTGCTGCTGGTCCCCATCGTCGGTATCGACAAACGCGGCTACCGCCTCGGACAAGCCGGCGGCTATTATGATGCCACCCTCTCGGCAATGAAATACCGTTTACAGGCAAAAACCATAGGCGTAGGCTTCGATTGCCAACTGGTTGACACGCTGCCGACCGAACCGCACGACCTGCCGCTGGACGGGTTTGTATCGGAGTCGGGCGTGCTGGTGTTCAAACATCATTAATCAATAGCTTTCAGACGACCTCAAAAAAGCCGTCCGTTAAGACACTATAAAAGATCGTCTGAAAAATCAAACCATCAAATACAAAGGAAACCACATGGCTGATTTTTCATCCGCTCCCGTTTTGTCCTTCGACCGCGTCCGTCTCGAACCTTTGACGGCGGCACACGAAGCTGGTTTGCACGAAGCAGTTTGCGACGGCGAAGTCTGGAAGCTGAACGTAACCAGCGCGCCCGAACCCGATCAAGTGGCGGACTACATCCGCACCGCCACGCAAACCCGCCTCGCCTTTGCCGTCATCGACGAAGACACGGGTAAAATCGTCGGCTCGACTTCGCTTTACCATATCGACCCCGCCATCCCACGCCTCTACATCGGTTTCACATGGTATGCCCTGTCGGCACGGCGCACGCGCATCAATACCGCCTGCAAAATCATGTTGCTCGACTACGTTTTCGACACTTTAAACTGCCGTTGCGTCTGCTGGCAGACCGACAACCTCAACACCGCCTCCCAACGCGCCATCGAACGCTTGGGCGCACACCAAGACGGCATCTTGCGCTGCCACAAGCTGCGGAAAGACGGCAGCGTGCGCGATACGGTTGAATACAGCCTGCTGCGTGAGGAATGGCCGCAGGCAAGGGTAAAACTGCTCGAAAAAGCGGCAGCTTATGACGCGCCCTAAAAAAACGTTTTCTTCTTCATTTTTTCATCAGAACACGCCCATCTTGCTGACAATCCGAACTCTTTAAAAAATTAATGAAATAAGGTGCAACACCGTCAATCCCCTGATAAATAAAGGCCGTCTGAAAGTTTCAGACGGCCTTTATTCGGATTAAACTTTACTTGGCATCTTTAAATCCACGTTTCAAATGCACCATCAGCAATGCCACAGCCGCAGGCGTTACGCCGGAGATGCGGCTGGCTTGGCCGACGGTTTCGGGTTTGTGCTGGTTGAGCTTTTGCTGCACTTCTGCCGACAAACCTTTGACTTTGCTGTAATCGATATCCTCGGGCAGCTTTAAGGTTTCGATGTCGCGGCGGCTGTCGATTTCTTCGTTTTGGCGGTCGATATAGCCTTGGTATTTAACTTGGATTTCGACTTGTTCAACCACGCTGTCGGCAAGTGCGGTTTCAGGTTGTGCGTCGGGCAGGGTCATCAGCGCGGCGTAGTCGAGGTTCGGGCGGCGCAGGAGGTCGTGCAGGTTGGCTTCGCGGCTGAGTTTTTGGCCGAATACGCGGATTTGTTCGTCTTCGGCGAGTTTTTGCGGCGTATACCACGTTGTTTTCAAACGTTGGATTTCGCGTTCGATGGCTTCGCGTTTTTCGTTGAACATACGCCATTGTTCTTCACCCACCAAGCCGATTTTGTAGCCGTCTTCGGTCAGGCGCATATCGGCGTTGTCTTCCCTGAGTTGCAGGCGGTATTCGGCGCGGCTGGTGAACATGCGGTAGGGTTCGTTCACGCCTTTGGTGATGAGGTCGTCCACCAATACGCCGAGATAGGCTTGTTCGCGGCGCAGCAGGAGCGGGTCTTGTCCGCGGACGTATTGCACGGCGTTCGCGCCTGCGAGCAGGCCTTGTGCGGCGGCTTCTTCGTAGCCGGTCGTGCCGTTGATTTGTCCGGCGAAGAAGAGGCCTTGGATGGTTTTGGTTTCAAGGCTGGCTTTGAGGTTGCGCGGGTCGAAGTAGTCGTATTCGATGGCGTAGCCTGGGCGCAGGATATGGGCGTTTTCAAGGCCTTTCATGCTGCGCACGAGCGCGATTTGGATGTCGAACGGCAGGCTGGTGGAAATACCGTTGGGGTAGTATTCGTTGGTCGTCAGGCCTTCGGGTTCGAGGAAAATCTGGTGGCTGTCTTTGTCGGCAAAGCGGTTGATTTTGTCTTCGATAGACGGGCAATAACGCGGACCCACGCCTTCGATTTTGCCGGTAAACATCGGGCTGCGGTCGAAACCTGAGCGGATGATGTCGTGGGTTTGCGTGTTGGTATGCGTAATCCAGCAGGACACTTGGCGCGGGTGCATATCGGCGCTGCCACGTACGGACATTACGGGTACGGGTGTGTCGCCGGGCTGTTCGGTGAGCTGGGAGAAGTCAATCGTGCGTCCGTCGATGCGCGGCGGCGTGCCGGTTTTCAGACGGCCTTGAGGCAGGTTCAATTCGCGCAAACGGCCGCCCAAGGATTTGGCGGCGGGATCTCCGGCGCGGCCGCCTTCGTAGTTTTCCAAACCGATGTGGATTTTGCCGGACAAAAACGTGCCGGCGGTCAATACAACGGCGCGTGCTTTAAACTCCACGCCCATCGCGGTAACCACGCCGCTGATGCGTTCGCCATCAAGCGTTACGTCTTCGACGGCTTGTTGGAAAAGCTCCAGATTTTCTTGGTTTTCCAGCATTTCACGGATGGCGGCTTTATACAGGATGCGGTCCGCCTGCGCGCGCGTGGCACGAACCGCCGCGCCTTTGCTGGCGTTCAAGCGGCGGAACTGGATACCGGATTTGTCGGTTGCCAACGCCATTGCGCCGCCTAATGCGTCGAGTTCGCGCACGAGGTGGCCTTTGCCGATACCGCCGATGGAGGGATTGCACGACATTTGGCCGAGGGTTTCGATGTTGTGTGAAAGCAGCAGGGTTTGCGCACCCATGCGTGCGGCGGCAAGTGCGGCTTCGGTACCGGCATGGCCGCCACCGACGACAATCACGTCGTAGGTTTTGGGGTAAATCATGTAAGTCATGTTTATGTGTTCTGTAAAGGTTTCAGACGGCCTTTTGTTGATCAGGCCGTCTGAAAAATGGAATCAAATCTTAAAAACCAAGCTTAAAAGGTATAGCCTGTTTCCAATTCGTCATCGCCGACCAATTCGACCAGCAATGCATACAGCGGCGCCAAATCGTTGTAACGGCGGGATACGCGGCGCAAGTAGTTCAAGAAGCGCGGGATTTCCGGGCGGTATTTGTCTTTGCCGTCGCGGTAGTACAGGCGGGCAAAAATACCGGCCACTTTCAAATGGCGTTGAACGCCCATCCATTCAAACCAGCGGTAGAACTCGTCAAACTCGGCAGGCACAGGTAACTCGGCAGCGCGTGCTTTTTCCCAATAACGGATGACCAAGTCCAATACAAATTCTTCTTCCCATTCGATAAACGCATCGCGCAGCAGCGACACCAAATCATAGGAAATCGGGCCGTAAAGCGCGTCTTGGAAATCCAACACGCCCGGACGGCCTTTTGCCAACATTAAGTTGCGGACGATAAAGTCGCGGTGGACATACACCTTGGGCTGCGCCAACAGGGGCGGCAGCAGCATATCGACAGTTTGCTGCCACAACTGGCGTTGTTTGAAGGTCAGCTCGCGGCCCAATTCTTTGGCCACAAACCATTCGGGGAACAAGTTAATCTCGCGCAGCATGACTTCGCGGTCGTATTCCGGCAATTTGTCCGGCTGGCTGGCTTTTTGCAGTTCGATCAGTTCGTCGATGGCTTCGAGCAGCAGGGCTTTGTGGGCGGTTTCGCTGTTTTCCTGATTCATGGCGGTCAGGAATGTGGTATTGCCCAAATCGTTCAACACCATAAAGCCCAACGCTTCATCCACATGAAGCACTTGCGGCACATTGACCATGTTAAACAGTTTTTGTACTTTCAAATAAGGTGCAACACTCATCTTCTCAGGAGGCGCATCCATACAGATAACGGTCTGGCCGTCTGAAAACGTCGCACGGAAATAGCGGCGGAAGTCGGCATCGGCTGCCGCAAAGCTCAATTCGAACGGCTGGTTTGGGTAAACAGACTCCAGCCAGTTTTGTAATTCGGTTTGTCGTTGCATAGCGGTATCGCAGAATTTCAGGTTACAATAACCGCTATTCTAACTGGCAAACCGATTTAAGGGGCGATTTTGGCTCGTTTATTTTCACTCAAACCCTTGGTACTCGCCTTAATTATGGGCTTTGGCGCAACAGCCGTGCGTGCGGAAGATGCTTCTGTTCCACAGGCGGAAGACTATACCCCTGCCCCCGTCACTGCATCCAAACCAGCACAAACCAGCCAAAGCGAAGCCGATCCGCTTTCTTTGGGCAGCACTTGCCTGTTTTGCGACCACGAAGATTCCAAGCCGGCCGAAACCGCTGAAATCAAACGCAGCGGCGAGCCTGCCCTGCCTGCCGATTACACCCGCGTCAACGCCGATAAAATAGAAGGCCAAACCCAAGTCGGCGTCCGTGCCGAAGGCGACGTCATTGTCGAGCGCAATGCCGATGTTCTCAACGCCGATTGGGCGCAATACGACCAAGCCACCGATACCGTTACCGCCGGCGACCGCTTTACCCTGTATCAAAACGGTTCGACCGTATCCGGCGATCAATTGGTTTACAACCTCAAAGACCAAACCGGCTCCGGCACTGCTGTGCGCCTCAATACCGAGCAAGGCGGCCGCCGCTTTCAAAGTGTCAGCGAAAAAGCCGAACTCAAAGGCAAAGGCCTCTACAAGCTCATCAATACCAAATTCAACACCTGTTCACCCGGCGATGCCAGCTGGTATATCCAAGCGCAAAGCATTGAAGCCGATGAATCGACAGGTATCGGCGTGGCCAAACACGCTTCGCTGGTATTCGGCGGCGTCCCTGTCCTCTACACGCCTTGGGCGGACTTCCCCATCAACGGCAACCGCAAAAGCGGCCTGCTCGTTCCGACCATTGCCACAGGTTCAGACGGCCTTGAGCTGAGCTTGCCCTACTATTTCAATCTTGCACCGAATTTGGATGCCACCATCCGCCCGGGCATTATCAGCAAACGCGGCGTGCAACTGGGCGGCCAAGTCCGTTACCTGCAACCGAATTACAGCGGCGAAGTCGATGGCGACTGGATGCCGAACGACCAAAAAAGCGTCCACAACAACCGCTACCAGTTCAAATGGAAACACCAGCAGCAGCTGAACAGCAAAATCAGCGGCGGCATCAACTACAACCAAGTTTCCGACGACGATTACTACCGCGACTTCTACGGCCGCGAAGACATCGCACGCAACGTCAACCTCGACCGTCAGGCATGGCTCAATTACAGTGACAAACTGTTGGGCGGCAGCTTCGACGGCTCGTTGCGCGTACAAAAATATCAAACACTGGCCAACCAAGACGGTTATAAAGACGAGCCTTATGCCATCATGCCCCGTCTGACCGGCCGTTGGCAAAGCCATCTCGGCAAAGCGCAACTCAACGTGTTCGGCCAATTTACCCGTTTTGATCACGATACCAAGCAAGACGGCAGCCGCGTGGTGCTCTACCCGAGCGTTAAATGGGACTTCCACAACCAATGGGGCTACATTCGACCTAAAGTCGGCGTACACGCCACTTATTACAGCCTCAACAGCTTCAACGGCCAAAGCAGCCGCAATGTCAGCCGCGTCCTGCCGATTATCAACGTCGACAGCGGCCTGACTTTCGAGCGCAGGGCCCGGCTCTTCGGCGGGGAATACCTGCAAACGCTTGAACCGCGCCTGTTTTACAACTACATTCCGACCAAGTCCCAAAACGACCTGCCTAATTTCGACAGCTCTGAAAACAGCTTTACCTATTCGCAGCTGTTCCGCGAAAACCTGTATTCGGGCAACGACCGCATCAATTCGGCCAACAGCCTGACGCTGGCCACACAAAGCCGTATCCTCAACCCCAACACCGGTGCGGAACTCTTCCGTGCAGGTATCGGCCAGAAGTTTTACTTCAAAAACGACAACGTCCTGCCTGACGGCAGCGTCAGCCGTTATCCGCGCAGCCAGTCCGACTGGGTAGCCTTTGCACATGGCAACATTACCCCGAGCATCCGCATCGACTTGGACATCCACTACAACCAAAACCAAAGCCGTGCCGAAAGCTACGCCGCAGGGATTGCCTACAACCCCGAACCCGGCAAAGTCTTAAGCGCGCGCTACAAATACGGACGCAACGAGCGCATTTATCTACAAGCCAACGGCGACTATTTCTACGACAGGCTCAGCCAAATCGACCTTGCCGCCCAATGGCCGTTGAGTAAAAACCTGTACGCCGTTGCCCGTTACAACTACGAAATCGAAGCCAAAAAACCGCTGGAAATGCTCATCGGTGCAGAATACAAAAGCAACTGCGGCTGCTGGAGCGCAAGCTTGGTCGGCCAACGCTATGTTACCGGCGAAAACAGCCACAAAAACGCCGTATTCTTCAACCTCCAACTCAAAGACTTGAGCAATATCGGCAACAACCCATTCGAAAAACTCCGCTTAGCCATCCCCGGTTACAGCAAAACCAACGAGGTAGTCAAACAATGAACTTCAAACCCCTGATTCTCGTCGCCGCACTCACTTTCGCAGTAAGCGCACACGCCGCCCCTAAAGCCAAAGCAGGCAAAGCGCGCGCAGCCAAAGCAGCTGCCGTCAGCGCCACCACCATGCCTGCCGTACAAAGCGGCGTACATCTTTCAGACGGCATTGCCGCGGTTGTCGACAACGAAGTCATTACCCACCGCCAAGTAGCGCAAGCCGTAGCGCAAGCGCGTCAAACCATGCCTAAAGGCACGCAAATGGACGCCAACGAGCTGCGCCAACAGGTTTTGGCACAAATGATCAACCAATCCCTGATCCTCCAAGCAGGCAAACGCCGCAACATCCAAGCAACCGATAGCGAAATCGAAGCCGTTATCGCGCACAACCCCAACATCAAAAATCCGTCTGCCGCCGTCCGTCAAGACATCGCCGACAGCATTATTGTTGAAAAAGTGCGCCAACAAGCCATCATGCAAAACAGCCGTGTGAGCGACTCTGAAGTGGCACGCTACATCGAGCAGGCCAAACAACAAGGCGTGACCCTGCCTGAAGCAGACCCTGTGCGTCAATACCATGCCCAACACATCCTCATTAAAGCCGACAACGACAATGCCGCCGTCGGCGCAGAAAGCACCATCCGCAAAATCTACTCACAAGCCCGCAGCGGCGCAGATTTTGGCGGTTTGGCACGCCAATACTCGCAAGACAGTAGTGCCGGCAACGGCGGCGATTTGGGCTGGTTTGCCGACGGCATGATGGTTGCCCCGTTTGAAGAAGCCGTCCACAAACTCAAACCTGGCCAAATCAGCGCCCCTGTCCGCACCCAATTCGGCTGGCACATCATCAAGCTGAACGACGTCCGCGAAGCAGGTACGCCTGAAGAGCGCCAACAAAACGCCGTCCGCCAATACCTGTCCCAACAAAAAGCGCAACAGGCGACCACCAACCTCCTGCGCGAACTGCACAGCAGCTCCTACGTTGACGTACGCTAATCACGCGTATTGTTAAAAAGGCAGAAATCCGTACAATAAGGCCGTCTGAAATCCATTGTTCAGACGGCCTTTTCTCCTTTTACTTAAACAACCCATTGATTAAAGCACCCCATCATGCCCATCCGCCCCAACTGGCAAACCGCCACCCTGCTGCAAGCCGAAGAAACCTCCATTACCTCCGCACACACCGGCCGTACCTACCGTATTCAAGCCGCTGCACTCGGCAAGCGTCCGGCAGGCGGCTATCCCGTGCTGTATATTCTTGACGGGGATGCCTTTTTCCCCGCCATCCTTAATATGGCGCAATCCCTGCTCATCAACCCCATCACCAAAAGCCATGCCGCCTGTCTGATTGTCGGCATCGGCTACACCGGCGGCACCATTCGCGACTTAAGCCAACGCGCCCTCGACTACACGCCGCCGCTGCCCGGCAACGCGCCCGAATCCGAACGCAAACAATACGGCCAAGCCGACCGCTTCAGCCGCTTTCTCGACGACGAACTCTCTGCCCTGCTCGACAGCAAATACCGCATCGATGCCCAAAACCAAGCCGTCTTCGGCCATTCATTCGGCGCACTGTACGGCCTCTATTCCCTGTTCACCCGCCCCGAACGATTCCGCCATTATTTACTGGTTTCGCCGTCTATCTGGTGGCAAGACCGCCGCGTACTCGATTGGCTGCCCGACACTTTGCCGCAAGGAATCGGCATCCGCCTCAGCGCAGGCGAACATGAGGGCAAAAACAACCGTCCCGACCAAACCAGCCGCGGCATGGTCGCACAAGCCAAAATCCTTGCCGGCACTTTGCACCACCTCGGCGCAGATGTCCGCTTTACCCTCTACCCCAACGCCAATCACGGCAACGCCCCGTTTTACGCCTTGACCGACTGCATCGAATATTTGCGCAACGCATGGCAGCGTTGAAGCAGGTTTGCCAAACATTGAGGCCGTCTGAAACGCAAACTTAGAAGCGTATTGAACCTATTGGATCGATCTAAAATCCAATTATAAAAAGGCCGAGACCTTTGCAATAACATAGGTTGAGACCTTTGCAAAGGTCTCGGGGCATGAAAAAGGGAGAGGCTACCTGAAAAATAGATTTTCAGGTAGCCTCAAACCGGTTTGGCATGCATCCGAAACGGAAAATTTGAGCGGTTACATACCTTGGGTTGGTGGCAGTGTTATTTCAACTTGGCTGCCAATTCGTCGAATTTTTGTTTGATGTCGGCCTTGAAGGCTTCCACTTTCTCTTTGCGTTCGGCTTTGCGCTGTTTTTTCCAAGCTTCGTGTGCCTGACGTGCCACTTCTTCCTGCGCTTCTATTGCTGCCAATACGTCCTGTTGGGCAACGACTGCATCTTGCCGGAGAATAACGGTTTTGAAACGGTGGAAGAAAGCATCCAATACAGCCTCGTCGGATTCTTGCGCCAAAATAATGATTGCAGTACTGCCGTTATCCAGTTTTTTGGCTGTATTTTCCAGCAACGCCCCCTCTTCCAATGTTTGGGCAGTACCTGCATCACTGCCGATGAGTGCGCCAGTAGCTCCACCCAACAGAACACCGATAGGACCGCCGAGAATGCCGACCAGTGAACCAATGAGGCCGCCCGTCCATGTGCCTTCGACCGTATTGGCGGTAAAGTCGGTGCTTTCTGCTGGGATAATCAGGTCATTTTCCTTTTTAACCAAAACGGCTTGTGCCACCAAAGTATCTGTTGTCTGCGAGTAAGCTTTCAATTCAGAAAAGGCTTGATAAGCTTCGCTGGAGATGTTGAATAAGGCAACGATGATGTTTTGTTTCATAAGTCCACTCCCGTAGATTGAAAGATTTAAGAACATACTAGTTGTATGCAGTGTCATTATAAATTGCAAGGGGGGGGAAGCAATGCGGCAAACAAAACTTTGCCTATATAAAGCCTGTAGAACCGGCAAACGGATAACGAACAATACCCAGCCTTGCCTGTAGGAAATCGTCGCATCGTTCACACCACAGGTTGAGAGAAATAAGCCTGCAAGACCTCAAGCGTCGTCTGAAATCCGTTTCCACTCCAACGCTAAATCGTACAAGGCTTTTTTGCTTTCGCCGGTAATCTTGGCGGCAAGCTCGGCGGCCTGTTTGGTCGGCAACTCGGCCGCAAGGATTTTCATGGTATTTTGTGCCGCCTCGGGCAAATCACTGTGTTTCTCTTTCACAGCAGGGTGCAACACCAGCACCATCTCGCCGCGCGTTTGGTTGCTGTCGTTTTTAAGGGCGGCTTGGATTTCGGCAACCGTGCCGCTGAGGAAGGTTTCAAACGTTTTGGTGATTTCGCGCGCCAAAGTCAAACGGCGTTCGGGGAACTGCGCGGCCATATCCGCAAGGCTTGCTTCGATACGGTGCGGCGTTTCAAACATCACAATCGGAAAATCGGCTTCCGCCCATTTGGCCAACAGCTTTTGACGTTCGCCGGTCTTAGGCGGCAGGAAACCGTTGAAGTAAAAATCGGATTCCGTCACCCCAGCCACGCTCAACGCCCCCATGACCGCGCTTGCGCCGACTACAGGCACCACTTTAAATCCGGCTTCGCGCACGCGGGTGGCAAGTTTCGCACCGGGATCGCAAACCGCAGGCGTGCCCGCATCCGAAACTTGGGCGACGCTCAGGCCGTCTGAAAGATAGGCGATAATTTTATCGGCCATTTGCTGCTCGTTGTGTTCGCGCACGCTCACGAGTTTGCCCTGAATGCCGTACGCACTCAAAAGCTGGGCGGTAACACGGGTGTCCTCGGCGCAGATAATGTCGGCCTTTTGCAGAACGGCCAGCGCGCGCAGCGTTATGTCGGCTAAATTGCCGATGGGTGTGGCGACAACGTATAATGTCTGTTTTTCGATGCTGTCGACGGCTTTTTGCAGGTGTTTTGTGTACATAGATTCAAGGCCGTCTGAAACGGCGTCTCTTTAAAAACAATGATTATATAACGGGTAAACTTTTCATGCGCTTAAACCACAAACAGGGGGCGGCGGCCGAAGATGCGGCACTGGCATTCCTGCTGGACAAAGGCTGCTCGCTGCTGGCGCGGAACTGGCATTGCGCCTACGGTGAAATCGATTTAATTGTCAAAAACGGCGGTATGATTGTGTTTGTTGAAGTAAAATACCGCAAAAACCGAGGTTTCGGTGGTGCCGCATACAGCATCTCGCCGTCCAAATTATTGAAATTGCAACGAAGTGTAGAGTATTATCTGCAAAAGTACGGGTTAAACCATGCGCCCTGCCGCTTGGATGCGGTACTGATTGAGGGCGACGGCCAACCCGAATGGATTCAAAATATTACAGGTTAACCTCATGACAACATTACAAGAACGCGTTTCCGCGCATTTTGCCGAGAGCATCCGCGCCAAGCAAGAAGCCGAAAAAGTACTGGTCGAGCCGACCGTACAGGCTGCCGAGCTGATGCTGCAATGCCTGATGAACGACGGCAAAATCCTGGCTTGCGGCAACGGCGGTTCGGCTGCCGACGCGCAACACTTCGCCGCCGAGATGACCGGCCGCTTTGAAAAAGAACGCATGGAATTGGCCGCTGTCGCGCTGACGACAGACACTTCCGCCCTGACCGCCATCGGTAACGACTACGGTTTCGACCATGTATTCAGCAAACAAGTGCGCGCGCTCGGACGCGCCGGCGACGTATTGGTCGGTATCTCCACCTCCGGCAATTCCGCCAACGTTATCGAAGCCATCAAAGCGGCACACGAACGCGACATGCACGTCATCGCCATGACCGGTCGCGACGGCGGAAAAATCGCCGCCATGCTCAAAGATACCGACGTTTTGCTCAACGTCCCTTATCCGCGCACTGCCCGCATTCAGGAAAACCATATTTTGCTGATTCACGCCATGTGCGACTGCATCGACTCCGTCCTGCTTGAAGGCATGTAACCCTTTCTTTTCAGACGACCCCCTTAAAGGCCGTCTGAACACCCAACCGTCCATACCCAAGGAAAAGGATATGAAGAATATCAAACGCTACGCCCTCCCCGTTCTGACTGCGACCCTTTTGAGCCTGAGTCTGAGCGGCTGCGTCGGCGCACTGATCGGCGGTGCTGCCGTCGGCACCAAATCCGCCGTCGATCGCCGCACCACAGGCGCGCAAACCGACGACAACGTTATGGCCCTGCGTGTCGAAACCACCGCACGCTCCTACCTGCGCCAAAACAACCAAGTCCAAGGCTACAAGCCCAAACTGAACGTTGTCGGCTACAACCGCCACCTGCTCCTGCTCGGCCAAGTGGCTACCGAAGGCGAAAAACAATTTGTTGAGCGCATTGCCCGTTCCGAACAAGCCGCAGAAGGCGTGTACAACTACATCACCGTTGCCTCACAAGCGCGTTCGCTCGGCGATGTGACCAACGATACTTGGGGCACATCCAAAGTCCGCGCCACCCTGTTGGGCCTCAGCCCGGCCACCCAAGCACGCGTCAAAATCGTGACTTACGGCAACGTGACCTATGTGATGGGCATCCTCACGCCTGACGAACAAGCCCGCGTGACCCAAAAAGTCAGCACGACCGTCGGCGTACAAAAAGTCGTGACCCTCTATCAAAACTACGTTGCCAACTGATTCACAGGCAACTCAGGCCGTCTGAATATTCAGACGGCCATTCCTCCAACAATTACCTGCCACATCATGTCCAAGAATAATAAAACCCCTTTCCAACTTAAGCCCAAACACCTAATCCGCGCCTTATTCCTTGTCAGCTTTATCGCCGTCGCAGCCCTTGTTGCCGGCGTATTCAGCACCCTAAACTCCAGTAAAACCGACGTACCCGAAAAAAGCCCTGCCGAACAAACCGACACACGCATTGAAGTTTGGCGCCCCAACGGCACTATCGAACTTGAAACCGTCCAACCCGCCCAAGAAGGCGACGCAAAAACCGCCTCCGGAAACCCTGTCGTCCCACAGGACGAAAAAGGCGAAAAAGCGGAAGAAGGTGTAAAAACCAACCGCCCCACTACACACCGCGGCAAACGCACAGAAAACAAACGCGCTGAAGCCGACAAATCAGAAAACACACAATCCGACAACAGCAGCCCTGCCGCTCAAAACACACCTCAAGCAGACAGCCAGCCGGTAGCAAACAAAGCCGCACAAGCAGCAGAAAACAAACCGGCAAAAGCCAAAGTCCCCGAGTCCAAACCGACTCCGAAAGCCGAGCCTGAGGCCAAACCACAAGCCAAACCGCGCAATAAAGACAATCTCGACAACCTGTTTTAAACAGACGGCACACCCGTCCCGTTCAGACGACCCCCATGCCGTCTGAAACAAGAAGGAAACCTCATGGACAAAGTCATCATCAAAACCCCCGAAGAAATCGAAAAAATGCGCGAACTCGGTCGCTTGGTCGCCGAAGCCCTCGACTACATCGGCCAATTCGTCAAACCCGGCATAACCACCAACGAAATCGACAAACTCGTTTACGACTACCACGTCAACGTTCAAGGCGGTTATCCAGCCCCCCTCAACTACGGCAACCCGCCCTACCCGAAATCCTGCTGTACCTCTGTCAACCACGTCATCTGCCACGGTATTCCCGATGACAAACCGCTGAAAGAAGGCGACATCGTCAACATCGACCTGACCATTAAAAAAGACGGCTTCCACGGCGACTCCAGCCGTATGTTTACCGTCGGCAAAGTCTCACCGATTGCCCAACGCCTGATCGACGTGACTCACGCCTCCATGATGGCGGGTATCGAAGCGGTCAAACCCGGCGCCACCCTCGGCGATGTCGGCTATGCCTGCCAACAGGTTGCCGAAAATGCCGGCTACTCCGTAGTACAAGAATTCTGCGGACACGGCATCGGCCGCGGTTTCCACGAAGCGCCGCAAGTGGTCCACTACGGCCGCAAAGGTGAGGGCCTCGTCCTCAAACCGGGCATGATTTTCACCATCGAGCCGATGATCAACCAAGGCAAACGCCATCTGCGCATCCTGAACGACGGTTGGACAGTGGTCACCAAAGACCGCTCACTCTCCGCCCAATGGGAACACGAAGTTTTGGTTACCGAGACCGGCTACGAAATCCTTACCATCAGCCCTGCCAGCGGTAAGCCTTAACCTTGAAAAAACCTTCAGGCCGTCTGAAAACATAGATTCAGACGGCCTAAAATTTATTCGCATTCTCAATCCAGAAAACCGAATAAAAACTCGAAATTAAGTTTTTACCCATATTGAATTGTTTAATTATGTAAAAATTTGCTTATGCCATATCTAAGATAAACGCATAATTTAATGATTTATATAACAAAATTTTACTGAAATAATGAATTAAGAAATATTTACACAAATTATGGCAGACAGCAGAAAACTTCTTTCGAATATACTGTCTAATTATCTAGATCAGCCATTTGCAATACGCCCACATATCACCCCAAAAAACAATAGGGAAAAGGATGCCGGCATTCTTGCAGACCTTTTTTATGCCTAATGGCATACACTAAATACCACAATAAGGAAGATTCATGAAATCGTTCGAAAAAATTGAAAATATCCGCGATATCCGTAAAAAACTCGGCCTGAACCAAATGGACTTCTGGAGTCGCATTGGTGTGACTCAATCCGGTGGTTCCCGTTACGAATCCGGCCGCAATATGCCTAAACCTGTACGCGAATTGCTGCGTTTGGTACACATCGAGCGCGTAGATTTAGCTAAAGTCAACCGTGACGACTTGGCCGTTGCTTCCCTGCTGAAAAACCGCGACCCTGAGTTGTACGCTTCTCTGAAAAAAGAAGCCAAAGCCGACAACAAAGGCAAATAATCAAGCCATTCAAAAAGCCGTCTGAAATTCGTTTTCAGACGGCCTTTTTACTTTCTGCACACTAAGGGCATGTCGCATACATGTCCTTTTTCATTTACGGCTGATACTGTTTGAAATAGTCCAACACCGTTTGCGGCAGCCATTGCAGATTCAGACGGCCCTGATCGCGGCTGACAAAGCCGACATGACCGCCGTATGCCGGTTGCAACAGCGTAACGGCCGAGGACACATCCCGCCCGGTCGGCAGGGCTTCCGGCGGCAGGAAGGGGTCGTTGACGGCATTAAGCAACAGCAACGGCGTATCCACGCCTTTCAGAAACGGTTTGCAGGAATTGCGGCGGTAGTAATCGTGGCGGTCGGCAAAACCGTGTAGCGGCGCGGTAAAGCGGTCGTCAAAATCGCCAAGCGTTTTGCAGTTTTGCTGGCTTAAGGCCGTCTGAAACCGGGGAATCGCCTGGGCTTTCGGCAACAGTGAATTCAAAAAATAGCGCGTGTAAATCAGTCGCGTCATGCCCTGATCAAAACGCGTACCTGCCGCTACGGCATCAACCGGTGCAGAAACGACGGCAGAAGCGCGCGGAACGGCATTGCTGCCCTGCTCGCCCAAATATTTGGCCAAAGCATTACCCCCCAAAGAAACGCCGACGGCGTAGATGATTGAATAGCGTCGGGCCAGCGTGTTGAGCATAAAGGCGATTTCAGTCGTATCGCCGAGGTGGTAAAACACGGGCGCGGTGTTTTCTATGCCGCCGCAACTGCGGAAATGGGCAACCACGCCATTCCAACCGCGCTGCTGTACGGCTTTCATCAACTCGACCGCGTAATGGCTCTCGCTGCTGCCTTCCAGTCCGTGGAACAAAACCACCAGCGGCGCATCAGGGTCGGCGCTGTCGACAAAATCGTAGGCAACTTGGGTTTTGCCGGTACTGTCGGGCAGAAGCTCGCGGCGGTAGTCGGGCGCTTTGCCTTGCAGCAACTTGGCAAACAGGGTGTCGGCATGGCCGTTTCTGAGCCAATAAGGCGTGTTGGGTGAACGTGTATTCATGATTCGTTTCTTCTATTTTTCAGACGGCCTGAAGATGAGCATATACACCAGCAAGGCAGTCAGCGTGCCGTTTGTCCAGCCTGCCCAAACGTCGGTGGGATAATGCACGCCCAAATAAATGCGCGAAAACCCGGTCAACAGGGCAAAGGAAATACCGCCTATCCAAGCGGCGCGGCGGTAGCGCGTGCGGCGGCAAAGCAATATCAGCATGACGGCAATGGCGGCGGAAAACGTACTGTGGCCGCTGGGGAAGGAAAAATTGCTCTCTTCAATCAGGCGCGGCCAAAGCAGCGGACGTTCGCGGGCAAACCATACCTTCACAATCAGCATGTTCAAAGTCGGCACCAATGCCGCCAACACGCAAAACAGTGCCTCGCGCTTCTTATCGGCAAAATACAGGGCTGCGGCGACTGCGCCGATCAGCGGCACGGCAATCGCGGTTTTGCCCAGATAGTGCAACACAGTGGCAATCGGGTCAAACCATGTTCCCGCGTGGGCATGGACGGCGTGCATCAGCGGCGGCTCAAAAGCAAAGCCGCCATATTGCGCCAGCCAAATGCCGATGATGAGGGTCGGCGGTAAAAACAGCAAAGAGGCAAAAGTCAGTGCGCGTCTGGATTGGGCCGGGGATAAGTGCATTATTCCACCGTTTCTTTCAAAGTCGCGCCAATCGCCTGCAAACCCTGCAACGCATCTTCCCACGCCACATCCAGCAAGCGGCAGGCCTCGCCTTCCGCTTTGATGCCGAACTCGATATGCGGCGGAGTATAACGGCCGTCTGAATCGGTACGGCCCACGGTAGGCAGGCTGTACGAACGGACGCCGGCGTAGGTACGCTCAAGATGTTCCATAATCGGCGTAATGCGTGATTCGGGTTGGTCGAACACATATACGCTACGGCTGCCGCGTTCGGTTTGGTTGAAGCGGTCGGCGTAATAAGTTTCCAATACCCATTCGGCCATCGGGTGCGCCATCACGGGGAAACCGGGGAAGAAATAATGCTCACGGATGGAAAATCCGGCGATGTTGTTAAACGGATTGGGCACCAATTCCGCGCCCTCGGGAAAATCCGCCATCTTCAGGCGTTGGGCGTGTTCCGGCGAATCGAGCGGCTCGCCGCGTTTCCGGGTCACGCCTTCGATAAACTTGGCGGCTTCAGGATGGCGGACGACAGGCAAATCCAAAGCGGCCGCTGCGGCTTGGCGTGTGTGGTCGTCAGGCGTAGAACCAATACCGCCGGTAACGAAAGTCGGCAGGCCGTCTGAAAAACTGCGGCGCAGTTGTTTGACCAGCAAATCGGGCTCGTCAGGCAGATATTGCACCTGATTGAGCTTCAGCCCGTGCGATTCCAATAAGGATTTAAAAAAGGCGAAATGCTTGTCTTGACGGCTGCCATGCAGGATTTCATCGCCGATGATAATGAGGTTAAAAGCGTTCATGATGAGGTTTCTTTAATACGGCCCTCCGAACATTCAGACGGCCTAATTGCTGACAATGTATTCCATTTATAAGATAATGGTTTCAACTTTTCAAGTCTGGAGGAATCCCAATGAGCCAAAACCATACCATTTTACAAAATCTCCCCATCGGTCAAAAAGTCGGCATCGCCTTCTCCGGCGGTCTTGATACCTCCGCCGCGCTGTTGTGGATGAAACTCAAAGGCGCGCTGCCTTATGCCTACACCGCTAACCTCGGTCAGCCCGACGAAGACGATTACAATGCCATTCCTAAAAAAGCGATGGAATACGGCGCAGAAAACGCCCGCTTAATCGACTGCCGCGCGCAGTTGGCACACGAAGGCATCGCCGCCATCCAATGCGGCGCGTTCCACGTTTCCACCGGCGGCATCGCCTACTTCAACACCACGCCTCTGGGTCGTGCCGTTACCGGCACCATGCTCGTTTCTGCCATGAAAGAAGATGATGTGAATATCTGGGGCGATGGCAGCACCTACAAAGGCAACGACATCGAGCGTTTCTACCGCTACGGCCTGTTGACCAACCCGGCGTTGAAAATCTACAAACCTTGGCTCGACCAACAATTTATCGACGAACTCGGCGGCCGTCACGAAATGAGCGAATTTCTGATTGCCAACGGCTTCAACTACAAAATGTCGGTTGAAAAAGCCTACTCTACCGACTCCAATATGCTGGGTGCCACCCACGAAGCCAAAGACTTGGAATTCCTCAACAGCGGCATCAAAATCGTTAAGCCCATCATGGGCGTTGCCTTCTGGGACGAAAGCGTCGAAGTCAAACCCGAAGAAGTCAGCGTGCGCTTTGAAGAAGGCGTGCCGGTTGCACTGAACGGCAAAGAATACGCCGATCCTGTCGAACTCTTCCTCGAAGCCAACCGCATCGGCGGCCGTCACGGCTTGGGCATGAGCGACCAAATCGAAAACCGCATCATCGAAGCCAAATCACGCGGCATTTACGAAGCCCCGGGAATGGCATTGTTCCACATCGCCTACGAGCGTTTGGTTACCGGCATCCACAACGAAGACACCATCGAACAATACCGCATTAACGGCCTGCGCCTCGGCCGCCTGCTCTACCAAGGCCGCTGGTTTGACAGCCAAGCGCTTATGTTGCGCGAAACCGCCCAACGCTGGGTTGCCAAAGCCATTACCGGCGAAGTCACCCTCGAACTGCGCCGCGGCAACGACTACTCGATTCTGAACACCGAATCGCCCAACCTGACCTACCAACCGGAACGCCTGAGTATGGAAAAAGTTGAAGACGCAGCGTTCACACCGCTCGACCGCATCGGCCAACTGACCATGCGCAACCTCGACATTACCGACACCCGCGCCAAACTGGGTATTTACTCACAAAGCGGTTTGTTGGCATTGGGCGAAGGCTCCGTATTACCGCAGTTGAATAATAAGGAGTAGAATCAGGGGGCTTTAAAGCCCCCTTATTTTTAAAGGAATAAAATGAAAGAATATAAGGCCGTCATTTATCAAGAGAACCTGCTTTCCAGTTTGGTTTTCGGCAGCGCCAAAATCAATCCGGTCAAATTCAGCGATTTCCTCAATAGCCACGCTTCGCAAGGCTGGAAGGTCGTTACCATGGAAAAAGACCAGCGCCGCATGCTGCTGTTTTTCGTGCGTGAAGCCTACGTCGTCATTTTGGAAAAAGAACGTGTTTAAACTCGGCGTCTATGCCTGTCTCGGATTGTTCGTCAGCTGGGTGTTTCTCTTGATTTTTCAACTTTGGTTTTCCTTCGTCGATGCCGATTTGTTTCTCAAAATCACCCTGACCATGGCAGGTCTTTTCATTATCATTATGGCCAGCTTACTGGTCATCGGCCAGTATTTTTCCGAAAAGAAAATGAAAGACGACGGATTTATCAACTGATACTACTTCGGGAAGCGCCATGTATGCTTTATCCGAAACCTTGACGCAACATCCTTGTTTAATAGACAAGGCCGTCTGAAATGTAAGTTTCAGACGGCCTTATTACCCTTCCCAAATTTATCAAATACCATGAAATTCTTTTCTCACTTTTATCTTGAAAACCATATGTATTTCAACGACTACTTGAAATACGTCCTGATTTTCGCCGCCCTCGTCATCCTCTTGCTCGCCGTATCGCAATACCTGCGCCACCGCATGGACACCAAATACCGCGACCTGAGCATTATTGCGCTGTTGTTGCTTATCCTCATCTGCGGCACGCAATATCTTTCATACAGCGAGCGTCAAAACTTTGCCGCCGATACTTCGCGCATGGTGGGTTTTCTCAATGCCTTGATTGAAAACCAAAAAGTTGAAAAACAAGACATCATCGTCAACAGCACTCGCCTGTTCAACGGCATGATTATCGGCATCAAAAACCAATACTACGAAGTCCATTTCAATCAAGACTTCTCCGCCTACACGCTGACGCCCATCAATTTGGTCAACAACAATATCGAACTCATCGATAAAGAATAACAGGATACACACACATGGAAGCATACTCCCTGCTCGCCCTCAAACTACTGATGGGTATTTTAGGTTTGATTTTGCAAATCAACCTCTTAGGTAAAGGCAACCTCGCGCCGACCTCCGCCATGGACCAAGTGCAAAACTATGTACTCGGCGGCATCATCGGCGGCGTGATTTACAGCGACAGCGTCGGCCTGTTGCAATTTTTCCTCGTGCTGATTTTGTGGACGCTGTTGGTCTTGAGCCTGAAATTCATCAAAAACCACAACCGCTGGGTCAAATCCATCATTGACGGCAAATCCGTCTGGGTTATCGTCAACGGCAAAATCCAAACCGATGAATGCATGAAAAACGGCATCAGCGCACACGACCTCATGTTCAAACTCCGCGCCGCCGGCATCTACGAAATCTCTGCCGTCAAACGTGCCGTGATGGAACAAAACGGCCAGCTCGCCGTCATTAAGTACGGCGACGAAAGCCTGCGCTATCCGCTGATTACAGACGGCCAAGTCGACCCCGACATCCTCGAAATCATTAAGCGTGATGAAGAATGGCTGCAACAGGAACTCGACCACCTCCACCTTGAAGCCTCGCAAGTCTATATCGGCGAATACATAGACGGAAAATTGGTGGCACACCGTTATCCTTCTTGATTTGAAAATAGCAGGCCGTCTGAAACCTTAATTTCAGACGGCCTTTTTGTATTCAGCCCAAACACTGATTTTTTAATCGCGATATTCAAACGTTGTGCCCAAAAATTGAGCCAGTGCGGAGATGTGGGAATGTCGAGGGTCTTTGACGGCGGTCAGCAATAAAATATTGCCGTGCTGTTTTTCCAAATCCAGCAGCCGCTTGATAGCGGCCTGCTCGGCATCGCCTTGCAGCTCTTCGTGATAACGGCTGACAAAACCGTCAAAATTCTCAGCCGGATTTTCATGATACCAGCGGCGCAGGTTTGCACTGGGCGTAATGTCTTTGAGCCAAATCGCCGTAGCGAAAACTTCTTTATGGACGCCGCGCGGATAAAGGCGGTCGATAAAGACGGCGGTCTGTTCGGGATTCGGCTGATAAGCATAAATGCGTTGTACGGTAAACATTTTTTCTCGTCTCCAATGGATTCAGGCCGTCTGAAAATTCAGACGGCCTGATATTTTTTAGGTTTAGAACAGTTTTTTGACTTCGGCTTCGATATCTTCGGCACGCATAAAGGTTTCGCCGATCAGGAAAGTATGCACGCCGTGGCCGCGCATGAAATCGACATCTTCTTTGTTGCGGATGCCGCTTTCGGTTACAACGGTTTTACCGTTCAATTCAGGCAAGAGGTCGAGGGTTTGTTGCAGGGTCACTTCAAACGTACGCAGGTTGCGGTTGTTGACGCCCCACAACGACGTGGTCATGTTGCGGCATTTTTCCAGCTCGGACGCATCGTGCAACTCCAACAATACAGTCATGCCCAATTCGTGGGCAACGGCTTCAAAACGCTCAAGCTGCCCGGCTTCCAATGCGGCGGCAATCAGAAGAACCGCATCCGCACCCCACGCGCGCGCCTGATAGATTTGGTATTCGTCGATGATGAAATCTTTACGCAAGACCGGCAGCGCCACGGCCGCACGCGCCTGTTTCAAATACTCGGGCGAGCCTTGGAAATAAGGTTCGTCCGTCAACACGGACAAACAGGCCGCGCCGGCTTTTTCATAGGCAACGGCGATTTCGGCAGGATGAAAATCAGGACGGATCAGGCCTTTGCTCGGGCTGGCTTTTTTGACTTCGGCAATAATAGCAGGCAGATTCTGCGCGTGTTTTTCACGGATTGAGCCGATAAAGCTGCGAACCGGCGCGGCTGCCTGCGCTTGGGCTTTGATGTCTTCCAAGGAAACGGCGGCTTTTTGGGCGGCCACTTCTTCTGCTTTGGTGGCAAGGATTTTGTTGAGAATATCGGTCATGGCGTTTTTCTATTGGGGCTGATTTTCGGGTTTGAGTCGTGCAACATGCTGCTGCAGATTAGATTTCAGACGGCCTGAATGCCGCTATTTTAATGGTTTGAAAAAAGGCGGGCAAGAATGCCCGCCTTTGTGTCTGCTTCAATTTAGTGATGAATGCCCAAAACGGACGCGTTGTGACTGATGATTTCGTCCGCCAAAGACGGATTGTCGTTCAGCTTGATGCCGTAGCCGGGCACCAATTCTTTCAGACGGCCTGACCATGATTCGGCATGACCTGGGAAGCATTGGTTGATCAGCTTAATCATCAAAGGTACGGCGGTTGATGCACCTGGGGACGCGCCCAGCAATGCGGCCAGCGAGCCGTCGGCATGGGCGACGATTTCGGTACCAAATTGGAGTACGCCGCCTTTTTTCGGGTCTTTTTTGATGATTTGCACACGCTGACCGGCGGTAATCAGTTCCCAATCGTCAGGGTTGGCTTCCGGATAATACTCTAAGAGCGAAGTGAAGCGTTCTTCTTTGGTTTTACGCAATTCGCCCAAGAGGTATTTGGTCAGCGGCATATTAGCCCAACCGGCGCGGAGCATGGGGTAGAGGTTGTCCATGTGGATGGACATCGGCAAATCCATGAGCGAGCCTTGTTTGAGGAAGTTAGGGCGGAAGCCTGCATACGGGCCGAACATCAAATGGCGTTGGCCGTCCACGTTGCGGGTATCCAAATGCGGAACGGACATAGGGGGCGCTCCGACGGAGGCTTGGCCGTATACTTTGGCGTTGTGTTGCGCGGCCGTTTCGGGATTGCTGTTGCGGAAGAAGAGGCCGGAAACCGGAAAGCCGCCGTAGCCTTTGCCTTCGGGGATACCGGATTTTTGCAGCAGGGTCAGTGCGCCGCCGCCTGCGCCGAGGAAGACGAAACGGGTGCGGAGTGTCAACGGGTCGTCATCCTCTTTGGTGCTGCTGGTTTTCAGCACCCATGCGCCGTCCGATTCGCGGTTGAGGTCGTCGACATGGCGGTTGAATTTGATTTTTACGCCTTTGTCGCTCAAGTATTTGACCATCTGGCGGGTCAGGCTGCCGAAATCGACGTCTGTGCCTTCGGCGGAGTAGTTGGCGGCGATGGATTGGTTTTCATCACGGCCGTTGACAACCAGCGGCGCCCATTCGGCAATTTTGGCGCGGTCGGTAGAAAACTCCATTTTTTCAAAGAGTTTTTGGTTTTTGAACACGTCGAAACGTTTTTGCAGATAACTGCAATGGTCGGCGTTCATCACCAGCGACATATGGGGGACGGAATTGATGAAAGTGCGGTCGGTCAGTTTGCCTTCTTCGACCAAAGTCGCCCAAAATTGGCGGCTGATATGGAATTGTTCGGCAATATTGAGGGCGCGGGTCGGATCGATCGTGCCGTCAGCAGTCAGGGGCGCATAGTTCAATTCACACAGCGCAGAGTGTCCCGTACCGGCATTATTCCATGCATTTGATGATTCCAACGCTACATCTTCCAAGCGTTCGATCAGGGTGATTTCCCAAGATGGTTCGAGTTCTTTGAGCAATACGCCCAAAGTGGCGCTCATAATGCCGCCGCCTACTAATACGACATCGGTTGCTTCAGCCATGGTTTTACTCCTACTAAAGTCAGGCATGGTTTGCCTTGTGGTTATCTATCATTATAAACAACTGATTTCATAGGAATTGTTTTGTATTTTTGTTGTGTGTGAAACTTTTGTTGCCTGCTGAGTTTCCGAGCGTAAATGGCGGAAGGCAGTTTCGGTTTGGGTTCCAGATTTCAGGTCTTTATAATATGTTATTGAGAATTTAGTAGATTTTACGGAGAAATGCAAAGATTTTCTGTTCGGTTCATATAAAAATAAGAGATTAGGCCGTCTGAAAACGTTTTCTTAACCTTTATCCGCCAACGTTTGCCAAGAAAAAAGAATTTTTCATTTCTTTTTTAATTGACCGTTTTTGTCAGCAATTTCAGCGCTAACAAACGTGAATCAACCGCCAATCTGCTATCATTTCAACTTATCCCACAACAAGGCAAACCGCCATGTATCTGACACAAGAAAAGCCCTACCGCCCCCTATTGGTCGCACTGATGTTCCTCACCCTGCCGCTGGCGATGATATTGCACAATATCGTGCAAATCGCCTTTTCAGACGGCCAAGGACTGTTGGTTACAGTCAAAAACGGCACATGGGCATGGCAAAGCGGCTGGCAGGATTCCGTCGCATGGTTTGTCTGCGGCATGTTTGCCTTCCTCAACTTGCCGATTGCCGGCGGACTGACCAAGCTGGCGTATAAAAAAATGATGCGCCGGCATTCGCGTTACGCCATCTTCCTTGCCGGTGTCGCAGCGTGTGCCTCAGCGGTGGCAGGCTTGATTTTTGAAGCCATCTTAGGCAATGCCGCATTGGCAGGCATGCGTGGGCAAGGCGTGTTCTACTACACCCTCTCCGTATGGATCATCGCCATGCTGACCCTGCCCAAACAGCTCACGCGCGCGCCGGAGCAGCCCATCGTCTTTCACAAGATGAAACGTTGATTCAACAGGCGCAAACATTTTCAGACGGCATGCTTTCCGTTACCATTACATCCAACGCGTTTTAACCAATAAGGAATAACAAATGAATCAGGCGCAACAGCTCCGCGACGGCATACAGGCACTGGGTTTGGACATCGACGAAGCCAAACAGGCCAAACTCCTAGACTATGCCGCCCTGCTGCAAAAGTGGAACAAAACCTACAACCTGACCGCCCTGCGCGATCCCGCCCAAACCGTCAGCCATCACCTGCTCGACAGCCTGACCCTCCTGCCCTATATCGAACACGCGCAAACCATGCTCGACGTCGGCTCCGGCGGCGGACAGCCCGGCATACCCACCGCCATCTGCCGTCCCGACCTCGACATCACCCTCCTCGATGCCAACACCAAAAAAACCGCCTTTCTGCAACAAGCCGTCATCGAACTCGACCTTAAAAACGTCCGCGTCATCAGCGGCCGCGTAGAAGCCGCCGCCGACTGCCGCGCCGACGTCATCACCAGCCGCGCCTTTGCCGAACTCGCCGACTTCGTCAACTGGACCGAGCACCTCCTCAAAGACGGCGGCTACTGGGCAGCCATGAAAGGCGTATACCCGCAAGAAGAAATCGATAAACTGCCCGAAAGCGTCGCCGTCGAAAAAGTCGAAGCATTGCACGTCCCCCAACTCAATGCCGAACGCCATATCGTCATCATCCGCAAAAAGGCCGTCTGAAAACAACCCAAGCATACCGAATAACGGTACAATCCAGCCATCCACACTTAATACGACAGCAAAGCACATGAGCGCACAAATCCTCGCCGTCGCCAACCAAAAAGGCGGAGTCGGCAAAACCACCACCACCGTCAACCTAGCCGCCTCCCTAGCCTCCAAAGGCCGCCGCGTCCTCGTCGTCGACCTCGACCCCCAAGGCAACGCCACCACAGGCAGCGGCATCAACAAAGCCACCATCGAAAACGGCGTTTACCAAGTTGTACTCGGCGAAACCGACATCCCCAACGCCGTCGTCCGCAGCAAAGAAGGCGGCTACGACGTATTGGGCGCCAACCGCACACTTGCCGGCGCAGAAGTCGAACTCGTCCAAGAAATCGCACGCGAAATCCGCCTCAAAAACGCCCTGCAGCTCGTTGCCGACAACTACGACTACGTCCTCATCGACTGCCCCCCATCCCTGACCCTGCTCACCCTCAACGGCCTGGTCGCCGCCAACGGCGTCATCGTCCCCATGCTTTGCGAATACTACGCCCTCGAAGGCATTTCCGACTTAGTGGCCACCGTCCGCAAAATCCGCCAAGCCATCAACCCCGACCTCGATGTAACCGGCATCGTCCGCACCATGTACGACAGCCGCAGCCGCCTCGTCGTCGAAGTCAGCGAACAGCTCAAACAACACTTCGGCAACCTGCTCTTCGACACCGTCATCCCCCGCAACATCCGCCTAGCCGAAGCCCCCAGCCACGGCCTCCCCGCCCTCGCCTACGAAGCCCACGCCAAAGGCACCCAAGCTTATCTGGACTTAGCTGATGAACTGATTGCACGGTTGGAAAAATAAACAGAAATATGAATATAAAAAGGCCGTCTGAAAGTTGGGAAATACTTTCAGACGGCCTTTGGTTTGATTGGAAAGAACATTTTTAAAAGACCGCGTGCGTGCGTACCGCACACACCCTACACATAGATTTCAAACTCTTTATGATTCATAGGTAGGGTGTGTGCCCGAAGGCACGCACGCGGTTTGATGTAGGCTACGACTTGCTAGACAGGCTACGCTGGCTACACATAAATTTCAAATTCTTTGTGATTCATAGGTAGGGTGTGTGCCCAAAGGCACGCACGCGGTTGCATGGAGGCTACGGCTTGCTGCCGATTAGGCGGGCGATTTGGCCGTAGGTGGTGACTTTACCGAAGGGTATTTCTGAGACGGCGGAAAGGATTTCGTAGGCGAGATGGTCGTTTTTGGAGCGCATGGAATAAGTAGAGAAATAGCGAATCTAATAAAATATTTTTAAAAATAATAAGATAGTGTTTAAAAGGTATTTGGATTAGGTTAATTAAATTGACAAAAAACATAGCCGTGTTTAAATTTAAAGAATTTTAACATTTTGTAATGAATTACTTAAAAAGAAAATCAAGCTTTCTTGAAATTTGTGTTTTATGGAATTAGATTTAATTTAGTCCCTACTGTTAAGTGAGGTGTGAAATGGCAGCAAAATCATTGGCGGTAGCTAAATACATATTAAATCGGCAACGTGAAAAAAATGACACCATGACTGCAATGCAGCTCATTAAAGTTGCGTATATTGCTCATGGCATGATGTTAGGTGTGTTTGGTCGATCTCTACTTGATGAGCAAGTTGAGGCATGGCCTTATGGTCCTGTTGTAAGATCGATTTATCAGGCTATTGCTGGACAAGGTGCTCTTCCTATTACCGATGTTAGAGGGGTGCCAGATGATTGGTACAATCATATTGATCCAAGTGAACGCAAAATTTTAGATTATGTTTGCGACGTATATGGGAATCTCCCTGCTTTTACTTTATCTGATGCTACGCATAAAGAGGGAACTCCTTGGGATACCACTATGAAAAATATAGGAGGATATTACCCACCCATATCAGATAACTTGATAGAAGAGTTTTACAGAACACATGTCATAGGGAAACCTCATGACCGACTGTAGCCAACAATTTTTATTTCCACCTGATGATGAAGGAAGTCAGGAACGGCTAAACGAGTTAGTAAGCCCCTCAACTAGATTTACAAGTACAACTTCTAGTTACCAAAGTCAAAATGCTCTTTTAGAAGATAAAGCAATTCTACTTGACCAATATGACAAACTGGATAAGCAAGAAGCTTTGGAAAACAAGAAACAAAATAGAGAGCTCAGAAAAGATTTTGCTTATAAAGCATATGAGATTGCTTGCGGATGTCTTTCATTTTGGATTGTAATCGTTTGTCTCAGTGCAATTGTGAGTTTTGTTACTGGGCGTGTATTTTTATCAGATACAGCCCTTGGGATTGTTACAACTGGAGTAACTGTAAATGTTTTTGCTGCTTTATTGACTGTTATTAAAGGACTCTTTTCAAAAGAAGGAGATTAAGATTTTTAAGGCTACCTGAAAATTTTCAGGTAGCCTTAAATTTATTCCAACCCCTCCCACACCTTCAACAACCTCTTCACCGACACCGGATACGGCGTCTTCAACTCCTGCGCAAACAGCGATACTCTCAATTCTTCAATCATCCATTTAAACGCGGCGAGGTCGTCTGAAACGGGCTGTCCTTGTTTTATCAAGCTATCCGTTTTTTCCTGCCACATTTGTTCCAGCTCTTGAATATCGGCTTCGCGGGCTGCGTCGCGGGCGGGGTTGCTGCTGTATTTTTCAAGGCGCAGGGTCATGGCTTTGAGGTAGATAGGGAGGCGCGGCCATTGTGCCCATGGGGTATGGCTGGCAAAGCCGGCGGCAAGCAGGGTTTGCAGGCGTAGTCTTAGAAGGTGAGTCAATGGGTGTTTGCCGAGTTTACTGTTGAGTTCGGCATAGGCGGCGGCGGTTTCCTGCAAGTAGCGGCTGAGGGCTTCTTTGACGGCGGGCAGGCGGCTGCGGGCGCGTTTGATTTGCTCTTTGAAGGCTTTTTCGTTGCGCGGCAGCTCGTCTTCGCCGATAAAGGCGCGGTCGCAGACGGCTTGGGTGAGGTCGTCGCGCAGGGTGTCGGCGTTGATGTGTTTGAGCAGCATGGCGGCTTGAGTGAAGCCTTGGATGCCTTTGTTCAGGTCTTTAACTTGCTCTTTTAATTGCAGCTTCATCAATTCGATTACGCCTTGACGGTGTGCCTGTTCGGCGGCTTCGGTAGTGTCAAATAGGCGCAGGGCGATGCGGCCGTCTTTTTCTTTTTGCAGGCCGAGGTAGCCGGTGAGCTGTTGTTTGCCGCGGGCGAATTTGATGGATTCGGGCAGGGTGCCGATGTCCCATGCGGTAACGTTGTCGCGCTCGAATTCTTGGGTGTTGTCGCGGAAGGTAACGGCAGCGGCTTGGCCGAGTTGTTGTTGCAATTCATGCAGTTTGCGGCCGCCGGCAAGCTCTTGTCCGCCATCGTCGATAATGCGCAGATTCAGATAGCAGTGTTCGGGCAACTCTTGCGCCGCCCATGCGTCTTGGTCGATTTGCTCGAGAATCCGCATATCGCCGGCGCTTTTGGCGATAAAGTGCGCCAACTGGGGAATGATGGCGGCTTGGCGGTCGGGATTGCTTTCGAGAAATTTGGTGATGAAATCGGGTACGGGCACGCAAATGCGGCGGATTTGCTTCGGCAGTGCTTTAATCAGCAGCTGGATTTTTTCGCGCAACATACCGGGCACCAGCCATTCGAGCGACGGCGCGTGCAAGCGGTTGAGGACGGTCAGCGGCACGGTCATGGTCACGCCGTCAAGCGGATGGTGTGGCTCGAAGCGGTAGGAAAGTTTGAACTTGCCGTCTGCGGTTTGCCAGAATTTTGGGAACTGTTCTTCGGTAATGTGCGCGGCGGCGTGTTGCATCAAATCGTCGCGGCTGAGGAACAGCAGGCGCGGATTGTCGCGTTCGGCGGTTTTGAGCCAGGCTTCAAAGGTGCGGATATCGGCAAGGGGCAAAGGTTTCAGACGGCCTTTTTGAGATGTAGGCTGCTTTTTGGGTTTGGGGTCGTCTGAAACATTTTGTCGGGTACGTGAACTCGGTTCTCGCTCGCGGTTGGACGCATCTTTGGAATCCGCGTGCGCGGCTTGCGCCACACGCCCTGCGTTGCGCTGGTTTGCTTGTCCGTTTTGATCGGCTGTCTTGTCCGACTGGGTTTGTCCGCCCTCTTCGCTTCCCCAAACGCCGCCTTTCGCGTCTTTCCACACCAGCTCGGGCAGGCATTCGTTATAAAACGCAAACAGGGCTTCGTCATCGACCAATACGTCTTGCTTGCGCGATTTGTGTTCGAGTTCGGTAATTTCTTTAATCAGCTTTTTATTGTGGGCAAAAAAGGCCGTCTGAAGATTGCTTTCCTGCGCCACCAATGCGCCGCGGATAAAGATTTCGCGCGCTTCTTCGGGCGCAACTTTGCCGTAAGACACGGGGCGGCGCGGCAATACGGTCAGGCCGTAAAGCGTCACGCGTTCGCTGGCGACGACTTCGCCGCGTTTTTGTTCCCAGTGCGGCTCGAAATAATGGTAGCGGACGAGGTGCGACGCTTCCTGCTCTATCCATTCGGGCTGGATAACGGCGACATCGCGCGCGTAAAGGCGCGTGGTTTCAACCAATTCTGCCGCCATCACCCATTTGGGCTTGGCTTTGAACAGGGCTGATGCCGGGAAAAGGTGGAAGCGGCTGCCGCGCGCGCCGGTGTAGTCGTTGCCGTCGGGCGATTTCATGCCGACGTTGGCGATGAGGCCGGTGAGCAGGGCGCGGTGGATTTGTTCGTAGCCGGCTTCTTTGGCGGCGCGGATTTGGGCGCGGTGTTGCTTCTTGTCCAGTTGTTTTTGTTTGAGTTTGGCCGCCAAATCTTGGTCGCCTTGGCTTTCAGACGGCCTTAATTGTTCTTGGGAAGGAGGTTGTCTAAACGCGGCTTCTTTGGTGGTCAAACCCATTTCAATCGCGGTTTGGGCAAGCTGGTGGTGCAGCTCGCGCCATTCGCGCATGCGCAGGTGCGACAGGAAATATTGGCGGCACCACTGCACCAGCTGCTTGTTGGACAAACCTTTGTCGCGCTCGCGCTGGAAACTGTCCCAAATATTCAGATAGGCAAGGAAGTCGGATTGCTTGTCGGTAAAACGCTCGTGCGCCTTGGCCGCGGCATCGCGCGCTTCCAGCGGCCGTTCGCGCGGGTCTTGAATCGACAACGCGGACGCGATCACCAATATTTCTGCCATGCAGTCGTGTTTCTTCGCCGCCAGCAAAATGCGCGCAATTTTCGGGTCGATGGGCAGGCGCGCCATTTGTTCGCCGAGCTTGGTCAGACGGTAGCGCGTGTTGGTACCGATATGGCCCGAACTGTTTTGCAGGCCGTCTGAAACATTGGCTGGGTTGGATCGTGCATCCATGCCTGATCCGCGTACTTGGTTTTTCATATTTTGCATAGTCTTGTCGGTCGGGCATCTTCCCCGACATCATCTAAATTTGTCTTTATTGGTTTTCACGCCACTTATTGCGGATAAACATATTCCGCCTTACCGTCGCGAATGTTCAAGCTGCCTGCATCGCCTGTAATCAGATTGCCCGTTACCGAGCCTTCGCTACAACCTGAAACCGGCATATCGTAGCCCAGCGTGTGAATCAGGAACGTTGAAAGCTGCTGATGGAAGGCAATCTCGCAAGGTGCAAAAGCCTGGTTGGCAGCCTGTTGCACGGCCTTATCCGGGCTGTACAACACCAGCGGCACGAGATAGCTGTCGGGCTGCACCGTGCCTTGATTGTAGGTATCCTGGCGCACATACTGGCCATGATCGGAGGTATAGGCAAACAGCCAGTTGCCGTCAGGCTGCTTTTGCAGCTGCTCGAATACGGTTTGAATCATTTGGTCGGTTTTATGGATGGTGTTGTCGTACTTATCCACAATATTGGCTTCGCCGAATACTTTATCTTGAGGCTGCAACAATGCGCCGTATGGGACGTGCGAACCGCGTTGGTGCAATACGATAAAATGCTTGCCCTGCTGCAAATTGATTTTGTCGAACAGCGGCAGCAGCTTCTCATCAGGCATATTGTCGCCGTTGCCGTAGCCAAGCTGCGTCGGCTGAATCAGATGGTCTATCCATTTCTTACCGATTAAGTTCAAAATCGCCATCTCGTTTTCCGCCTGCGCGCTGTAAAAATACGTTTCATAGCCCTGCTCTTTGGCGAGGCGGAACATATTGGTATCGCCGCTGCTGATTTGTTCATAGCCGTTGGCATGCGGTATCGCATTGAAAAAGCTGGGCAGGGACACAGCCGTCATCAAAGCGGCGGAATAGCTTTGTTTCACAATCGGCTTAAATTCGGCTTGCGAAAGCTGGGTTAAAAACGGCGAAGTTTCGCGTCCGTAACCAAACAGTTTCAAATGCGCCGCACTTTCGCTTTCGCCCATAATCAGGACGATATTTTGAACACTGCCCTGCCCGATTTTGCTTGGCGCTGGCTGTTTGAACACAGGGATTTTGCTTAAATCAAACAACTGATACGGCAACACGCGCCCGACAAAATAGCCGAAGCTGAAATAATTGGCTTTGACTCGGCTGTATGTCGGCTTAGGCGAAATACCGTGTTCCTGCGTCGTACTGAATGAACGTCCAAAAATCAGCAACATCGCCGCAATAAATAAAATATCGGCGGCAAAATGCGTCTTACGGCGGAACTTGGCAAGGCTGCAAAACAACACGACTTCCAACACGCCCCACAACGCAGGCAGCCACAACTTATCCAACATCGACGCGCCCGCGCTGCCGACTTCGGTAACCTCTTTCAGCATCAGCCAATAATTAATGCCCGTTATCCAACTTTGATAAACCGCGTAATGCACATTGTTGGCAATAATGCTGAACGCAAAAAACACCGCAATCAACAAACGCGTCACCTTATAACGCGCAAACAGATACAGCGCAGCAATCACAAATGTCAGCGCAAACGTTTCCGCAATTTTCGCAGTCGGCAGAGTTTCAATCCCGAATACAAAGCGATAGGCGATTTCGCTGGCAGTAAGTAAAGACGAATACAGAACAAGCGTGAGGAAAGATTTTTTCATCATTAATATTTCACAATAAAAAATTTACCGATTGGGTTTTAAAACCCAATATTCCCTTTTCAATAGTTTTTAGTTTCTCAATGATTTAGGCCGTCTGAAAATGAAACATGACCTGCCATTTTATGAAGAAAGCTTTTATTTTCAGACGGCCTCCACCGCCCCCAATTCCAGCAATACCTGAAAACCGTCATTGATATACACTGGAATGTTACCAATAAAATATAAGTAATTTTCAGATCAATGGGCGATCGTGCATTTATTTGATTGTTCAAGCTGCATCAAGGAGACTAGAATCAGTTTCAGAGATCATAATAGATTTTAAACTACATGAAAAATTTGACATATCAAGTTAACTTCTTCTTTCTAAAGCTTCATCAAATAAAAACTGCCCACCTTGAATCTTTCCGTTTTCAATCAGCAAAGTTGCCTTAAAAGGCATTGGTGCTGTAGCTGATGCAGAAATTTGTGTTAATTGCTGGATTAATTCTTGCTGATAATATTTAAAATCCTCATTACATCTATGAAATAATGCTTCATATGCTAAGGTACTACTATCAAAATTAGTAATGCCTTTGGCATTTTTACTAGCTTGTCTCAAATGTTCTTGTATTTTGGTAACTCTACAACTAATAAATTTATCAGTATCACTTACAAAAGTTTTTAATTCATTACTATAAAATTCTTTGTTTATTTTATTGGCATTACCCATGTAAAGAATAGCATACATCATCATTACAACATTGCAGCATAATTGATAAGACTCATAATATTTATCCCACTCTTTCATTCTTTTAATCATGGATTTAACATCTCCACTATTATTCATTCCCATGAAACTATCAAATTTAATATTACAAATTTGTTCAAATACTCTATGCAAATCTTTTTCTAAATGTGATTTAATTGCCAAATTATCATCTAATCCTTTTTGCAATCTACCTTTATTTTCATTAAAAATAGGCGTTTCTTGCCCATAACCGGTCATGTGCTCACTTACCAACTTAAGCAGTTTAATAGTTGTATCAATTTTGCTACGTCGTTCATCTTCTAGAAAATGCCTAATTTCATTAATTCCTTTTTGTATTTCTTTTAATTTTTCATTGATATCAGCTAAATGTTTTTGAGCAACAACTGTTGAAGCCAAATTAAAAATAACTCCTGAATTAATAACTTGTTTCAACGTATTAGCCTCAAAAATCCTTACATTCTCCGTAACACCAAATTTCCCATCCTTATTAACGCCATGAACCATACCGCGCAAGCCATTTCCATCTTTGGCAAGTGTAAGTTTTCTAGGGTCTATATTGATGCTGACTATTTGATTTTTAACTGTTTCAAATTTCGTTGCCAATGAAGGAATATTACTAAACAACTGATTAAATGAAGAAATATTAGATTCATTAAATTCATTTTTTATTTTAGGCGGTTCGGTATATTCAGTTAAAGATAGAATAACATCTTTATCAGCAGCATCCGTGATAAGCAAGTCTTGATTTGACAAAATTTTTACGGATTCAATTTCTTGTTTATCCCAATAGTTTTGCTTCATCATTTTCAACCATGAGATTTGAACAACAAAAGGGATGGTAATTCGTAAAGCAGGTGAAGAGAGACCTAATGCGAAGCCTCCTATTATTCCATCTGTTATATTTTTAGAAATTATTTTTCCCATATCTATGCTTTTTTTATATCTATCTTCAAAAAGTATAGATTCCCACTCGGTAGAAAATAAGGTTTGAATAATTTTTTGTTCCTTCTCCTCATTAGTAAGTTGATTTTTATCTCCAATTAATAACTTAAATACATCGTTTAAAATTTCATGATACGTGATTAAATTATCTTTACTTCTTATCGCATTAACAAAAGTATTTCCACCATATTTTTGAAACTCAATTAATAATAAATTGATCTCATCTTTTGTAAAATTTCTGTTTGATTCCTTTGCCAAAATCAAAACATCTTTAACCGTTGAATTTAGCGTACTACGCCCTTTACCAAAATCGGTTATAATATCAACTAAATCAATAATATGTTGTTTATCAACTGTCAAAAGAAAATCAACTAATTCTTGTCTTGCCATTTCATATCTCAAAATTTTCATTAAAAATATTTTTAGAATATTGCTATATTGAACCTAAAACCAATAAATTTATGTAAGTTTCGTCTTAAACCAATGATATATATTGCCAGATAACATTGGTTATTCTAACAACCTATTTTACTGTTTTCAGACGGCCTCCACCGCCCCCAATTCCAGCAATACCTGAAAACCGTCATTGATATACCGCGAATCGGGCATTTCTAAAAATGGGAATGCTGCTACGTCGCCCAAGTTCAGCGATGCCATGCGCAGGATGACGGCGGCGAGGTTGCTGCGGACGATTTCTGGGTCGGTAAATTCGGGGCGGCTGTTAAAATCTTCTTCTGAAAACAGTCGGATACATACGCCTGCGGAGACGCGGCCGCAGCGGCCGGAGCGTTGGCGGGCGGCGGCTTGGGAGATTTTTTCGACATGAAGCTGCTCCACTTTCGCCCGTGCAGAATAACGTTTGACACGTGCTAGGCCGGTGTCGATGACGTATTTGATGCCCGGCACGGTGAGCGAAGTTTCGGCGACGTTGGTTGCCAGCACGATGCGGCGTTTCGCGCCTGAGGGGTGGAAGATTTTGTGCTGTTCGGCGTGCGACAGGCGTGCGAACAGGGGCAGGATTTCGTCGTTTCGGCGCAGCGTGGATTTGCGCAAGGCTTCGGTGGCTTCGCGGATTTCGCGTTCGCCCGGCAGGAATACTAAAATATCGCCTTCGCCATAGCGTGCCAATTCGTCGGCTGCATCGACAATCGCGTCGGTCAGCTCGACTTCTGCATCGTCTTCGTCTTTGCTGGTCAGCGGTCGATAGAGGATTTCGACGGGATACGTCCGTCCGCTCACTTCTAAAACGGGGGCGCCGTTGAAGTGTTGGGAGAAGCGTTCTGCGTCTATCGTTGCCGAGGTGATAATGACTTTCAAATCGGGGCGGCGCGACAGCAGTTGTTTCAAATAGCCCAAGAGGAAGTCGATGTTCAGGCTGCGTTCGTGCGCTTCGTCGATGATAATCGTGTCGTAGGCGGCGAGATAACGGTCGGTCTGGGTTTCCGCCAACAGGATGCCGTCGGTCATCAGCTTGACGTAGGCATCACGCGAGGTGTGGTCGGTAAAGCGCACTTTATAGCCCACCGCGCTGCCTATTTCGGATTTCAGCTCTTCGGCAATCCGCTCTGCCACGGAGCGCGCAGCCAAACGGCGCGGCTGGGTATGCCCGATTAGCCCCGCTGCCCCGCGTCCGAGTTCCAAACAAATCTTGGGTAACTGCGTGGTTTTGCCCGAACCGGTTTCGCCGCAAATAATCGTTACCTGATTCTCGGCAATGGCTTTTTTGATTTCGTCGAGTTTTTCGTGAACGGGCAGCGTGTTGTCGAATTCGGGCTTGGGCAGTTTGGACAGGCGTTGCAGATAGAGGTCGTGCGATTTTTTGTATTTTTCCTCAACCTTAGCCAAGCCGCCGTATTTATTGGGGTTTTTAAAGGCAGATCGCAGAAAATGGCGGTCTTTGGAGAGGGTTTGGGCGAAATCGGGTTGCGGCATGATGGTGCAATGAATTAAATAATGTGAAAAGAATGGAATTATAGCAAAAGGCCGTCTGAAACTTGCTTGCTTTCAAGTTTCAGACGGCCTTTGTATGGGTAAACCGTTTTAGTCGGCGGCGTGCCAAGGTTTTTGCATACCGGCGTGGAAACTCGGTTTTTCTCCGCCCCACAAGGTGTCGATGTCGTAGAAGTCGCGCACGGCAGGGAGCATGACGTGGACAACGAGGTCGCCTGCGTCGACGAGCGTCCATTCGCCGCTGTCGCCTTCGGTGCTGAGGATTTCGAAACCGGCTTCTTTCAAATCGACGGCAACGTTGTTCGCCAGTGCTTTAACTTGGCGTGTGCTGTCGCCGCTGGCAATAATCATGCGGGCGAACAGGGAGGTTTTGTCTTGGGTTTCCAAAACAGAGATGTCTTTGGCTTTAATGTCTTCGAGGGCGTTTACGGCCACTTCGACCATTTTTTGCAGGTCTTGCAATTCTTGTTCGTTCATTATTTTCCTAGTTGAAATGTTTTCAGACGGCATTATAGCTTATCTGCCTGAATAAACGCTATTTTTCATAGAGTTTGTGTTGACGGATGTATTGGGCGACAGGTTGCGGCAGGCCGTCTGAATGGTACGTTTTGGCGAGATTGGCGCGGATTTGGGTGGAGCTGGTATTGTGCAGCGGCGCGTTGAGGATGCGGACGCTGCCGTTTTGCAGGGCTTCGCCGAGCCATGCGTGCAATTCGCGCGGGGTTTTGTTGAGGTTGTCGCCCTGTCGCATGGCAATGGCGATATGGGTCTGGCGCACGAGGGTTTGCCATTTTTTCCATGTGTGCAGCTGCATCAGGCTGTCGCTGCCCATCAGCCACCACAGTTGCGCGCCGGGAAACTGCTGGCGGAAGATTTGAACGGTGTCAAACGTATAGGTCGCGCCGTCGCGGACGATGTCGCAGTCGCTGGCGGCGAATTTCGGCTCGTCGGCGATGGCGAGTTCGACCATATTGAGGCGCTCTTGTGCCGGCGTGCGCGTGCTGTCTTTGTGGTACGGGTCGCCTGCCGGCAGGAAGACGACAAGGTCCAAACCGATTTCGTCGGCGAAGGCGCGGGCGATGTGGAGGTGGCCGTCGTGAATGGGGTCAAACGTGCCGCCGAATAATCCGATGTTTTTCATTTCGTGGTGGTGTCTGCGTTAGATGTTTTGGCCGTCTGAAGCAGGCAGGCTGCCGTCAACAATCAGGTTGAGCTTGCCTGTGGTCGGATGGATGACCAGGCCGTGGATGGCGATGTTGTCGGGCATCAGCGGATGTTTGCGAATCAGCTCGACGGTATGGCGCACGCTGTCTTCGACGTTGTCAAAACCGGTCAGCCAGCCGTCCAAATCGATACCGGCATTGCGCAGGGTTTCGATGCGGTCGTCGGGGATATTGCTGTCGTGTACGCGTTGGAGGAACTCTTCGGCGTGTAATCCGCGCATACCGCAGTCATGGTGGGCAATGACCATGATTTCTTTGACTTTGAGTTCAAATACGGCCACCAACAAACTGCGCATCACCGAACCCCAAGGATGGGTCACCAGCGCACCGGCGTTTTTGATGAGCTTGGCGTCACCGTTTTTCAAGCCCAACGCATTGGGCAGCAGCTCGATAATGCGTGCGTCCATGCAGGAAAGGATGGCCAGCTCGCGGCCGGGGTATTTGTTGGTAAAGTATTTTTCGTATTCGCCCGTTTCGACGAAATGTTGGTTATAGGCGAGGATTTCGCTCAATTCGCTCATGATGTGCTCGTTTCGGATGGTTTACTCTATTATAGCGTTTTTCGGGTAGTGCGGTTGTTTTGCAAATTCGCCGTAAACGGCTAAAATCGACGTATCTTTAGTTCTTTTGGAGGATGCGCCATGTCTCAGTCTTTCCGTTTTGAACAGGTATTCGCGTCCGATGTCCACGACGCATTGTGGGATTGGGCGCAAACCAGCTATGGCGCATCCGACGATTGGTGCATTCTGTATCTCAACAGCCTGCCTTTAGGCCGTCTGAACCCGTTATGGCGCGAACGCCTCGGGCAAGATTGGACAGGCAGGCAGTCGACCCTTTCAGACGGCCTGAATTTGGAAACCGACAGCTGGGCTCAGATGGGCGACAGTTTGCAAACGCTGGCGCAACAGTGGCGCGAGTGCGGTTGGCTCAAAGGTTGGCGCGGTGAAAAGTTCGACATCTGCGACCAGTCGGGCAAGCCTTTATGTGCACTCGAACGCGCCGCCTTCCGCCCGTTCGGCCTGATGAGTCAGGCAGTGCATTTGAACGGATTGGTCGAAACAGAAGACGGTTTGCGCTTTTGGATAGGCCGCCGCAGTCCGCACAAAGCCGTTGATCCGAACAAACTCGACAACCTGACCGGCGGCGGCATCAGCAGCGGCGAGATACCGTCTGAAGCCGTCTGCCGCGAGGGCGAAGAAGAAGCCGGCATTCCCGCTTCATTAACCCCCCATATCCGACCGACCGCCCAAATATATAGTTTGCGCCCGGTTAATCGCGGTGTCCATAACGAAATCCTGTATATTTTCGACATCGTCCTGCCCGAAGACTTCCAACCCGCCAACCAAGACGGCGAAGTTGCCGGTTTTGAACTGATGGACATCACCACCCTGCTCGATGCCATGTTGGGCGGGCACATGATGCACGATGCCCAGCTGGTCACGATCGAAGCCTGCCGTCGATACGGCCTGATCGACCCCAAACATCCGCTGTCTGCATGGCTCGACAGCATCCGTTGCCGACCCCATTTTTAAAGGCCGTCTGAAACCATGTTGCAACTCAAAAACATCAACAAATGCTTCGGCAGCAAAGCCGTTGCCCAAGACATCAACCTAAACGTCGAAGCAGGCGAAATCCTAGCCGTACTCGGCCGCTCCGGCTGCGGCAAATCCACCCTGCTCAAAACCATCGTCGGCCTGGTGCGTCCCGACAGCGGCGAAGTCTGGCTCAACGGCGACAACATTACCGACATGCCGTCTGAAAAGCGCAATATCTCGCTGATGTTTCAAGACTACGCCCTTTTGCCGCATTTAACCGCTCTCGACAACGTCGGCTTCGGCCTCAAAATGCGCCACCTGCCCAAAGCCGAAATCGAAGAACAATCCATGCAGGCCTTACGCGACATCGGTTTGGAACACGAAGCGCAACGCAAACCCGAAAGCCTCTCCGGCGGCGAACAGCAACGCCTCGCCCTCGCACGCGCCCTCATCACGCGCCCGTCGCTATTGCTCTTGGACGAAGCCTTCTCCAGCCTCGACACCCACCTGCGTCACCACCTGCGTACCCTGACTGCCGAACGCATCCGCAGTCAAAACATCCCTGCCATCCTCGTGACCCACTCCGCCGAGGAAGCCTGCACCATGGCCGACACCATCGCCATCATGCACGAAGGCCGCATCCTCCAACACGGCACGCCGGAAACCCTTATCCGCCGCCCCGTCAACGCCCAAGCCGCCCTGCTACTCGGTTTGGCCAACACCGGCGACACACGCTACATCCCCCAACACGCCATCCGATTCGACCCGGACGGCACGTCCGTCCGCATCAGCGAAGCCATTCCTCTCGCCGAAGGCATACGCCTCACCCTCACCCATCCGCAATACGGCGATTTAATTTGGTATCCCCACGCCGACCACGATACGGACAAACCGCAAACCGGACAGGAAATCCGCATCAGCGTGGATGAAAGTCAGATTGTTTGGTTTAATTGAATCTAATGGATTGAGAAAAAGAAAAAGGCCGTCTGAAATTTAAGTTTCAGACGGCCTTTGTTATCTCAGCCATCAATCAGACAAACCCATCTGATCTACAAGCGCTTTTTACTTCACTTTCGTACATACCTCACGGGCAGTCCCGTCTTCAGACACCAATTTGCCTGTTTTATCCAGTTGATACACATTATCTTTTCCGGGTTTGTCCATCTCCGCGACCAATCCGGTGTACATCATGCTTTCCAAGAGTCGTCCATCCTCCGACTTTTCCAACCACGCCAGCGTTTCGGGGCTGTGCTGTCGTGAAACTTCGCTATATTTGATTTGGCTTTCCGTCAAGGCATTGTTTTCAAAACGCCATTTCCCTGAGCCGACAACACGGTATGCCAAGACATTGCCGTCATCATCGATTTTGAGTATAGCATCGCCACGGAAACTGCCGTCCTGAAGATATTCGACTTTTGCATCACTGCGAATGTTTTCATCAGAACCCACGCAATGCCATGTACCGACAATCGGAGAAGCCAGAGCAGTTGTTGCGGATAAAAGCACCGGCAAAATAAAGAGTTTCATCTATTTCCTTTCTTAAAATAGGCCATCTGAAAAGTTGCAACGACATTGAAGCTGCATTTTCAGACGGCCTTTGCGAGTATTTTACTGCAGGCGGACGTTCAAGAAATATAAATCACGAGACCGGCAATCAGCACCAGCTGGACACCCAGCTTCATCAGTGCAGTACGACTGACGAAGTAGATAAACCAAGTGCCGGTCAAAATCAACAGTAGAATAATCAACCACGGCCGCCATTTGTTGAGGTGGACGGCTTCGGTAAAGCAGGTATAAATATGAAGTACGACGATGGCGACGATGAACAATATAGGCACGATGAAGTCCATAATTTGATTTCCTTTTAATGAGGCCGTCTGAAAACCCTGGTTTCAGACGGCCTTGTTTAAATCAAAATCAGTCTTTCAACTTCGCCAACTGAGTTTGGACTTTCGCCATTTTGTCTTCCAATTCCGCCAAATCGGCTTTGTCTTTTTCCACCAAATGCGCCGGGGCTTTTTCTGTGTAGCCGGGTTTGGAGAGTTTGGCATTGAGTTTGTCCAAGGCTTTTTGCAGCTTCTCGGCTTCTTTGCTCAAACGGGCGGTTTCGGCGGCTTTGTCGATTTCGACTTTCAACATCAGGCGCGCGCCGTTGCAGACGGCGACAGGTGCGTCTTCCGCTTCGGGCAGGCTGTCCACCAGCTTGGCTTCGGTCAGTCGGGTTAGCGACGGCAGGTATTTGAGCAGGCCTTCGAGTTCTGCACTGCCTTCGACAAAGAGCGGTGCTTTGACGTTTGGCGCGATACCCATTTCGCCGCGCAGTTTGCGCACTTCTTCCACCAAGTCTTTCAATGCGGCCATTTTGTCGAAGGCCGTCTGAACGATTTGTTCTTTATCGGCTTGCGGATAGGCAGCCAACATGATGCTGTCGGCGGTTTTGGCATTCGCCAGAGGCGCAACAACCTGCCACAGCTCTTCGGTAATGAAAGGCATGATTGGGTGCAGCAGGCGCAGGATGGTTTCGAGTACGCGCACGAGGGTGCGGCGCGTGGTGCGCTGGGTTGTCGGGCAGCCGGTTTGGATTTGCACTTTTGCCAGCTCGATGTACCAGTCGCAATATTCGTTCCACACAAATTCGTACAGCGTTTGCGCGGCCAGGTCGAAGCGGTAGGTTTCAAAGGCTTCGGCAACGGCGGCTTCGGCTTGTTGCAGTTTGCCGATAATCCATTGGTCGGCAAAGGTAAACGCCAACGGCTGCATTTCGTCTTGACCGCAGTCTTTGTCTTCGGTGTTCATCAACACGAAGTTGGTGGCGTTCCACAATTTATTGCAGAAGTTGCGGTAGCCTTCGGCGCGCTTGAAGTCGAAGTTCACGCTGCGACCGAGGCTGGCGTAGCTCGCCATGGTGAAGCGCAAGGCGTCCGCGCCCATGCTGGGGATACCTTCGGGGAAGAGTTTTTTCGTGGCTTCTTCCACTTTCGGCGCGGTTTCGGGTTTGCGCAGACCGGTCGTGCGTTTCACTAGCAGCTTGTCCAAGTCGATGCCGTCGATCAAATCCACAGGGTCGATGACGTTGCCTTCGGATTTGGACATTTTTTTGCCTTCGTGGTCACGCACGATGCCGTGGATGTACACGTCTTTAAACGGTACTTTGCCGGTGAAGTGTGTGGTCATCATAATCATACGCGCCACCCAGAAGAAGATGATTTCGTAGCCTGTTACCAAGACGTTGGACGGCAGGAAGGCTTTGAGTTCGTCGGTTTCAGACGGCCAGCCGAGCGTGGAGAACGGCACGAGCGCGGAGGAGAACCATGTATCCAATACGTCTTCTTCGCGGGTCAAGCCTGTTTTGCCGGCTTGTTTTTCGGCTTCTTCCTGATTGCGGGCAACGTAAACATTGCCTGCTTCGTCGTACCACGCGGGGATTTGATGGCCCCACCACAGTTGGCGCGAGATACACCAGTCTTGGATGTTGTTCATCCATTGGTTGTAGGTGTTGACCCAGTTTTCGGGAATGAAGCGCACTGCGCCGCTGTCGACGGCTTTTTTGGCTTTGTCGGCGAGGCTCAAGCCTTTGAATTCGCTGTCAGGCTCGCCACCGTTTGGGGTGGCGGACATGGCGACAAACCATTGGCTGGTCAGCATCGGCTCAATCACTGAGCCGGTACGGTCGCCTTTCGGCGTCATCAGCGTGTGCGGTTTGATTTCGACCAAGAAGCCTTGTTCCTGCAAATCGGCAACCATTTGTTTGCGCGCGGCAAAGCGGTCTAAGCCTGCGTATTTTTCAGGCAGGGCAAAGCCTGGTTGCGCTTCGCCTTTGAAGTTGAACACTTCAGCGTTTGCCAGCACTTTGGCTTCCAAATCGAACACATTAATCAGGCGCGTGTCGTGGCGTTTGCCGACTTCGTAGTCGTTGAAGTCGTGCGCAGGCGTGATTTTCACGCAGCCTGTACCAAAGTCTTTTTCGACGTATTCGTCAGCAATCACGGGGATGGTACGGCCGGTCAGCGGCAGGATCAATTCTTTGCCGATTAAATGGGTATAACGTTCGTCTTCGGGATTGACGGCAACGGCCACGTCGCCCAGCAGTGTTTCAGGGCGGGTAGTCGCCACGATGACGGCTTCGGCGGGATTGTCCGCCAGCGGATAGCGGATGTGCCACATAGAGCCTTGTTCTTCCACACTTTCCACTTCCAAATCAGACACTGCCGTACCCAAAACCGGATCCCAATTCACCAAGCGTTTACCGCGGTAAATCAAGCCTTGTTCATACAGACGCACAAACACTTCGGTTACGGTTTCGGCACGCACGTCGTCCATCGTGAAATACTCGCGCGTCCAGTCGGCAGAGCAGCCCACGCGGCGCATTTGTTGGGTAATCGTGCCGCCGGAAACTTCTTTCCATTCCCACACTTTTTCCAAGAATTTTTCGCGCCCCAAGTCATGACGCGACACGTTTTGCGCGGCAAGCTGACGCTCGACCACGATTTGCGTGGCGATGCCCGCGTGGTCGGTGCCGGGAATCCAGGCGGTGTTGCAGCCTTTCATGCGGTAGTAGCGGGTCAGGCCGTCCATGATGGTTTGGTTGAAGGCATGGCCCATGTGCAGCGTGCCGGTTACATTGGGCGGCGGCAGTTGGATGGAGAAAGACGGTTTCGTCAAATCCATATCAGGCTGGAAATAGCCCTGCTCTTCCCAGTTTTGATAATGTTTGGATTCGATTTCGGCTGGATTGTATTTGTCTAACATGATGGAACTTTGTGAAATTAAGGTTATTTTTGATGTGCGGATTATAACGCAAAAAGGCCGTCTGAATCATTTCAGACGGCCTTTGGCATACGGGTTTTAAAAATGGAACAATACCAGGCTGACGGCAATCACCGCCATGCCCGTTGTCAGGCCGTAAACGGTTTCGTGGCCGTCTGAATAGCGTTTGGCGGCCGGCAGCAGCTCGTCCAACGCCAAAAACACCATCACTCCGGCTATCACGCCGAACACCGAACCAAACACGGCAGGCGACAAAAACGGCTGTAAAATCAAATAGCCCAAGGCCGCTCCCAAAGGTTCGGCCAAGCCGGATAGCAGACACGCCCATACCGTTTTCTTACGGCTGCGGGTAGCAAAATAAACCGGCGCGGCGATGGAAATGCCCTCCGGAATATTATGGATGGCAATCGCCAAGGCCAAAGGCATCCCGACCGCCGGATTTTCCAAGGTGGCAAAAAACGTCGCCAAGCCTTCGGGGAAATTGTGCGCCGTAATCGCAAACGCCGCCATCATGCCGACTCGCGCGATATGGCGGCGTTTGCTTTCTTGAAACGACGGGTCTTGCGCGTCTAAAGTTTCATGCGGGTTCGGCACCAGGCGGTCAATCAGCGCAATGCCGCCCATACCGGCCAAAAATGCCATGGTCGCCGCCGCAAACGCGTGGTCTTTATCATAAATTTCAGCGAACGCCTCGCTGGACTTACTGAATATCTCCGTCAGGGAGACATACACCATCGCACCGCCGGCAAATGCCAAACCAAACGACAACACGCGCGGATTAGGCGTTTTGGAAAACATCACCAAGCCGCTGCCTAATACGGTAAACAAACCGGCAGCCAGCGTGATGGAAAAGGCAACGGCCAAATTGGACATCGAAAAATCGGGCATGAGAAAACCTGCGCTAAAAGCTGGGACAGGTTCAGACTAACACTTTTCAATGATTATGATAATAGTTATTATTTATTTTATTGATTGGATACCCGGATTTTGAAACAAAAGGCCGTCTGAAAAATGGTTTTCAGACGGCCCTTAAGTTTGAAATGTCGCTAAACCTTATCGCTTTCCAGCTTAAGCCTGATAGCGTGACAGGCTCAAATCGTCGCTGCGGATTTCGGTGTCTTTACCGCTCACGATATCGGCGGTTAATTTTGCCGAACCCAGCGACATGGTCCAGCCCAAAGTGCCGTGGCCGGTATTCAGGAAGAGATTATCAAAGCGGGTGCGCCCGATTAACGGCGTGCTGTCGGGCGTCATCGGTCTGAGGCCGCTCCAGAACAATGCTTGGCTCAAATCGCCGCCTTCGGGGAACAAGTCGTTGACGACCAAAGCCAAGGTTTCGCGGCGTTTTTCGGGCAGTTTGATTTCGTAGCCCGACAATTCCGCCATGCCGCCGACGCGGATTCTGTTGTCGAATCGTGTGATGGCGACTTTGTAGCTTTCATCGAGAACGGTGGAAACCGGTGCGCCGTCTGAATTGGTGACCGGCAGGGTCAAGGAATAGCCTTTGACAGGATAAATCGGCAGATTGAGGTCCAACTGAGCCAAAACCGTCCTGCTGAAGCAGCCGAGCGCGCAGACAACGGCATCTGCTTCAAACCACCCTGTTTCGGTTTCAACGGCTTTGATGCGCAGCCCGTTGTGGTCGATGCGGCTGATGGTTTGGTTGAAGTGGAACTGTACGCCCTTTTCCTGACACAATTTGTATAGGTTTTCAGTGAAGAGGTGGCAGTCGCCGGTCGCGTCTGCAGGCAGGTGCAGGCCGCCGGCAATTTTGGTGGTAACGCGTGCCAGCGCAGGCTCAAATTCCGCGCATTCTTCGGGTTTCAGACGGCGGTACGGCACGCCGTAACGTTCCAAAACGGCAATGTCTTGTTCTGCCGCTTCGACTTCTTTAGCCTGACGGAAAATCTGCAACGTCCCTTTCTTTCGCCCTTCAAAATTCATGCCGGTTTGCGCTTCAAAACGGCGGAACATTTCACGGCTGTATTCGGAAATCCTGACCATGCGCTCTTTATTGATTTGATAGCGCGCTGCCGTGCAGTTTTGCAGCATTTGCCACAGCCATTCGATTTGATACAGGCTGCCATCAGGGCGAAACAGCAAAGGCGGATGGCTTTTAAACAGCCATTTCAGCGCTTTGGTCGGGATACCGGGTGCAGCCCAAGGCGTGGTATAGCCGTAGGAAAGCTGGCCTGCATTGGCAAAACTGGTTTCCATCGCCACGCCCTCGGCGCGGTCGATGACCGTTACTTCATGTCCTGCCTCTGCCAGATACCACGCGGAAGATACGCCGGCCACACCAGCACCTAAAACAAGCACTTTCATTTTTCTCCTCCTCTGACTTTTTTCAAAAATACAGATATCAGGTCGTCTGAAACACATTTTCAGACGACCTCAGGCATCAATGTGGCAACTCTCCGTTTCTGACTTTCTGTTTGAAGTCACGCGTTTCATTGACGATTACTTTAGCCATTAAAAGGAGTGCGATCAGGTTGGGCAGCGCCATCAGACCGTTGAAGGTATCTGAAGCCAGCCATACCAAATCAAGGCTCAAGACTGTACCCAGCATGACGGAAGAAACATAACCGATGCGGTACAGACCGGCAAATTTCTCGCCGAATACATAAACCGCACATTTCTCGCCGTAGTAGCACCAGCCTAGAATGGTTGAGTAAGCGAAGAAAATCAGACCGATGGTGACAATCCAACCGCCGATGCCGGGCAGCATTTTTTGGAAAGTAACGGTTGTCAGCGCCGCGCCGCTCAATTCAGGTTTCACAAACTCGCCGCCTGCACCGAGCAGACCCATGACCAACACGATACCGGTAATCGAGCAAACGACGATGGTGTCTAAAAACGTACCGGTCATGGAAACCAAAGCCTGACGGACGGGGTGGTCGGTTTTCGCGGCGGCGGCGGCAATCGGCGCAGAACCCATACCCGCCTCATTGGAGAACACGCCGCGCGCCACGCCGTAGCGGATGACCGTACCGATGGCGCCGCCTGCAACGGCTTGCGCGCTAAACGCATCGGAGAAAATCAGTTTGACGGCGGGCATCAATACATCGGAATTAATCACGATAATGGCAATACCGCCCACCACATAAAACACTGCCATGGCAGGTACGATAAAGGACGCGGCTTTGGCAATGCCCTTAATGCCGCCCAAAAGCACGATGGCCGTTAATACAGTCAATATCACGCCGGTATAGGCAGGTTCGACGCCAAAGCTGGTTTGCACTGCCTGCGCAACCGAGTTGGACTGCACCGAGCTGCCGATACCGAAGGAAGCGAATGTGCCGAACAGCGCAAATGCGACGGCCATCCATTTCCAGTTTTTGCCCAAGCCTTTTTCGATGTAATACATCGGGCCGCCGGACATTTCGCCTTTGGAATTGGTGACGCGGTATTTCACCGCCAACACACCCTCGCCGTATTTGGTGGCCATACCGAAAATGGCGGTCATCCACATCCAAAATACCGCGCCCGGGCCGCCGGTTACCACCGCAGTCGCCACACCGGCGATGTTACCCGTACCGATGGTGGCGGAAAGCGCAGTCATCAACGCCGCGAAATGGGAAATATCGCCTTCGTGGTCTTCACCGTTTTCATGCTTCTTTGACGGCACAAACGCCTGTTTCAGCGCATAACCCAACATAGTGAACTGCAAGCCTTTCAGCAAAACGGTCAGCAAAATGCCCGTACCGACCAGCAGCATCAACATAATAGGTCCCCAGACCCAGCCGCTGATGGTTTCGAAAAAGGCTTTGAGATTGTCTAAAAACAATTGCATGGCTTTCTCCTTTGTCTGTTTTATTTTTTATGCACTACTTTTTGTAGTGTCATGTAATTTCAGCACAGAATATTCAATAAGACAATATCTTTCTTTTTAAAAAGATTTTTGAGGTTTTACCCTAAAAAGATATCTATTTAGACCGGTCAGATTGTTTACAATCCACTAAAAATAAAGGCTGCGGCCGAGATAAAATGCCAAATGAAAGTTAATCAACCATCAATTAAGACTGCAAAAATTAAAATGACACAATCGACAAATGGCACATTATTGAAAAATACAAACACGCAAATCTTGTTTTAAAAAAGCCTCAGGCCGTCTGAAAGATGGTTTTCAGACGGCCTGATGCTTGTTAACTATATTGATTCAGGTTGATGAATGTTGCCCAAGTAACTGCGCCAACAGTCGGGCAAAGCGTTCTGTCGCGCCTTCGCTGGTGTGCAAATACAGGGCTGGCTCGATGAGTTCCAATTCATTGAGCAGGAAGGTATCGCCGACCAATGTACCGTCCACTCGGGCGTAAACCGGCATTTGCGGCAAAGCGGCCAGTACGTCTTGTGCGGCACTGATGGCAAACTCGGGTGGCTCAATACCGAACACCGACACACCATAGGCCGAGTTGGCGCGCCATTCGCCTTGCGGCGGCTGACGGCGCACGGCATGGCTGAATGCGCCGTTGAAAAACACCAGCGATGTTTCGCCTGCTGTTTCGATTTCGCGGATATAAGGTTGAACAATCATACCTTGCGGATAATCCGCCATGTTCACGTCCAATGCCTCCGCACAAACTTTAACCACGCCTTTGCCGCTCTGCCCAAATGCCGGCTTGATGACCGCTTCCGTCCAGCCCTGTTGGTTCAGGATGTCGGCCAATTCGGCTTTTTGCGGCGGAACGAACACACTGGGAATCACTTGCGCTCCGCGCGCCGCCAAATCGCACAAATAAGTCTTTTCCATATTCCAAGCCATCAATTCGGGCGGATTGATAAAACGCTGCCCCGCCTGCCCGGCATGTTCCAGCCATTGGCGGAAGGCTTCGGGTTCGGCGGCATAATCCCATGCGCACAAAGGCAGTAAAAACGGCGCGGACGGATGGTTTTGCCACACATCAAATACGGTTTTCACGCCCATGCTTTCCAAGCATGCCGCCAATGTTTTCAGGTTGTCCGATGGTTCAGGATAGGTTTGGCAGGTAATGAGTGCCAAAACGGTTTGCTCGATCATGGTTGCCGCCTCATTGCTAAAACCAAAATTATATAGCGAAATCAAACCAAAAGATTTTTCAGACGGCCTGATACATGAGGCCGATTCTGATAAAATGGTTTCCCCTTTTTCCGTCGGAACATGCTCATGAAATCTGCTCACGTCCTTGTCTGGTTCCGCCGCAACCTCCGCCTGCACGACAATGCCGCGCTTAATGCCGCCGTTGCAAGCGGTTTGCCCATCGCCTGTGTCTGGGTCAGCCAAAGGCCGTCTGAAAACCACAATCCGCGTCAAAGCCTGTTCCATTATCAAGCCGCACAAGAGCTGCATACCCGTCTGGCGGCGCACCATATTCCTTTATATGTCGTCGCTTCCGACGAAGACCTCCTCCCCTTGGCTACTGCGCTTAATGCCCATACCGTCATCACAGACGAAACCTATACCGAAGCCGAAATCCGCCAAGACAACCACCTCTGGCACAATTTCGACCGCGCAGGCATTGCCCTGCAACACGCCACCGACCGCGGCATTTTGGCCAAATCCCCCCTCATGGATGCCAACGGCCTGCCCTACACCGATTTTGCCGCCTATAAACAAGCATGGTTGCAGGCTTATTCAGGACAAAGGCCGTCTGACACCGAATTGCCTGTTCAAACCGGACAAAACGTTCCACTGTTTCCAGCCCATACCGGCGCAATATTGCCTGCCTATCAACAGGGCGGCGAAACCGCAGCCTTAACGCAATGGCACGCGTTCAAACAGAATTTGGTTCACTACCCGATTACCCAAAACTTTCCGGCACGAAAAAACACCAGCCTCCTCAATGCCTACCTGTCCGCAGGCTGCATTTCACCGCGCCTGCTGGCCGCCGAAGGCTTGGCAAACCGACATTTCGAGTGGCTGGACAAACTTATTTTCCGCGACTACTGCTACCAGCTCGCCTACCACCGCCGCCTACCCGAAACAACCAATGCCGCCCCAGTACGCGAATACTGGCGACACGGCCAAACCGGCGTGCCCATCATCGACGCTTCCATCCGCGGCCTCGAAGCCACCGGCCACTTACACCCCGTTCTCCAGCAGCTGTGCGCCCACTATTTCTGCCATGCCCTCAACTTCGACCCCAACCAAGGCATCGCGTGGACAGCCTCCGTCCAAACCGGCACCGACCCCGCGCTCAACCAAGCCAACTGGCACCTCGCCGCACAAGACACGGCCACCGTCCGCTATGCCCATCGTTCACATCAAATCGATCCCGACGGCAGCTACATCCGCAGTTACCTCCCCGAATTGGCGCACCTGCCGTCCACCCTTATCCATACGCCGTGGGCCGCCGCCGATGACATCGACACACACGGCTACCCCTTTCCCAAGGCCGTCTGAAACCTGCGTTCACACCAAAAAACCACACTAGATACAGCTGAAAAACGTTCAAACAAAATATTTTGGTTTCAGACGGCCAAACAGATTGAATAGCCAAGATTTACACGGTAAACTTACGTCATTAAAAAATTTTATTATTTCATTACAATGAAACCCGCATTCGACATAAAAACGTCACGTTTGGACGTCTTATCCATCCATCTGCACACCGCAGATTTAACCGAATTGGAAGAATTCCTACGCCAACTGGCAGGCCAATCCCAAGACGAATTCGTTCCCTTCATTTTAGACGTACAAGATTTCGACCATCCCGAATCCATCGATTTGGGCGGCATGATTTCCCTGTTTGCCCGTTACGGCATGCAAATTTTAGGGCTACACCACACCAGCGATACCTGGGCGGCAGCGGCGGCGCGTTACCACTTGGTCTTCAAACAAGGAAACTCCACCCAGGCAGCCGACACACAGGCAACGCCTGCCCCGCGCCAAGCACCGCAGCCGCAAGACGTACAAGCCACCGTTATCAACAATCCGACCGTATTGGTCAGCACGCCCGTGCGTACCGGCCAGCAGGTTTACGCCGAAAACGGCGACCTCATCGTTACCGGCATCGTCAGCCAAGGTGCGGAACTTATCGCCGACGGCAACATCCATATTTACGCCCCCATGCGCGGCAGAGCGTTGGCCGGTGCAAAAGGCAATACCAACGCGCGCATCTTTATTCATTCCATGCAGGCCGAATTAGTCTCCGTTGCCGGTATCTACCGCAACTTCGAGCAAGACCTGCCCGAGCATCTGCACAAAAAACCCGTACAAGTATCATTGCAAGACAACCGACTGGTTATCAGCGCAATCGACGCCGAATAAACATTAGTACTTAAAAAGGAAATATCGTGTCCAAAATCATCGTAGTAACCTCAGGTAAAGGCGGCGTAGGCAAGACCACTACCAGCGCCAGCATCGCAACCGGCCTGGCCCTGCGCGGCCACAAAACTGCCGTGATCGACTTCGACGTCGGTTTGCGCAACCTCGACCTGATTATGGGTTGCGAACGCCGCGTCGTATATGACCTCATCAACGTTATCCACGGCGAAGCGACTCTCAACCAAGCCCTGATTAAAGACAAAAACTGCGAAAACCTCTACATCCTGCCTGCATCGCAAACCCGCGATAAAGACGCGCTGACCCGCGAAGGCGTGGACAACGTGATGAAAGAGCTGGCCAGCAAAAAAATGGGCTTCGAATTCATCATCTGCGACTCCCCTGCCGGTATCGAACAAGGCGCACTGATGGCGCTCTACTTTGCCGACGAAGCCATCATTACCACCAATCCGGAAGTATCCAGCGTCCGCGACTCCGACCGTATCTTGGGCATTTTGCAAAGCAAATCCCGCAAAGCCGAACAAGGCGGCACAGTTAAAGAACACCTGCTGATTACCCGCTACTCCCCTGAGCGCGTAGCCAAAGGTGAAATGCTGTCTGTACAGGACATCTGCGACATCTTGCGTATTCCATTGATCGGTGTGATTCCTGAATCACAAAACGTTCTGCAAGCTTCCAACGCCGGCGAACCTGTCATCCACCAAGACAATGCCGCAGCAGCAGAAGCCTATAAAGACGTTATCGCCCGCCTCTTGGGTGAAAACCGCGAAATGCGTTTCCTCGAAGCTGAGAAGAAAAGCTTCTTAAAACGACTGTTCGGAGGTTAATACATGTCACTGCTCGATATGCTGTTCGGCAGAAAGCCGAAAACCGCCACAGTCGCGCGCGACCGCCTGCAAATCATCATCGCGCAAGAACGCGCACAAGAAGGCCAAGCTCCGGACTATCTGCCAACCCTGCGTAAAGAGTTGTTGGAAGTCCTGTCCAAATACGTCAACGTATCATTGGACGACATCCGCATCTCCCAAGAGAAACAAGACGGCTTGGACGTTCTTGAGCTGAACATCACCCTGCCGGAACAAAAAAAGGCTTAACACATGACCTTGACCGAATTGCGTTACATCGTAGCCGTCGCACAAGAACGTCACTTCGGACGTGCCGCACGACGCTGCTTTGTCAGCCAGCCCACCCTCTCCATCGCCATCAAAAAGCTGGAGGAAGAGCTGTCGGTATCCCTGTTCGACCGTAGCAGCAACGACATCATCACGACCGAAGCGGGCGAGCGCATTGTCGCCCAAGCCCGCCGGGTTCTGGAAGAAGCAGAACTCATCAAACACCTTGCCAATGAAGAGCAAAACGAATTGGAAGGCGCGTTCAAACTCGGCCTGATTTTTACCGTTGCCCCCTACCTTCTGCCCAAGCTCATTACCGCGCTGCGTGAAACCGCGCCGAAAATGCCGCTGATGCTGGAAGAGAACTATACCCACATCCTGACCGAGTCGCTCAAACGTGGCGATGTCGATGCAATCGTCGTTGCCGAACCGTTCCAAGAGCCGGGCATCGTAACCGAGCCTCTGTATGACGAACCTTTCTTCGTCATTGTTCCCAAAGGACATCACTTTGAAGAACTCGATGCCGTTACGCCTCAGCTTTTGGGCGAAGAACAAGTGTTGCTGCTGTCCGAAGGCAACTGTATGCGCGACCAAGTGTTGGCGAGCTGTTCCGAATTGGCTTCCAAACAGAAAATCCAAGGTTTGACCAATACCCTGCAAGGCAGCTCCATCAACACCATCCGCCACATGGTTGCCAGCGGTTTGGCCATCAGCGTCATGCCTGCTACCGCATTGACCGAAAACGACCATATGCTTTTCAGCATTATCCCGTTTGAAGGCACTGCACCGCACCGCCGTGTCGTTTTGGCCTATCGTCGCAACTTTGTCCGACCGAAAGCACTGACTGCTTTGCGTACTGCCATTTTGCAATCGCAACTGACCGGTGTAACCTTCGTCAACGAATAAACCGTAAAACAAAAGGCCGTCTGAATGTTCAGACGGCCTTTTTATTTTTAACCGAATAAAGGATTAGTAGCGAGTATGAACCTGACTGCCGATAACACCACCCAAAGCCGCACCACCCAAGGTAGAGCCAGTATCGCCACCAATCAAGTTACCTGCCACACCACCCAATACCGCACCAGCAGCAGTGTTGCGTTGGGTTTGAGTCATATTGGCACATGCACCCAAAGAAGCGGCCAGCATGATCAAGGTCACAGTTTTTGCAAAAGTTTTCTTCATGGTTTGATTCTCCATCAGGGGTTAAGCTTTATATGGAACAGTATGGCACAACCTTTCATTAATATATTTTCTGATAAGTAAAGACAGATTAAACTAAGATAACGCCCTTGATGAACGGTTAACTTCAAAAACAAACGGAAATTCCAATAGAATATTTATAAAATTTAATATATTTGGCATAAAATTGCGCATACATCAACCGCATTCGGTAGTGATACAATGACGACTTGTCTGAATTACCGGAAACACCCGTCATGAGTATCTACGCACTGGCACACATCATCCACGTTTATTGCGCGATTGCCTTTGTCGGCGGCGTATTTTTCGAAATGCTGGTTCTCTCCGTTTTGCACACCGGCCACGTTTCGCGCGAATCGCGCCGCGAAGTCGAACGTGCCATGTCCTATCGTGCCGTCCGTGTAATGCCGCCTGTTGTCATTACCCTGTTCATCAGCGGCATCGTGATGGTGTACAACCGCTACCTGCCGATACTGCACCACCCATTCGACAGCTCCTTCGGCATCATGCTGAGCATCAAAATCCTGTTGGCAATAAGCGTTTTGGTACATTTTGCCATCGCCGTCGTCAAAATGGCACGGCACACCCTCACCGTCGGCTGGTCGAAATACATACACGCCGTCGTATTCAGCCATATGCTGTTTATCGTCTTTTTTGCCAAGGCGATGTTCTACCTGTCTTGGTAAACCTTACCCATACCCCACACACAAGGATTGTTTATGACCCAATACCCGTCCGTCGGCTCGCCGATGTTTTACGGCATCTTCTTTATTGCCGTCTTAATCATGATCGCCATCGATATGGTATCGCTGAAAAAAAACGGCGCCCACAAAGTCAGCATAAAAGAAGCCCTCGCCTGGAGCGGCATTTGGGTGGCCGTATCCTGCGCATTTGCAGGCTGGCTCTATTTTGAACTGGCGGGCAACCCGACTTACGGGGCCGTTGTCGCCAAAGAAAAAGTTCTCGAATTCTTCACCGGCTATGTACTCGAAAAATCCCTTGCCGTCGATAACATCTTCGTTTTCCTGATGATTTTCGGCTACTTCAAAGTAGAACCCAAATTCCAACACCGCGTCCTGCTCTATGGCGTATTCGGCGCAATCGTCCTGCGCGCCATCATGATTTTCATCGGCGCAGCCTTGGTACAACAATTTGAATGGATTTTGTACCTCTTCGGCGCCTTCCTCTTATACACCGGCATTCACATGATGAAACCGGAAGCCGAAGCTGAAGAAGACCTTTCCCAAAACAAGATCCTGACCCTGATCAAAAAAGTCATCCCGACCAGCCAACAGTTTGACGGTGAAAAATTCTTTACCATCGAAAACGGCAAACGTATCGCTACGCCGCTTTTGCTGGTATTGATTATGATCGAATTGAGCGACGTCATCTTCGCCGTGGACAGCATCCCCGCTATTTTTGCCGTAACCACCGACCCTTTCATCGTCCTTACTTCCAACATTTTTGCCATCTTGGGCCTGCGTGCCATGTACTTCCTACTGGCAGACTTTGCCGAACGCTTTATTTTCCTCAAATACGGCTTGGCTTTCGTGTTGAGCTTTATCGGTATCAAGATGCTGATTATGCACTGGGTACATATCCCGATTTCCATTTCCCTGTCTGTCGTCTTCGGCGCACTGGGTGCGTCCATCCTGACTTCTTTGGTATATACGCGTCAGCAAGAGAAAAAATAATCTGCCGATATAAAAAGGCCGTCTGAACATTTCAGACGGCCTTTTCAAATATCAAACACCAGCTTATTTAGCAGCGTCTTTCAATTTGTCGGCAGCTTCTTGAGTCGCATCGGCTGCTTTACCCATAGCGTCTTTAGCTGCATCTTTGGCAGCATCCTTAGCATCAGAAACAGCTTCTTTAGCTTCTTCAACCGCTTTACCGGCAGCATCTTTAGCGTCAGAAACTGCTTTATCCGCAGTTGCTTTAGCATCTGCAGCAGCGTCTTTAACATCAGAAACAGCTTGCTCAGCCGCACCTTTGGCTTCAGAAGCAGCAGCATCAACAGCAGAAGCTGCATTTTCAGCAGCAGCGTTTACATCGGAAGCAACAGCAGAAGCCGCCTCTTGGGTTTCTTTTTTCGCTTCTTGTGTACACGCAGCCAGACCGGCTACCATCATTGCAGCAATCAATAATTTTTTCATATTGTATATCCTTTGGTCTAAAAAATATCTGTCAAAACTGACAGACCCAAAAATCATAACATAATAAATGCTCAAAAAAGGAAGAATTAACGCCAAATGACAGCCGATTTACGTTTTTTGAAAAAAATTTCAAAAAAACAGTTGACGAAAAGAAACAAGTTCCCTATAATGCACAGCTTATCGGGTCGTTAGCTCAGTCGGTAGAGCAGCGGACTTTTAATCCGTTGGTCGAGCGTTCGAATCGCTCACGACCCACCAAATATGAAAACCTGCTTTGAAAAAAGCAGGTTTTTTTTATATTCTCCATCAAGCCTTTCTTCACTCGATACCTCCCTTATTATCAACATCAAGAATATTCGAGCTTTGTCACAATGCTGTTATAGATGTAACTGAAAGCATCACAAACCTCTTGAATCAATCAAACCCAACTCCTCACCCAACATCTTTTTCTAAAAACTTCCAAATACCTACCATCAACCCACGCTAAATCCTCTTGTATGCCAGACAATTTAGGCATAGACTAAAACTACATCCAACTACAACAACAGGAGAAGGTTTGATGAAACAACTGTCTATGTATATTAACGGCCGCTTTGAAACCGACTTTAACGGTACATGGCGTGATGTATTGAATCCGGCAACCGAAGAAGTCATCGCGCGTGAGCCTAAAGGCGGAAAAGCCGATGTTGATCGTGCCGTTGCCGCGGCCAGAGATGCACAAACTGCATGGGAGCGTTTGCCTGCCGTTGAGCGCGGCGCATACCTGCGCAAAATTGCCCAAGGCATCCGCGAACGTGCCGACGAACTGACGGATACCATTGTTGCCGAAGGCGGTAAAACAAAAGATTTGGCACGCATAGAAGTTATGTTCACTGCCGATTATCTCGACTACCAAGCAGAATGGGCGCGCCGTTATGAAGGCGAAATCATCCAAAGCGACCGCCCGCGCGAAAATATTTTATTGTTCAAACGTCCTTTGGGCGTAATCGCCGGCATTTTGCCGTGGAACTTCCCATTCTTCCTGATCGCCCGCAAAATGGGCCCGGCTTTGGTAACCGGCAATACCATCGTCGTCAAACCAAGCAGCGTTACCCCGATTAACTGCCACATTTTTGCTGAAATCGTTCATGCTTCAGGCTTACCGGCCGGCGTATTCAATGTCGTCAACGGCCCAGGCGCAGAAATCGGCAATGCCTTGGCATCACATCCGCAAGTCGATATGGTCAGCCTGACCGGTTCTGTCGATGCAGGCCGCCAAGTGATGGAAGCCGCCGCCGCCAACATTACCAAAGTCTCACTGGAACTGGGTGGCAAAGCCCCTGCCATCGTTCTGAAAGATGCCGACTTGGATCTGGCCGTCAAATCCATCTTGGCTTCACGCGTGGGCAATACCGGCCAAATCTGTAACTGCGCCGAACGCGTGTATGTCCACAACAGCCTGAAAGACGCGTTTATCGAAAAAATGACCGCCGCCATGAAAGGCGTACGCTACGGCAACCCGGCCGAAGCCGAAGCAGGCGCGCTGGAAATGGGTCCGCTGATTGAAGAGCGCGCTGTCAAAGCCGTTGCTGAAAAAGTCGAACGCGCAGTTAGACAAGGCGCAACCTTGGTTTGCGGCGGCAAACGTGCCGACGGCAAAGGCTACTTCTTCGAACCTACCCTGCTGACCGATACCGACAACAGCATGGACATCATGAAAGAAGAAACCTTCGGCCCAGTCCTGCCGGTTGCCACTTTTGACACACTCGACCAAGTCATCGCTTTGGCAAACGACAGCGAATTCGGCCTGACCAGCTCCGTCTATACCACCAATCTGAATGAAGCGTTTTATGTAACCCGCCGCTTGCGTTTCGGCGAAACCTACATCAACCGCGAAAACTTCGAAGCCATGCAGGGCTTCCATGCCGGTTGGAAAAAATCAGGTATCGGCGGCGCGGACGGTAAACACGGTTTGGAAGAATATCTGCAAACCCAAGTTGTTTATTTAGAAACCGATATCTAACTGCCCTTCATAAAACAAAAGGCCGTCTGAAACCGATTTTTCAGGTTTCAGACGGCCTTTCTGCCTTTATAGAAAAAAACACCGACATCGCGTAAAATAGAGCCAATTTTTCACTTTATTCAGGCCGTCTGAAAACTCCGGCAGCCTGACTCATTTTTCCGGAAAACACCATGAGCGAACAAAACAATCCGCAAATCGAGCCGCAGTTGGACGAAAACCAAATCATCGCCCTGCGCCGCGAGAAACTGCACAACATCCGCAAAGAACGCAATGCCTACCCTAACGATTTCAAACGAGACAGCTTTGCCGCCGACCTGCACACCCAATACGGTGAAATCAGCAAAGAAGAACTCGACCCGCAAGGCATTCCCGTCAAAGTGGCCGGCCGCATGATGCTCAAACGTCAAATGGGCAAAGCCAGCTTCGCCACCATTCAAGACGTTACCGGTCAAATCCAGCTTTATTTGAACAACAAAGGCGTGAGCCAAGAAGTTTTGGACGACTTCAACCACTGGGACTTGGGCGACATCGTCGGTGCGGAAGGTACTTTGTTCAAAACCAACCACGGCGAATTGACCGTGCGCGTATCCAACATCCGCCTGCTATCCAAATCCCTACGCCCTCTGCCGGACAAACATAAAGGCTTGAGCGACCAGGAAACCAAATACCGTCAACGCTACGTCGATTTGATTGCCAACGAAGAATCGCGCAATACGTTTATCAAACGCAGCCAAATCATCCAATCCGTGCGCAATTTCATGGTCAACGAGCATTATTTGGAAGTCGAAACCCCAATGATGCACCCGATTCCAGGCGGTGCGACAGCAAAACCGTTCGTTACCCACCACAATGCCTTGGACATTCCGCTCTATCTGCGCATCGCTCCCGAGCTGTATCTGAAACGCCTGGTTGTCGGCGGCTTGGAACGCGTGTTTGAAATCAACCGCAGCTTCCGTAACGAAGGCATGTCCGTGCGCCACAACCCCGAATTCACCATGATCGAATTCTACGAAGCCTTCTCCGACTACGAACGCATGATGCAAATGGCGGAAGACATCATCCGCAACGCTTCCCGCGCGGTAAACGGCACGGCAAAAATTAGCTACAACGGCAAAGAAGTCGATTTGGAAAGCCCGTTTGAACGCCTGACCATTCTCGGCGCCATCAAAAAATACAATCCGCACTACACCGATGAGCAGTTGAACGATGAAGAATGGTTGAAAAAAGAAATCGTCAAACACGGCGAAAGCCTGCCTCCGTCTCCGGGTATCGGCAGCCTGCAACTTGCCCTGTTTGAAGGTTGCGCCGAGGGCAAACTGTGGAACCCGACTTTCATCATCGACTACCCTGTCGAAGTGTCGCCATTGGCACGCGCATCCGACAGCAAACCGGGTTTGACCGAGCGCTTCGAGCTTTTCGTTGTCGGCCGCGAACTGGCAAACGGCTATTCCGAGTTGAACGATCCGGAAGACCAAGCCGAACGCTTCAAAGCGCAAGTGGCGCAAAAAGACGCCGGCGACGATGAAGCCATGCACTATGATGCCGACTACATCCGCGCCATGGAATTCGGCCTGCCACCGACCGGCGGTTGCGGCATCGGCATCGACCGCTTGGTAATGTTGCTGACCGATTCGCAAACCATCCGCGACGTGATTCTGTTCCCACAAATGCGTCCCGAATAACGCATTGAAATAAAATCAAGGCCGTCTGAAAACAAGACTCTGTTTTCAGACGGCCTTTTTGTTCAAATATGTAAAACGGAAGAGTTTAAATCGATAAATTCTTTACACCATAATAATAAAATTACATGATAATCAAAAAGATAATATAAAAAAGAATATGTAAACGTTTTTCAGTTTGTTGACAGTCTGCTAGAATACATCCAGTTACAGACAGCCTCCACACACAGGCCGTCTGAAAATGCAGAAACTCTGAAAGGTTTGTATGGATCAATTTTTCGAACAGCTTCACGGCTGGATAAACGCCATCAACGACCAAATGTGGTCGGGGTTGGTATATATGCTTTTAGGCGCAGGCCTCTTTTTCACCGTTACCACCGGTTTTGTACAATTCCGCCTCTTCGGCCGCAGTATCAAAGAAATGCTGAGTGGCCGCAAACAAGGTGATGATCCGCACGGAATCACACCATTCCAAGCATTCGTTACCGGCTTGGCCAGCCGCGTAGGCGTGGGCAACATCGCCGGCGTGGCGATTGCCATCAAACTCGGCGGGCCGGGCGCGGTATTCTGGATGTGGGTAACCGCCTTAATCGGCATGAGTTCGGCGTTTGTCGAATCTTCACTGGCCCAACTCTTTAAAGTCCGGGACTACGACAACCACCACTTCCGCGGCGGTCCTGCCTACTACATAACTCAAGGCCTGGGACAAAAATGGCTGGGCGTTTTGTTCGCCCTGAGCCTGATTTTCTGTTTCGGCTTTGTATTTGAAGCCGTACAGACCAATACCATCGCCGATACCACCAAAGCGGCATGGGGCTGGGATCAACACTATGTCGGTGTCGCCCTAGTCATTCTGACTGCCCCGATTATCTTCGGCGGTATCCGCCGCGTATCCAAAGCCGCGGAAATCATCGTTCCGCTGATGGCGGTTTTATATCTCGTCATAGCACTCTTCATCATTGCTACCAATATTTCCCTGATTCCTGACGTGTTCGGTCAGATTTTCTCCAACGCGTTCAACTTCGATTCGGCTGCAGGCGGTTTCCTCGGCGGTCTGATTTCGACTACCATGATGCAGGGTATCAAACGCGGCCTGTATTCCAATGAGGCGGGTATGGGTTCCGCGCCGAACGCCGCAGCCGCAGCCGAAGTGAAACACCCCGTCTCCCAAGGCATGATTCAAATGCTGGGCGTTTTCGTCGATACCATCATCGTCTGCTCATGCACCGCCTTTATCGTCTTGACCTATCAACAGCCTTACGGTGACCTGAGCGGTGCGGCGTTGACGCAGGCGGCGATTGTCAGCCAAGTAGGTCAATGGGGCGCGGGCTTCCTTGCCGTCATCCTGTTTATGTTTGCCTTTTCAACCGTTATCGGCAACTATGCCTATGCCGAGTCCAACGTCCAATTCATCAAGAGCCATTGGCTGGTTACCGCCGTTTTCCGTATGCTGGTTTTGGCATGGGTCTACTTCGGCGCAGTTGCCAACGTACCCTTGGTATGGGATATGGCAGACATGGCCATGGGCATCATGGCATGGATTAACCTCGTTGCTATCCTGCTCCTGTCCCCACTTGCCTTCCTGCTGTTGAAAGACTACACAGCCAAGCTGAAAATGGGTAAAGACCCAGAGTTCAAACTCTCTGAACACCCGGGCTTGAAACGCAAAATCAAATCCGATATCTGGTAAAACCAAAGGCCGTCTGAAATTTCAGACGGCCTTTTTAATCTATTCAAAAGATTTGCCCCTTGAAATCGAAGAGTTTCAAGGGGCTGATGATGTTTTTCAGAACAGAATTCTGAAAAACAGAGCATTGCGACACGATGTATCTTCATACATCCTTCGAAGTCTTATTGTAGCAACGTTTCTCATTTCGCAGTGCAACAATATGGACAGATTCTAATTCCAAATCGGCACCCAGTCAAGCATTTCGTTTGCATAGTAATACTTACCTAGGATATATTTATACTTACCAAACATCATATTACGGAGAAACTGATGGCTGCATTCAAACCCAATCCAATCAACTACATCCTCGGCCTCGATATCGGCATCGCATCCGTCGGCTGGGCGATGGTAGAAATTGACGAAGAAGAAAACCCCATCCGCCTGATTGATTTGGGCGTGCGCGTATTTGAGCGTGCCGAAGTCCCAAAAACAGGCGACTCTCTCGCAGCGGCAAGACGCTTGGCACGCAGTGTTCGCCGCCTGACCCGCCGTCGCGCCCACCGTCTGCTTCGGACCCGTCGCCTATTGAAACGCGAAGGCGTATTACGAGCCGCCGATTTTGATGAAAACGGCTTGATTAAATCCTTACCGAATATACCATGGCAACTTCGTGCAGCCGCATTAGACCGCAAACTGACGCCTTTGGAGTGGTCGGCAGTCTTGTTGCATTTAATCAAACACCGCGGCTATTTGTCGCAAAGAAAAAACGAGGGCGAAACTGCCGATAAGGAGCTTGGCGCTTTGCTTAAAGGCGTAGCCGACAATGCCCATACCTTACAGACAGGCGATTTCCGCACACCAGCCGAATTGGCTTTAAGTAAATTTGAAAAAGAAAGCGGCCATATCCGCAACCAGCGCGGCGATTATTCACATACGTTCAGCCGCAAAGATTTGCAGGCAGAGCTGAATTTACTGTTTGAAAAACAAAAAGAATTTGGCAATCCGTATGTTTCAGACAGCCTTAAAGAAGGTATTGAAACTCTGCTGATGACGCAACGCCCTGCCCTGTCCGGCGATGCCGTTCAAAAAATGTTGGGGCATTGCACCTTCGAACCGACAGAACCTAAAGCCGCTAAAAACACCTACACAGCCGAACGTTTCATCTGGCTGACCAAGCTGAACAACCTGCGTATTTTAGAGCAAGGCAGCGAGCAGCCATTGACCGATACCGAACGCACCATACTTATAAATCAGCCGTATAAAAAGAAACTGACTTACGCACAAGCCCGTAAGCTACTGGGTTTAGAAGATACCGCCTTTTTCAAAGGCTTGCGCTATGGTAAAGACAATACCGAAGCCTCAACATTGATAGAAATGAAGGCCTACCATGCCATCAGCCGTGCGCTGGAAAAAGAAGGATTGAAAGACAAAAAGTCCCCATTAAACCTTTCTCCCGAATTACAAGACGAAATCGGCACGGCATTCTCCCTATTCAAAACCGATGAAGATATTACAGGCCGTCTGAAAGACCGTGTTCAGCCCGAAATCTTAGAAGCGTTGTTGAAACACATCAGCTTCGATAAGTTCGTCCAAATTTCCTTGAAAGCATTGCGCCGAATTGTGCCTCTAATGGAGCAAGGCAAACGTTACGATGAAGCCTGCGCCGAAATCTACGGAGACCATTACGGCAAGAAAAATACGGAAGAAGAGATTTATCTGCCGCCGATTCCCGCCGACGAAATCCGCAACCCCGTCGTCTTGCGCGCCTTATCTCAAGCCAGAAAAGTCATTAACGCTGTTGTACGCCGTTACGGCTCCCCTGCACGTATCCATATTGAAACGGCAAGGGAAGTAGGAAAATCGTTTAAAGACCGCAAAGAAATCGAAAAACGCCAAGAAGAAAACCGTAAAGACCGGGAAAAAGCCGCCGCCAAATTCCGAGAGTATTTCCCCAATTTTGTCGGCGAACCCAAATCCAAAGATATTCTGAAACTGCGCCTGTACGAGCAACAACACGGCAAATGCCTGTATTCGGGCAAAGAAATCAACTTAGGCCGTCTGAACGAAAAAGGCTATGTCGAAATCGACCATGCCCTGCCGTTCTCGCGCACATGGGACGACAGTTTCAACAATAAAGTGCTGGTATTGGGCAGCGAAAACCAAAACAAAGGCAACCAAACCCCTTACGAATACTTCAACGGCAAAGACAACAGCCGCGAATGGCAGGAATTTAAAGCTCGTGTCGAAACCAGCCGTTTCCCACGCAGTAAAAAACAACGGATTCTGCTGCAAAAATTCGATGAAGATGGCTTTAAAGAACGCAATCTGAACGATACGCGCTACGTCAACCGTTTCCTGTGCCAATTCGTTGCCGACCATATGCTGCTGACAGGTAAAGGGAAAAGACGTGTCTTTGCCTCAAACGGACAAATTACCAATCTGTTGCGCGGCTTTTGGGGATTGCGCAAAGTGCGTGCGGAAAACGACCGCCATCACGCCTTGGACGCAGTCGTTGTTGCCTGCTCGACCGTTGCCATGCAGCAGAAAATTACCCGTTTTGTACGCTATAAAGAAATGAACGCGTTTGACGGCAAAACCATAGATAAAGAAACAGGAGAAGTGCTGCATCAAAAAGCACACTTCCCGCAACCTTGGGAATTTTTCGCACAAGAAGTCATGATTCGCGTCTTCGGCAAACCGGACGGCAAACCCGAATTTGAAGAAGCGGATACCCCCGAAAAACTGCGTACCCTGCTCGCAGAAAAATTATCATCTCGTCTCGAAGCCGTGCACGAATACGTTACGCCACTGTTTGTTTCACGCGCGCCCAATCGGAAGATGAGCGGGCAAGGCCATATGGAGACCGTCAAATCCGCCAAACGACTGGACGAAGGCATCAGCGTGTTGCGCGTACCGCTGACACAGTTAAAACTGAAAGACTTGGAAAAAATGGTCAATCGGGAGCGCGAACCTAAGCTATACGAAGGACTGAAAGCACGTTTGGAAGCACATAAAGACGATCCTGCCAAAGCCTTTGCCGAGCCGTTTTACAAATACGATAAAGCAGGCAACCGCACCCAACAGGTAAAAGCCGTACGCGTAGAGCAAGTACAGAAAACCGGCGTATGGGTGCGTAACCACAACGGCATTGCCGACAACGCAACCATGGTGCGCGTAGATGTGTTTGAGAAAGGCGGCAAGTATTATCTGGTCCCAATTTACAGTTGGCAGGTCGCAAAAGGGATTTTGCCGGATAGGGCTGTTGTTGCTTATGCAGATGAAGAGGACTGGACTGTAATAGATGAAAGCTTCAGATTTAAATTTGTACTTTATGCCAATGATTTGATTAAAGTTCAGCTTAAAAAAGATAGTTTTTTAGGTTATTTTTCAGGATTAGATCGAGCCACAGGAGCTATTTCTCTTAGAGAACATGATATGGAAAAATCGAAAGGTAAAGACGGTATATATAGAATCGGTGTTAAAACCGCCCTTTCATTCCAAAAATACCAAATTGATGAACTGGGCAAAGAAATCAGACCATGCCGTCTGAAAAAACGCCCACCTGTCCGTTAAATTAAACTATCCCTGTTTCAAACGGCCTGAAGCAGGGATTTTTTATATAAAAATAAGGGGGAAAATATGACTTGGCGCAGCCTGCTCATTCAAAACGGCGGCAAACTATCCTTGCAACGCCGACAACTGCTGATTCAACAAAACGGCGAGTCCCATACCGTACCATTAGAAGACATCACCGTTATCATCATCGAAAACCGAGAAACCCTGATTACTGCCCCACTCCTATCAGCCTTAGCCGAATATGGCGCAACCTTACTGACATGTGACGAACAGTTCCTGCCCTGCGGACAATGGCTGCCTTATGCCCAATATCACCGCCAACTTAAAATCCTCAAGCTGCAGCTGAATATAAGCGAACCCTTAAAAAAGCAAATCTGGCAACATATCGTCCGTCAAAAAATCCTGAATCAAGCATTTGTCGCAGACGAAACAGGCAATGATCTTGCAGCCAAACGGCTGCGCACTTTGGCATTCGAAGTCCGTTCAGGCGATACAGGAAACCGTGAAGCCCAAGCTGCCGCCCTCTACTTCCAAGCCCTCTTTGGAGAAAAGTTTACCCGTAATGACAACAACGCCGTCAATGCTGCATTGAACTACACCTACGCCGTACTCCGTGCAGCAGTAGCACGCGCCCTGACCTTATATGGCTGGTTACCTACATTAGGCTTGTTTCATAGAAGCGAACTAAATCCATTCAATCTCGCCGATGACTTTATCGAACCCTTACGCCCATTGGCCGACCTGGTCGTTATACATTTGCATGAACAAGGCCGTCTGAAAACTGATCTGACCCCTAATATCAAACAAAACCTTATCAAGACCCTTCACTGTCAAATCTGCATCGAACGGCAATACTTCAGCACCTTGGCTGCCATAGACAAAATGATTTCCTCATTTCAAGCCAGCGTAACTGACAAAAATGCCAAACAGCTGAAACTGCCTGAAATCTTGCCATTGAAAGAATACCAATATGAGTGAGGCCAAATTTATGAGGATTATTGTCTTCTTCGACCTACCGGTTACCACAGCGGCAAAGCGCAAAGCTGCCAATCAATTCCGCCAGTTTCTATTAAAAGATGGATACCAAATGCTCCAGCTTTCCGTATACAGCCGTATTGTCAAAGGTCGAGATTCGTTGCAAAAACACCACAACAGGCTATGTGCAAACCTACCGCAAGAAGGGTCAATCCGCTGTTTGGAAGTAACGGAAAAGCAATATGCCACCATGAAACTACTATTGGGAGAGCTAAAAACCCAAGAAAAAAGAGTAAATTCAGACCAACTATTATTATTTTAAGCTCATTTTTTAGACAAAATAAAACGGGAAACCCTTATAAAATAAGGATTTCCCGTTGAGGTATTGTAGCACTGCGAAATGAGAAAGGGAGCTACAACTCATACTGTAACGACTAGCGTGCGTTCTTAATTGTAGCACTGCGAAATGAGAAAGGGAGCTACAACTTGTGGAGCAGGCGCGGCGGGTGCAGCAGGATTGTAGCACTGCGAAATGAGAAAGGGAGCTACAACTGGTAACAAGTAAACAATAGCGTCCATCTAATTGTAGCACTGCGAAATGAGAAAGGGAGCTACAACCATACCAGTACAGGTAAAGTGCTGTTCCCAATTGTAGCACTGCGAAATGAGAAAGGGAGCTACAACAACGCCGAAATCGGTGTTGATGTCCAAAATATTGTAGCACTGCGAAATGAGAAAGAGGCTATTCAAATAAAAAAGCACCACCTAAACAGGTAGTGCTTTCATATCAATTTGCTTATTCAGCAGAATCAGCTGCTTTTTCAACCAATTCAACCAATGCCAAAGGAGCATTGTCGCCTTTACGGAAACCGTATTTCAGTACACGAACATAGCCGCCGTTACGAGCAGCAAAGCGTGGACCTAATTCGTCAAACAATTTAACTACAACATCACGATCGCGAGTGCGGTCAAAAGCCAAACGACGGTTTGCCAAAGAAGGTTTTTTACCCAAGGTGATCAAGGGCTCAACTACGCGGCGCAATTCTTTTGCTTTAGGCAAAGTTGTCACGATGGTTTCGTGAGTCAACAAGGAATTCGCCATATTGCGCAGCATCGCAGCACGGTGGCTGCTAGTACGGTTTAATTTGCGGTTGCCATTACGATGACGCATGTCATTATCCTTTAATCTTCAAACTTACGGCTTTTCTAAGCCTACAGGCGGCCAAGCTTCTAATTTGGAACCTAATGTCAGACCTTTAGAGGCCAACACTTCTTTGATCTCATTCAAAGATTTACGACCCAAATTAGGGGTCTTGAGAAGCTCGGTTTCAGTACGTTGAATCAAATCGCCAATATAGTAAATATCTTCAGCTTTCAGACAATTAGCTGAACGTACGGTTAATTCCAAATCATCTACAGGACGCAGCAAGATAGGATCGATAGGAGGCGCTTTTTCTTCAACCTCTTCAACCGGAGTACCTTGCAGATCTGCAAAAATAGACATTTGGTCAATTAAGATACGTGCGGCACTACGTACAGCTTCTTCTGGATCAATAGAACCATTGGTTTCAATATCCAAAACCAATTTATCTAAATCCGTGCGTTGCTCTACGCGTGCAGGTTCAACTTCAAAGCTAACACGACTGATGGGCGAAAAGCTCGCATCCAACTGAATCGCACCAATCTGTTTATTCTCATCACGCAATACGCGACGGCCTGAAACAGATTGATAACCACGACCTTGCTCTACTTTAATTTCCATGTCGATTTGGCCATTGTCGGACAAGTGGCAAATAACATGTTCAGGATTGATGATTTCCACATCGTGTGGCAAATCAATATCACCGGCTACAACAGCACCGGCACCTGTTTTTTTCAAAGTCAACTGAACTTGATTACGACCGTGAAGCTTGAATACGATACCTTTAATGTTCAAGAGAACGTCAACAACATCCTCTTGAACACCATCAATAGTAGAGTATTCGTGCAATACGCCGGAAATAACTACTTCAGTTGGGGCAAAGCCATTCATGGATGACAGTAAGATACGACGCAAAGCATTACCTAAAGTATGACCAAAACCACGTTCAAATGGCTGCATAGACACCTTGGCCCGTGTGGAAGACAAAGTATCTACATCGATTTGACGAGGTTTCAAAAATTCGGTTGTGCTATTTTGCATTTAACTGTCCCTCATTGAGCTAGCATTATTTAGAGTAGAACTCTACCACCAGCTGTTCATTAATATCGCCAGACAATTCTGAGCGATCCGGCATATTTTTGAATACGCCTTCCAATTTGTCGGCATCAACAGATACCCAGCTTGGCAAGCCAATTTGAGTAGCCAGGCTCAATGCTTCTTGGATACGTACCTGTTTCTTAGCTTTTTCACGAACAGCTACAACATCACCTGCTTTAACTTGGAAAGAAGGGATATTAACAACTTGACCGTTTACGACGATAGCTTTGTGAGAAACCAATTGACGTGCTTCAGCGCGAGTAGAGCCGAAACCCATACGGTAAACGACATTGTCCAAACGAGACTCCAGCAATTGCAACAGCAGTTCACCGGTAGAGCCTTTACGACGAGCTGCTTCCGCGAAGTAACGACGGAATTGACGCTCTAATACGCCATAAATACGACGGATTTTTTGTTTTTCACGTAATTGCAAACCGTAGTCTGACAAACGTGGTTTTTTCGCACCGTGTTGACCAGGTGCAGAATCCATTTTACATTTGGAATCCAAAGAGCGACGTGCACTCTTCAAAAACAGATCCGTACCTTCGCGACGTGCTAATTTACATTTAGGGCCAATATAACGTGCCATGTTTTAAATCACTCCAATATTAAATACGACGTTTTTTAGGCGGACGGCAACCGTTATGAGGCAACGGGGTAACGTCAGTAATGCTGGTAATCTTGAAACCAAGAGCGTTTAAAGCACGTACAGAAGATTCACGACCAGGACCAGGGCCTTTAATGCGAACTTCTAAATTTTTAACGCCATACTCTTGGGCAACTTTACCAGCTGCTTCTGCTGCAACTTGTGCTGCAAATGGTGTACTTTTACGAGAACCTTTAAAACCAGCGCCGCCAGAGGTAGCCCAAGACAATGCATTGCCTTGACGGTCAGTGATTGTAATGATGGTATTGTTGAAAGATGCATGAACGTGCACAATACCTTCGCTTACGGTTTTACGTACTTTTTTACGTACACGCGAAGCTGTGTTTGCTTTAGCCATTAATCAAATTCCTTAAAATTTATTTCTTACCGGCAATCGCTTTGCGCGGACCTTTACGGGTACGAGCATTTGTGCGAGTGCGTTGACCACGACAAGGCAAGCCACGACGATGACGGAAGCCGCGATAGCAACCCATATCCATCAGTCGTTTAATGCTCATCGTTACTTCACGACGCAAATCGCCTTCAACTTCATATTTAGCAACTTGCTCACGCAAAGCGTCTAATTGAGCCTCGTCCAAATCTTTTGCTTTAGTAGTAGGAGCAATATTTGCTGCCTCACAAATCAATTTAGCACGAGTCGCACCAATACCATAAATAGCCTGAAGGCCAATTACGATATGGGCATTATTAGGGATATTTACCCCTGCAATACGAGCCATATTTTTTCCTTTTTAGGGCAAAGTATGTCACTATACCACAAAATCAATAGTTAAGAAAACTAGCTTCTTAACCTTGACGTTGTTTGTGACGTGGGTCAGTACAAATTACGCGAACTACACGATTACGACGAATAATCTTGCAATTGCGACAAATTTTCTTTACAGAAGGTTGTACACGCATTTTATTTCCTTTTATCGTTTATCTTGCTCGGAAAACAATCCGAGCACGGGTTAAATCATAAGGAGTTAATTCAACTGTTACCTTATCACCTGGAGAAATACGGATATAGTGCATCCGCATTTTGCCAGATATATGACCAAGTACTACATGATCATTTTCCAGTTTTACTTTAAATGTTGCATTGGGCAAAGTCTCAAGGATTTCGCCCTGCATCTGTATGGTATCTTCTTTAGCCATAAGCCTACTTACGTGACAAAGATTTCATATCTGGACGACTCATCAAGTCTTCATACTGACTACTCATTCGATATGAATTGATTTGTGTCCTAAAATCCATTGTAACGACAACCAAAATGAGCAGAGATGTTCCACCTAAATAGAAAGGAACCTTCAATGCTGTCGTTAAAAATTCAGGTATCAGACAGATTGTAGTGATATACAAAGCACCAAATAATGTCAGTCTCAGTACAACTTTTTCCAAATATCTAGAGGTTTGCTCACCAGGGCGAATACCTGGCACAAATGCACCACTCTTCTTCAAATTTTCAGCCATCTCTTTAGGGCTAAATACTAAAGCAGTATAGAAATAGCAGAAGAAGATAATAGTTGTGGCAAATAATACAATATATAAAGGCTGTCCGTGTTGCAGCATTGCAGCAACCTTATGAAGAACAGAATTCGTACTATTTGAACCAAACCAACCTAAAAGTGTAGACGGAAATAAAATGATACTGGAAGCAAAAATAGGAGGAATAACACCTGCCATATTTAGCTTGAACGGCATATGAATGCTTTGTCCTGGCATCATTCCAGAGCCAAACTGTCTTTTAGCATAATGCACAGGAACTTTACGCTGAGCACTCTCAAAATAAACTACAGCATAGATCAACAGCAAAATACCAATCACAATTGATACCACCATCAACATACTCATAGAGCCTTGTTCAGTCAAAGTTAGCATCCGGACAATACCGGATGGAATACCCGATACAATGCCTGCTGTAATAATTAAAGAAATACCATTACCAATACCACGCTCGGTAATTTGCTCCCCTAACCACATCAGAAACATAGTACCTGTAACCAAACAGACTACTGTAGAAATATGAAACTCAAGCGAACTCGTTACAACAACACCTTGTTGATAAACAAATGTTGCAACACCAAAGCTTTGCAATACAGCCAATAATACCGTCCCATACCTAGTATATTTCGTAATTATTTTCCTACCAGCCTCACCTTCCTTCTTCAAAGCTTTTAAAGAAGGAACAATTTCAGAAGCAAGCTGAACAATAATCGATGCCGAAATATAAGGCATGATACCAATTGCAAATATACTAAAGCGCTCCAACGAACCACCCGAGAACATATTTAACATTCCGAATATGCCGTTTGCAGCGCCTTCGTATAACTTAGCTAATGCAACAGCATCTACGCCCGGTACCGGTATATGAGCACCAATACGGAAAACGACTAAAGCACCTAAAAGGAACACCAGACGTTTTTTCAGATCACCAAATTTGGATAATCCTGATAAAGATTGTTGATTAGCCACTGTAGTGCAAGCCTTATTCTTCTACTTTACCACCGGCAGCTTCAATAGCAGCTTTAGCACCTTTAGTAGCTTTTACACCTTTCAAGGTAACTGCTTTTGAAATTTCACCAGAAGCAATAACTTTTACATTAGAAGCAGTTGCAGAAATCAGACCAGCTTGTTTAAGAACCAAGACATCAATCTCGTTCACAGCAATCAGATTTAATTCACTCAAACGAACTTCAGCATTAGCGGCAGCAGTCAAAGATTTGAAACCACGTTTCGGCAGACGGCGTTGCAAAGGCATTTGACCGCCTTCAAAACCTACCTTGTGGAAGCCACCAGAACGGCTTTTTTGACCTTTATGACCACGACCACCTGTCTTACCCAAGCCGCTACCAATACCACGGCCTACACGACGACTAGCGTGAGTAGCACCCTCAGCAGGTTGAATAGTATTCAAAAACATATTAAGACTCCACTTTCAACAAGTAGCTGATTTTATTGATCATGCCACGGTTTTCAGGGGTATCCAAAACCTCTACAGTATGTTCACGGCGGCGTAAACCTAAACCACGAGCACATGCACGATGAGATTCAATTGTACCAATCAGGCTCTTAACCAATGTAACTTTAATCTTTTTTTGCTCAGTCATGGTTAGCTCCCAAAATATCTTCTACTGTCAAGCCACGTTTAGCAGCAATATCAGCAGGGGTATACAGTTTAGACAAACCGTCTAATGTAGCGCGTACAATATTGTAAGGATTAGTAGAACCATGTACTTTAGCTGAAATGTTATGGATACCCATAGCATCAAATACTAAACGCATTGGACCACCAGCTTTTACACCGCTACCTTCTTTAGCAGGTTGCATAAATACCTTAGTAGCACCATGACGGCCAATAACCTCATGATGAATAGTACCATTTTTCAAAGGTACTTTAATCATAGAGCGTCGAGCTTGATCCATTGCTTTTTGAACAGCAACTGGTACTTCTTTTGATTTACCTTTGCCCATACCGATGCGGCCATCACCATCACCAACAACAGTCAGTGCAGAGAAAGCCATGATACGGCCACCTTTAACTACTTTAGTCACGCGATTAACTGCGACCATCTTTTCAATCAGGCCGTCACCGCGTTCTTCAATTTCATGTTTTGCCATCTGAAAGTCTCCAAATATTAGAAGCTTAAACCATTTTCACGTGCAGCTTCAGCTAAAGCTTTCACACGACCGTGATATTGGAAACCTGAACGGTCAAAAGCAACTTTTTCAACACCCACTGCTTTAGCTTTTTTAGCAATACGCTTACCAACTACAGCCGCTGCTTCAACGTTGCTACCTGATTTCAGGCTACTACGTACTTCAGCTTCCAATGTAGAGGCTTGAGCCAATACTTTATCACCTTCAGCACTAATTACTTGAGCATAAATATGATTATTGCTGCGGAACACACATAATCTTACCATTTTCAAGTCCGCAATACGCGCACGGGTTTTGCGTGCACGACGGAGTCGGGTTGTATGTTTATCCATTAGTGAACCTCAATTATTTTTTCTTGGCTTCTTTCATCACTACTACTTCACCTACATAACGAACACCTTTACCTTTATAAGGCTCAGGAGAACGGAATGCACGAACTTCAGCAGCGACTTGGCCAACCACTTGTTTATCTGCACCAGTCAAAACGATTTCTGTTTGGCTAGGAGTTTGAACAGAAACACCTTCAGGCATTTCGTATACGATTGGATGAGAGAAACCCAAAGACAAGTTCAGAACTTTGCCTTGAGCTTGGGCACGATAACCCACACCAATCAATTGAAGTTTTTTCTCAAAACCTTCAGAAACACCCTTAACCATGTTATTAACCAATGCACGAGCAGTACCAGACATAGCATTAGCCTGTTTACTGTCATTTTTTGCAGCAAAAGTCAATTTACCATCGTTCAGTTCAATAGCAACATCGGAATGCAAAGGAAAAGACAATTCGCCGTTTTTACCTTTGATAACCAATGCATCTGTTCCGAATTTTACTTCTACACCAGCAGGAACAGTCACTGGGTTTTTTGCGACGCGTGACATTTACTTTTCTCCACTAGGCTACGATGCACAACAACTCACCACCAACACCCTCAGAACGGGCTTTGCGATCAGTCATTACACCTTTAGAAGTACTAACAATAGCGACACCCAAGCCATTCATTACGCTAGGGATCTCACTTGATGCTTTGTAAATACGCAAACCTGGACGTGAAACACGTTTAATTTGCTCAATCACAGGACGACCTGCATAGTATTTCAATTGAATTTCCAATACCGGTTTTGCATCAGCAGAAACCGCAAAATCCTCGATATAACCTTCTTCTTTCAAAACTTTTGCAATTGCACATTTCAGTTTAGAGGAAGGCATGGCAACTACTGCTTTATTAGCACGTTGCGCATTGCGAATACGAGTCAACATATCGGAAATAGGATCATGCATACTCATTATTTATACTCCTATTACCAGCTAGCTTTAACAACACCAGGGATCTCGCCACGCATAGCGATTTCACGGATTTTAATACGGCCCAAACCAAATTTACGGAAAGTGCCACGAGGACGACCTGTTAAAGCACAACGACGACGTTGACGTACAGGTGCTGCATTACGAGGAATGGATTGAAATTTCAAACGTGCTTCAAAACGTTCTTCTTCAGTCGCATTAGCATCATTAATAACAGCGAAAATTGCCTCACGTTTAGCTGCAAACTTTTTCGCCAATGCTTGACGTTTCAGCTCACGATTAATAAGTGCTTTCTTAGCCATGATTATCCTTTAAACGGAAACTTGAACAGTGACAACAAAGCTTTCGCTTCTTCATCAGTTTTTGCAGTAGTTGTAATAGTAATATTCAAACCACGCAAAGCATCGATTTTATCGTATTCAATTTCCGGGAAAATAATTTGCTCACGAACGCCCATATTGTAATTGCCACGACCATCAAATGATTTACCGCTTACACCACGGAAGTCACGTACGCGAGGCAACGCAATAGTAATCAAACGATCCAAGAATTCAAACATTTGATCACGACGCAAAGTTACTTTGCAACCAACTGGATAGTTATCACGGATTTTAAAACCCGCGATAGATTTACGAGCAACAGTAACAACTGGTTTTTGACCAGCAATTTTCTCTAAATCAGAAACAGCGTGTTCCATAACTTTTTTATCAGCAACAGCTTCACCCACACCCATATTCAAGGTGATTTTTTCAATACGTGGAACTTCCATTACTGATTTGTAACCAAATTGTTTAACCAATTCAGGAACAACTGTATCTTTATAAAACTCTCTCAAACGAGCCATGTTATCTCCTTATGCTCCAATGATAGAGCCATTTGATTTGAAGAAACGAACGCGTTTAACTTTGCCTTCATTTTCAATCAGCTTAATACCAACACGGTCTGCTTTATTAGTTTCCGGATTCAGGATTGCAACATTAGAAATATCCAAAGGCATTTCTTTAGTAATAATGCCACCCTCAATACCGCGCATTGGATTAGGTTTTTGATGGCGTTTTACAACATTAACACCCTCAACAACAACTTTATCACCCAATACTCGAACTACTTGACCTTGCTTACCTTTATCTTTACCGGTAATCACTACAACCTGATCGCCTTTAATGATTTTATTCATCGCGCTATTCCTTATAATACTTCAGGCGCCAATGAAACGATTTTCATAAATCGCTCAGTACGCAATTCACGGGTTACCGGACCAAAAATACGAGTACCCAGAGGTTCAAGTTTATTATTCAACAACACAGCAGCATTGTTATCGAATTTAATTAACGCACCATCAGGACGACGCACACCTTTAGCAGTACGAACAACTACCGCATTGTATACATCACCTTTTTTGACACGACCACGTGGGGCTGCATCTTTAACTGCAACTTTAATAATATCGCCAACAGAAGCGTAGCGACGCTTAGATCCGCCTAATACTTTGATGCACATTACGCGACGCGCACCAGAGTTATCAGCCACATCTAAGATGGTCTGCATTTGAATCATATTAGTACCTTTAAATTAACCAACTTAATTTACCACTTTCATATAACTCGCACCTTACTTTAAGCTGCTTATTAAATGAAACCATCACGGTTCTAGTAAACCAGTCTTGGATCCCGAAGGGAGAGAAACTTCCATAAGAAGCTGGAAGATAAGAAACGAAGTTTACACGCAAATTAACTTTGCTGCAAGACTTCGTTTCTTATTAAGCTACATTACTGTGTTTTAAATCAAACAGTACGCGCTTTCTCAACCAATTCTTTTACAACCCAAGACTTGGTTTTTGACAAAGGACGAGATTCCTCGATTACCACTACATCACCAATGCCATATTGATTGTTTTCATCATGAGCATGGATTTTAGTTGATAAACGAATAATTTTACCGTACAAAGGGTGTTTAACTTTACGTTCAACCAATACTGTAACAGTTTTGTCCATTTTGTCGCTTACCACTTTGCCTTGCAAAGTACGAACATTTTTAGCTTCGCTCATTACTTAGCACCTTTTTCAGTTAAAATGGTTTTAATACGAGCAATATCGCGACGTACACGTTTCAACTCGCTAGATTTACCCAACTGACCGGTTGCATTTTGCATGCGTAAGCCAAACTGAGCTTTCAACAAGTCCAACAAATCAGAGTTTAATTGCTCAATAGATTTGTCTTTCAATTCATTTGCTTTCATTATTGACCCACCTGTCTTACTACAAAGGTTGTAGGAATAGGCAATTTGGCAGCGGCCAATTCAAATGCTTCACGAGCCAAAGACTCAGGAACACCGTCCATTTCGTACAATACTTTGCCTGGTTTAACTTCAGCAATGTAATATTCCACATTACCTTTACCGCCACCCATACGAACTTGGATAGGTTTCTCAGTAATTGGTTTATCAGGGAATACACGGATCCAAATACGACCGCCACGTTTAATATGACGAGTCATAGTACGACGAGCAGCTTCGATTTGGCGGGCAGTCAAACGACCACGGCCTACGGCTTTCAAACCGAACTCACCGAAACTTACTTTGTTACCGCGGGTAGCAATACCGGTGTTACGGCCTTTTTGTTGCTTGCGATATTTCAGTCTAGTTGGCTGCAGCATTACGTCCACCTGCCTTTCTTTGTTTCTTCTCATGCTCAGGTTTAGAAGATTTAATATTACCTTCTGTATAAACCCAAACTTTCAGACCCAGTACACCATAAGTAGTGTGTGCTTCGCTAGTTGCATAATCTACGTTCGCACGCAAAGTATGCAAAGGTACACGACCTTCACGGTACCATTCGCTACGAGCGATATCAGCACCATTCAGACGGCCTGAAGTCATGATCTTGATGCCTTTAGCACCAGAACGCATTGCATTTTGCATTGCACGTTTCATAGCGCGACGGAATTGAACACGTTTTTCAAGCTGCTGGGCAATACCATCAGCAATGATTTGCGCATCCAATTCAGGACGACGAATCTCTTCAATATTGACATGAACAGGCACACCCATCAGAGCTTGCAAGTCACGTTTCAAGATTTCGATATCCTCACCTTTTTTACCAATAACCACACCTGGACGAGCAGAGTGAATGGTAATACGCGCAGATTTTGCAGGACGTTCGATCACTACGCGACCAACTGAAGCATTGGCCAGTTTTTTACGCAAGTAATTACGAACATCAATATCTTGTTTCAAAACAGTAGAAAAGTCGGTGCTTTTAGCAAACCATTTTGAAGCCCAGTCTTTAGTTACCGCCAGGCGAAAGCCTGTAGGGTTAATCTTTTGTCCCATAGCTTTTCCTTAGTTGCCCACTGTCACATTAATATGACAAGTTTGTTTCTCGATGCGGTTACCGCGACCTTTGGCACGAGCTTGGAAACGTTTCAAGCTTGGGCCTTTGTCAACAAAGATAGTTACCACTTTCAATTCGTCAATATCAGCACCATTGTTGTGCTCGGCATTGGCGATTGCTGATTCCAATACTTTTTTAATCAGCTCAGCACCTTTTTTAGGGCTGAATGCCAAGATATTCAAAGCTTGGGCAACGTCTTTACCACGAATTAAATCAGCCACCAAACGAGCTTTTTGAGCTGAAATACGGGCGTTTTTATGTTGTGCACTTACTCTCATGATTCACCTTATTTCTTTTTAGCCTTTTTATCAGCCAAGTGGCCTTTAAAGGTACGGGTCAATGAGAACTCACCTAATTTATGACCAACCATATTGTCGCTGATGAACACAGGCACGTGAGTGCGACCGTTGTGAACAGCGATAGTTAGACCGATAAAATCAGGCAAAATGGTAGAACGACGTGACCAAGTTTTAATTGGGCGTTTGTCGTTGCTTGCACGAGCAGCATCTACTTTTTTCAGCAAATGCAGGTCTACATATGGGCCTTTTTTTAATGAACGAGCCATACTAATTAACCTTTATTTGAGTAACGACGACGAACAATCATGTTATCCGTGCGTTTGTTATTACGAGTGCGGTAGCCCTTAGCAGGAGTACCCCATGGGCTAACCGGTTCGCGAGCCTCACCAGTACGGCCTTCACCACCACCATGTGGGTGATCAACAGGGTTCATTACAACACCACGAACGGTCGGACGAATACCACGCCAGCGGTTAGCACCAGCTTTACCGATTTTTTTCAGGCTTTGTTCTTCGTTACCAACTTCACCGATAGTTGCACGGCAATTTACGCTAATTTTGCGTACTTCACCAGAACGCAAACGAACTTGTGCGTAAGCACCTTCTTTTGCAAGCAATACCGCAGAAGCACCAGCAGAACGCGCAATTTGCGCACCTTTACCTGGTTTCATTTCGATACAGTGAATAGTTGTACCAACAGGAATATTGCGGATCGGTAGAGTGTTACCTACTTTGATAGCAGCCTCAGCACCGGAAACCAATACTGCACCTGCTTGAATACCACGAGGAGCAATGATGTAGCGACGCTCACCATCTGCATAGCACAACAGTGCGATAAATGCAGTACGGTTAGGGTCATATTCGATACGCTCTACTTTTGCAGGGATACCGTCTTTGTTACGTTTAAAATCTACTACGCGGTAATGATGTTTATGGCCACCACCTTTATGACGGGTAGTAATATGACCATTGTTGTTACGACCGGCAGTAGAATTTTTCTTTTCGAGCAGAGGTGCATAAGGTGCACCTTTGTGCAAACCTTCTGTTACCACGCGAACCATGCCGCGACGGCCTGCAGAGGTCGGCTTCATTTTAACGATTGCCATTTTGTTTATTCCTTATCTGCAGCTGCAGCAGCGGCTTCCAAATCCAACTCTTGACCGGCAGCCAGACTTACATAAGCCTTTTTAACATCGCTGCGACGACCTAAAGTGCGACCAAAACGTTTAACTTTACCTTTAATGGTAACAGTAGTAACGTTTGCAACTTGAACGCCGAACAACAACTCAACGGCTGCTTTAATTTCAGGTTTGGTTGCATTTGCCAAAACTTTAAACGTCATTTGGTTACGTTTTTCAGCCAATACGTTGCTTTTTTCAGAAACGATAGGTGCCAAGATTACTTGAGTCAAACGTTGTTGATTCATACCCATTGCTCCTCTAATTGTGCAACTGCATCTTTAGTGATAACGACTTTTTTGTAACGCAGCAAGCTGTAAGGATCAACTTGTTGAGCTTCCAAAACCAATACGTTAGGCAAGTTGCGTGAAGCCAAGTAAACATTCTCGTCGAGCTGTTTAGTTACAAACAGAACTTGCTCCAAACCCAAATTTTTCACTTGTTCAGCAAAAACTTTGGTTTTAGGAGTTTCAGTAGTCAATGCTTCGATTGCAAACAAACGTTCATCACGAGCCAATTGGGACAAAATAGTCGCCATACCGGCACGGTACATTTTACGGTTCACTTTTTGAGTGAAGTTTTCATCTGGTTTGTTTGGGAATGCACGACCACCTTTACGCCACAGCGGAGAAGAAGTCATACCGGAACGAGCACGACCGGTACCTTTTTGGCGCCATGGTTTTTTAGTAGAGTGGTTTACTTCGGCACGAGTTTTTTGAGCACGATTACCAGAACGGGCATTTGCCAAGTAAGCAGTAACCAGTTGGTGAACCAGAGCTTCATTGTATTCACGAGCAAACAAAGCATCAGAAACAGCCAAGCTGCCAGATACTTGTCCTTTAGCGTCAATTACTTTCAATTCCATTACGCACCTACTTTCACGCTAGGACGAACCACGACGTCGCTGTTAACCGAACCCGGAACAGCACCTTTAACCAACAAGAGTTGGCGTTCAGCATCAACACGTACAACTTCCAATTTTTGAACAGTTGCTTTAGTGTTACCGTATTGACCTGCCATACGCTTACCAGGGAACACGCGACCAGGGTCTTGTGCCATACCGATAGAACCAGGAACACGGTGAGAACGGGAGTTACCGTGGGAAGTACGTTGAGCACCGAAGTTATGACGTTTAATCGTACCAGAGAAACCTTTACCTTTAGAGGTACCGGTTACATCTACCAATTGACCAACTTCAAACATAGAAACGGTAATTTCATCACCGGCTTTCAATTCAGCCAGTTTTTCTTCAGTCAAAGCAAACTCAACCAAACCGCGACCGGCTTCAACACCTGCTTTAGCAAAGTGACCGGCTTCAGTTTTGTTGACACGATTAGCTTTTTTCTGACCAAAGGTAACTTGTACAGCAGTGTAGCCGTCAGTATCTTTGGATTTCACTTGTGTAACGCGGTTGGCAGACATATCCAAAACAGTTACCGGAACAGAAACACCCTGTTCGTCGAACACGCGAGTCATACCAACTTTGCGTCCAACCAGACCTAAAGTCATGATTATTTTCCTTTTAAGTAAAGGGGCGGGCTACGATTGGCCTGCCTTTCAGACAAAGTTAAACTTGATACGGATGTACCAAGTCCGCCATTATAATTGACAAATCAAAGAAATATCAACAAAAATTTCAATTTTACTTCTTAAACCCATCATTTTTTTCGGATGAAGTGTTGCCAAATATCTGAAAATTTTCAGACGGCCTAAGAATTCTATAAAAAACCGAACAGCTAAGCTGTTCGGTTTTTCAGTTCTTATTGAACTTTAATTTCTACATCCACACCTGCTGGAAGATCCAGTTTCATCAGTGCATCAGTAGTTTTGTCAGTCCAGTCCACGATGTCCATCAGACGCAAGTGGGTACGGATTTCCAATTGTTCACGAGAAGTTTTGTTCACGTGAGGAGAACGCAAAATGTTGAAACGTTCGATTTTAGTTGGCAAAGGAATCGGACCTTTAACAACAGCGCCAGTACGTTTGGCAGTTTCAACGATTTCTTGCGCAGAACGGTCAATCAGACTGTAATCATAAGCTTTCAGGCGGATACGGATTTTTTGGTTTGCCATTTATCAATATCCCTCAATTAAGCGATTACAGAAGAAACCACACCCGCACCTACGGTACGACCACCTTCGCGAATCGCAAAGCGCAGACCTTCTTCCATAGCGATTGGCGCAATCAGTTCTACAGTAATGGTTACGTTCTCACCTGGCATTACCATTTCTACGCCTTCTTCCAAAGTAACTGCACCAGTTACGTCAGTAGTACGGAAGTAGAATTGTGGACGGTAGTTAGCGAAGAATGGAGTGTGACGACCACCCTCTTCTTTGCTCAGTACGTATACTTCTGCTTTGAATTTGGTGTGAGGAGTGATAGTACCTGGTTTAGCCAATACTTGACCACGTTCTACGTCTTCACGTTTAGTACCACGCAGCAATACGCCTACGTTGTCACCTGCTTGACCTTCGTCCAGCAGTTTGCGGAACATTTCAACACCGGTACAAGTGGTTTTTTGAGTTTCTTTCAGACCTACGATTTCGATCTCATCACCAACGTGGATGATACCGCGCTCTACACGACCGGTTACTACTGTACCACGGCCAGAGATAGAGAATACGTCTTCGATAGGTAACAAGAAAGGTTTGTCCACAGCACGCTCAGGTGTTGGGATGTAGCTGTCCAAGGCAGCAGCCAATTCGAAGATTTTTTCTTCGTAACCAGCGTCACCTTCCAAAGCTTTCAGTGCAGAACCTTGTACGATTGGGCAGTCATCACCTGGGAAGTCGTAGCTTGACAACAAGTCACGGATTTCCATTTCAACCAGTTCCAACAGCTCGGCATCGTCAACCATGTCGCATTTGTTCATGAATACGATGATGTAAGGTACACCTACTTGGCGAGCCAACAGGATGTGTTCGCGAGTTTGTGGCATAGGACCGTCAGCTGCGGAACATACCAAGATCGCGCCGTCCATTTGGGCAGCACCGGTAATCATGTTTTTAACGTAGTCGGCGTGGCCCGGGCAGTCTACGTGTGCGTAGTGACGGGTTTCAGTTTCGTATTCTACGTGTGAGGTATTAATGGTAATACCGCGGGCTTTTTCTTCAGGAGCGTTGTCGATTTGGTCGTAAGCTTTTGCAGCGCCACCGAATTTTTTAGCCAAAATAGTAGTCAAAGCAGCAGTCAGAGTGGTTTTACCATGGTCAACGTGACCGATGGTGCCAACGTTTACGTGCGGTTTGCTACGTTCAAATTTTTCCTTAGCCATGAGCTAATTCCTTTACATATAAAGATCGATTAAAGAACAATGGCCGTCTGAAAATTTATTTTCAGTTTCAGACGGCCTTTTCTGATTAGCCTTTGCGGGCTTCAGTTACAGCAGCAGCTACGTGAGCAGGAGCTTCAGCGTATTTTTTGAACTCCATGGAGTAAGTAGCGCGACCTTGGGTTGCAGAACGCAAGTCGGTTGAGTAACCGAACATTTCTGCCAGAGGTACTTCGGCGCGAACTTTCTTACCACCGATACCGTCATCATCCATACCCAATACAACGCCACGACGACGGTTCAAGTCGCCCATTACGTCACCCATGTATTCTTCAGGTGTTTCCACCTCAACTGCCATGATTGGTTCCAACAGAGCTGGATTGGCTTTACGCATACCTTCTTTAAAGGCTTGAGAAGCTGCCAATTCGAAGGCCAGTTGCGAAGAGTCAACATCATGCGAAGAACCGAAAATCAAACGTACACGAACGTCAACAACTGGGTAACCGGCAACGATACCGTTAGGCAAAGTATCGCGAATACCTTTATCGACAGACGGAATAAATTCGCGAGGAATCACACCACCTTTAATTTCATCGATAAATTCGTAGCCCGCACCACCTGGTTCCATAGGTTCCATTTTGATCACAACGTGACCGTATTGACCTTTACCACCAGATTGTTTGGCATGTTTGTATTCAGCTTCAACTTCTTTGCGGATGGTTTCACGGTAAGCCACTTGAGGCGCACCGATGTTTGCTTCCACACCGAATTCGCGTTTCATACGGTCAACAATAATTTCCAAGTGCAGCTCACCCATACCGGAAATAATGGTTTGACCGGATTCTTCGTCTGTACGAACGCGGAAAGAAGGGTCTTCCTTAGCCAAACGGTTCAGGGCAATACCCATTTTCTCTTGGTCGGCTTTGGTTTTTGGCTCAACAGCAATGTGAATTACCGGCTCAGGGAATTCCATGCGTTCCAAGATGATTGGTGCGCTTTCAGCACACAGAGTTTCACCCGTGGTAACGTCTTTCAAACCGATTGCAGCTGCAATATCACCAGCGCGTACTTCTTCGATTTCAGTACGATCTGCAGCAGTCATTTGCACCAGACGACCGATACGTTCGCGAGTACCTTTTACAGAGTTCAATACGGTATCACCGGATTTCACCACACCAGAGTAAACGCGGATAAATGTCAATTGACCAACGTATTTATCATTCAACATTTTAAACGCCAATGCAGAGAATTTCTCTTCATCGCTGGCTTGACGGCTGTCGGCTTCTTCAGTGTTAGGGTTAACACCTTGAACTGGAGGAATGTCGGTAGGAGCAGGCAGCAATTCTACAACTGCGTCCAACATACGTTGAACACCTTTGTTTTTAAATGCTGAACCGCACAACATTGGTTGAATTTCACCGGCCAAAGTACGTTGACGCAATGCGCCTACGATTTCTTCTTCGGTCAGCTCATCACCGCCCAAGTATTTGTCCATCAATTCTTCGCTGGCTTCTGCTGCAGCTTCAATCATGTTTTGACGCCATTCTTCGGCAGTCTCAACCAATTCAGCAGGAATATCGCCATAGGTAAAGGTTGTACCTTTATCGGCTTCATTCCAAATAATGGATTTCATTTTCAACAGGTCAACAACACCGCTGAAGCTGTCTTCCGCACCAACCGGAATCACGATAGGTACTGGGTTTGCGCGCAAACGGGTTTTCATTTGCTCAACAACGCGGAAGAAGTTGGCACCTTGACGGTCCATTTTGTTTACAAATGCCAAGCGAGGTACTTGGTATTTGTTAGCTTGACGCCATACGGTTTCAGATTGAGGTTGAACACCGCCTACTGCACAGTAAACCATTACCGCGCCGTCCAATACACGCATAGAACGCTCTACCTCTACGGTGAAGTCAACGTGTCCCGGGGTGTCGATGATGTTGAAACGGTGCTCAGGGAACTGTTTCGCCATACCAGACCAATAAGAAGTCACAGCAGCAGAAGTAATGGTAATACCACGCTCTTGCTCTTGTTCCATGTAGTCGGTAGTAGCCGCGCCGTCATGCACTTCGCCCAATTTATGAGTCAAACCTGTATAGAACAGAATACGTTCTGTTGTGGTTGTTTTACCCGCGTCAATATGGGCAGAAATACCAATATTGCGATACAGGCTGATAGGGGTCTTACGAGCCATTTTGTTAGCCTTTCGATATTAGAAACGGAAGTGAGAGAATGCTTTGTTAGCTTCAGCCATGCGGTGTACTTCTTCACGTTTTTTCAACGCACCGCCACGACCTTCAGCCGCATCAATCAGTTCGCCTGCCAAACGCAGGTCCATAGATTTCTCACCACGTTTACGGGCCGCATCGCGAACCCAGCGCATTGCCAAAGCCAGACGACGTGAAGGACGAACTTCAACAGGAACTTGGTAGTTTGCACCACCTACACGGCGGCTTTTCACTTCCACGATAGGTTTGGCGTTTGCAATGGCTTCGTTAAACACTTCGATTGCTACTTTGCCGGTTTTTTTCTCAATTTGTTCCAGCGCACCGTAAACGATACGTTCTGCAACAGATTTTTTACCGTCAATCATCAATACGTTCATGAATTTAGTCAGCTCAACGCTGCCGAATTTAGGATCTGGCAGTACGTCGCGCTTAGGGACTTCTCTACGTCTTGGCATTTTAATTTCCTTTAATCTATTCAGTTGGGTCAATTCCCATGAATACCCAATTGAGCATTCACTTACTCGGCCGTTATTCAGCTTAGGCGGCCGACGTGCCTATTTGAGTCCCGATAATTATTTAGGACGCTTAGCACCGTATTTAGAACGGGCTTGTTTACGGTCTTTAACACCTGCAGTATCCAAAGAACCGCGTACAGTGTGGTAACGTACACCTGGCAAGTCTTTTACACGACCGCCGCGAATCAATACGACGCTGTGCTCTTGCAGGTTGTGACCTTCACCGCCGATATATGAAATTACTTCAAAACCGTTAGTCAGGCGAACTTTACATACTTTACGCAATGCAGAGTTAGGTTTTTTAGGGGTAGTTGTGTATACACGGGTGCACACGCCACGTTTTTGCGGGCAAGCTTCCAGTGCAGGCACTTTGTTTACGTACACAGGCTTTTGACGGCCTTTGCGTACCAATTGGTTAATAGTTGGCATATTTTCTCGTCCTGTTGAGTTAAATACTTGCCGACACCATGTCGACAAGATTGGAATTATATTTTTATTGCAAGGGTTTAGTCAAGCAAATGACTGATAAAGTTTGGTGTTTTCCAATTTATGTCTAAATTTTAGAAACAAAGGTCGTCTGAAACATTCAGACGGCCTTTACCATTTTAAATATGGTTCTCTACTTATTTTCTCCATTGCTTTCCTTATTTATTCAGACGGCCTTAAACTCCACCCTCTTTTAAGTCCTCTAAAAAATAAAACCGCAAGACTGGCTTGCGGTTTTATTTTCACAATAATCGCTCGGGATTATTCGTCTGAAGCTTCGGTTTCAGAAGTTTCTTGATCGGCTTGCTGCCATTGTTGATGACGGCTGCGGTGGTAGGTCAAACCTGTACCGGCAGGAATCAATCGACCGACAATCACGTTCTCTTTCAAACCGCGCAGCTCGTCTTGTTTGCCCATAATAGCAGCCTCGGTCAAGACGCGGGTTGTTTCTTGGAACGATGCCGCAGAAATGAAGCTGTCTGTAGACAAGGAAGCTTTGGTAATACCCAGCAACACGTTTTCGTAACGTGCCGGCTCTTTGTCTTCAGCCATGGCTTTTTCATTGGCAAGCATTACATCGCCACGCTCAACTTGTTCGCCGGTAATGAACTCTGTATCACCGGAATCGACAATGTTCACTCGACGCAGCATTTGACGGATGATGACTTCGATGTGTTTATCGGAAATCTTCACACCCTGCAGGCGGTAAACCTCTTGTACCTCTTGAACAATGTAGCGAGCCAATGCTTCGATACCTTGCAGACGCAGAATATCGTGTGGATCTACGGCACCGTCTACGATGGTTTCACCGCGGTTTACCACTTGACCGTCGTGTACCAAAATCTGTTTCTCTTTAGAAATCAGGGTTTCGTATGCTACACCGTCTACGTCGGTAATAATCAGGCGCTGTTTACCTTTGGTTTCTTTACCGAAGGAAACGGTACCGGTAATTTCAGCCAACATACCTGCATCTTTCGGCACGCGTGCTTCAAACAATTCGGCTACGCGTGGCAGACCACCGGTAATATCGCGGGTTTTAGAAGACGCTTGTGGAATACGTGCCAACACATCACCCTTACCGACTTCCTGACCTTCACGGATGGTAATCACCGCACCGACCGGGAATGCCATAGAAACTGGGGTAGTCGTACCAGGGATGCAAATTTCCAAACCATTTTCATCCAACAGTTTGACAGTCGGACGCAACAGTTTAGAAGCACTAGAAGAACGACGTTTACCGTCAATCACGACCAAAGTAGACAAACCGGTTACATCGTCAGTTTGTTTCGCAACGGTAACACCCTCTTCCACGTTTTCGAATTTCACCATACCTGCGTGTTCGGTAATCATCGGACGGGTATGCGGATCCCAAGTTGCCAAAGTTTGACCGGCTTTAATGGCTTCACCGTCTTGTACCAGCAGGATTGCACCGTAAGGTACTTTGTGACGTTCACGTTCGCGACCGATATCGTCGTGAATCACTACTTCACAAGAACGGCCGATGACAACCAACTCGCCTTTGTTGTTGGCAACGTAACGCATTTGGCTGCTGAAACGAGCTGTACCATTGGATTTGGCTTCCACTTGGCTGGCAGCAGCCGCACGAGATGCCGCACCACCGATATGGAACGTACGCATGGTCAGCTGAGTACCTGGCTCACCAATAGATTGTGCAGCAATTACACCTACAGCTTCACCAGCGTTAACCAGTTTACCGCGCGCCAAGTCGCGGCCATAACAGTGTGCACACAAACCATGACGGGTTTTACAAGTAATTGGCGTACGGACTTTAACCTCGTCAACACCAGATTGGTCAATGATATCGACTAATTTCTCAGTCAGCAGTGTACCTGCCTCAACCAATGTTTCTCCTGTTGAAGGATCAACAACATCTGATGCTGTAACACGGCCTAAAATACGATCGCGCAACGCTTCAATTACGTCACCGCCTTGTACTACTGCTTTCATGACAAAGCCGTCTGAAGTACCGCAATCATCTTCAACAACGACCAAGTCTTGAGTTACGTCTACCAGACGACGGGTCAGGTAACCAGAGTTTGCCGTTTTCAACGCGGTATCTGCCAAACCTTTACGCGCACCGTGGGTCGCAATAAAGTATTGCAATACGGTCAAACCTTCGCGGAAGTTAGAGGTAATCGGCGTTTCGATAATAGAGCCGTCAGGTTTGGCCATCAAACCACGCATACCGGACAACTGTTTAATCTGAGCTGCAGAACCACGGGCACCAGAGTCGGCCATCATGTAAATAGAGTTGAAGGATTCTTGATCAACTTCGTTGCCGTCACGGTCGATGACTTTTTGTTTGGACAGGTTGTCCATCATCGCTTTAGCGATCTTATCGCCGGCACGACCCCAAATATCGACCACTTTGTTGTAACGTTCACCGTTGGTTACCAAACCTTGACGGTATTGATCTTCGATTTCTTTAACTTCGGCATTAGCCTCGGCCAGCAAAGCTGCTTTTTCTTTCGGAATTTCCATATCGTCAACCGCAATGGAAATACCGCCTTTAGCCGCAAAACCGAAACCGGTGTACATCAAGTGGTCGGCGAAAATAACTGTGTCACGCAGACCGCACAGACGGAATGATGCGTTAATCAGTTTAGAAATTTCTTTTTTCTTCAGCGCTTTGTTGATGTACTCGAACGGCAGGCCTTTAGGCAAGATTTCGCTCAACAATGCACGGCCGACAGTTGTTTCGTAACGGTTAACAACAGGCTCAAACTCACCTGCTTCGTTTTTCACCCATTCACGCAGACGTACGGTAATTTTCGTACCCAGTTCAACCTGTTTGGTATGGTATGCACGATGCACTTCTTTCACATCGGCAAACAGGCTGCCTTCGCCTTTGGCATTGATACGGTCGCGGGTCATGTAGTACAGACCCAATACGATATCTTGAGAAGGTACGATGATTGGTTCGCCGTTGGCTGGAGACAATACGTTGTTTGAAGCCAGCATCAGCGTGCGTGCTTCCATTTGTGCTTCCAAGCTCAATGGAACGTGTACAGCCATTTGGTCACCGTCAAAGTCGGCGTTAAATGCGGCACACACCAATGGGTGCAGCTGAATCGCTTTACCTTCGATCAGGATAGGTTCGAACGCTTGAATACCCAAACGGTGCAGGGTTGGCGCACGGTTCAACATAATCGGATGTTCGCGGATTACTTCTTCCAAGATATCCCATACTTCAGGTACTTCTTGTTCTACCAATTTTTTCGCAGCTTTAACGGTAGAAGCCAAACCTTGTTTTTCCAATTTGTGGAAAATGAATGGTTTGAACAGTTCCAAAGCCATTTTTTTCGGCAGACCACATTGGTGCAGACGCAGGTATGGGCCTACGGTAATCACGGAACGACCGGAGTAGTCCACACGTTTACCCAGCAGGTTTTGACGGAAGCGGCCGCCTTTACCTTTAATCATGTCTGCCAATGATTTCAGCGGACGTTTATTGGCACCGGTCATGGCTTTACCGCGACGGCCGTTATCCAACAGAGAGTCAACTGCTTCTTGCAACATACGTTTTTCATTACGAACGATGATGTCAGGCGCATGCAGTTCCAACAGACGTTTCAGACGGTTGTTACGGTTGATAACGCGACGGTACAAATCGTTCAAATCGGAAGTGGCAAAACGACCACCATCCAATGGAACCAACGGACGCAAATCAGGCGGCAATACCGGCAGCACATCCATAATCATCCATTCCAGCTTCATGCCGGAACGATGGAAGGCTTCCAATACTTTCAAACGTTTGGCGATTTTTTTGATTTTGGTATCAGAACCGGTAGACTCCAACTCTTGACGCAGGATTTCGATTTCGCCGGTAATGTCCAAGGTACGCAGCAATTCGCGGATACCTTCTGCACCCATTTTGGCATCGAAGTCGTCGCCGTATTCGTCCAGTTTGTTGTAGTAATCGTCTTCAGTCAGCAATTGACGACGTTGCAACGGAGTCATGCCGGGATCGGTTACCACAAATGCTTCAAAGTACAATACGCGTTCGATATCGCGCAAAGTCATGTCCAGTACCATACCCAAGCGGGAAGGCAGAGATTTCAAGAACCAAATATGGGCAACAGGTGCAGCCAATTCAATGTGGCCCATGCGTTCGCGGCGCACTTTGGACAGGGTCACTTCTACGCCACATTTTTCACAGGTTACACCTTTAAATTTCAAGCGTTTGTATTTACCGCACAAACATTCATAGTCTTTGACCGGGCCAAAGATTTTGGCGCAGAACAAACCGTCGCGCTCAGGTTTGAATGTACGGTAGTTGATGGTTTCAGGTTTTTTAACTTCGCCATAAGACCATGAGCGGATGGTTTCGGGAGAGGCAATACCGATTTTGATGGCATCAAACTCTTCTTCCATGCCGGCAGTTTGCAACGGATTAAATAAGTTCAACAAATTCATTTTTGCTCCTTGAAGGAAGTATTTTTACTGCATGGCGGATTTTCGATATTGGGAAACGGTACTTTTGATTTCAGACGGCCTAAATGCCGATTGCTTCATTCTTATTCTGAAACCGCTTTTTCAGACGACCTTAAAAGGCCGTCTGAAAACTTCTGTTTAGTAGCGTTCCAAATCGATATCCAAGCCCAGTGAGCGAATCTCTTTAACCAATACGTTGAAGGATTCAGGCATACCGGCATCGATTTTGTGTTCGCCTTTGACGATGTTTTCGTACATTTTGGTACGGCCGTTCACGTCGTCAGACTTCACAGTCAGCATCTCTTGCAGCGTGTATGCCGCGCCGTATGCTTCCAATGCCCAAACCTCCATCTCACCGAAACGTTGGCCACCGAACTGAGCTTTACCGCCTAGAGGTTGCTGGGTAACCAGACTGTATGGACCGGTAGAACGGGCATGCATTTTTTCGTCAACCAAGTGGTGCAGTTTCAGATAGTGCATCACACCAACTGTAACCTTGCGGTCAAATGCTTCGCCTGAACGGCCGTCATACAGCGTGATTTGAGTTTTACTGTCGTTGAAGCCCAGTTTCTCAACCTCAGGATCTTCACTTGGGTAAGCCAAGTTCAACATTTCGCGGATTTCAGACTCTTTCGCACCGTCGAATACAGGAGAGGCGAAAGATGCACCTTTGCGCAGGTTGGAAGCCAATTCGATGATTTCTTCATCTGTCAGGCTATCCAAATCTTCTTTCTTACCGCTACCGTTGTAGAGTTTGTTCAAGAATTCACGCAACTCGCTGGCTTTGCGTTGCTCTTTCAGCATGCGGTCGATGCGTTCGCCGATACCTTTTGCTGCCCAACCCAAGTGAACTTCCAAAATCTGACCGATGTTCATACGGGAAGGTACACCCAACGGGTTCAGTACGATGTCTACCGGACGGCCGTCAGCCATGTAAGGCATGTCTTCCACTGGCAGAATGCGTGATACCACACCTTTGTTACCGTGGCGACCCGCCATTTTGTCACCGGCTTGCAGACGGCGTTTGATGGCGATAAATACTTTCACCATTTTTTGTACGCCCGGTTGCAACTCGTCGCCTTGGGTCAGTTTTTTCTTCTTGATCTCATACAACTCATCCGCTTCTTCGCGTTTTTGTTGCAGGCTCAATTTAATCAGTTCCAACTGTTTGGCCAAGTCTTCGTCAGCCAGACGGATGTCAAACCAATCATGTTTGCTGGACAGGCTTGCCAAATATTCGGTAGTGATTTCACTGCCTTTAGCCAGCTTCATCGGACCACCATTAGCTTTTTGACCCACAATCATACGTTCGATACGGTCGAATGCGTCATTATCGAAAATACGCAATTGATCGCCCAAATCTTGACGGTAACGTTTCAATTCAGAATCAATAATGGATTGAGCACGTTTGTCGCGTTGGATACCTTCACGAGTGAAGACTTGAACGTCGATAACGGTACCGCTCATGCCGGTAGGCATACGCAATGAAGTATCTTTTACGTCAGATGCTTTTTCACCGAAGATGGCACGCAGCAGTTTTTCTTCAGGAGTCAGTTGGGTTTCGCCTTTAGGTGTTACTTTACCTACCAAGACGTCACCTGCTTCTACTTCTGCACCGATATACACGATACCGGATTCATCCAAACGGTTTTGCATACGCTCAGACAAGTTCGGAATATCGCGGGTAATGTCTTCCGCACCCAGTTTAGTGTCACGTGCAACAACGTTCAGTTCTTCAATGTGAATCGAAGTATAACGATCGTCCGCAGCCACTTTTTCTGAAATCAGAATCGAGTCTTCGTAGTTGTAACCGTTCCATGGCATGAAGGCGATGGTCATATTTTGACCCAAAGCCAACTCGCCCAAATCGGTGGATGCACCGTCGGCCACCAAGTCACCACGTTGCAACACATCGCCTGCTTTTACGGCCGGACGTTGGTTGATGTTGGTAGATTGGTTAGAACGGGTGAATTTAACCAAGTTGTAAATATCGACACCCACTTCACCGGCAGTCGCTTCATCATCATGAACACGAACTACAACACGGTTGGCATCTACATACTCAACCACACCGCCGCGGCGGGCAACGATTGCAGTTGCAGAGTCAACGGCAACAGATCGCTCGATACCGGTACCAACCATCGGTTTTTCAGGGCGCAGACACGGTACAGCCTGACGTTGCATGTTGGCACCCATCAATGCACGGTTCGCGTCATCATGTTCCAAGAATGGAATCAGAGATGCTGCAACGGATACCACTTGGCCTGTTGCCACGTCCATATATTGAACGCGGTCAGGCGTTGCCATAATGGTTTCGCCTTTTTCACGACAAGTAACCAAGTCGCCGATCAGATTGCCGTCTTTGTCCAAATCGGCATTCGCCTGTGCAATCACATAACGGCCTTCTTCGATAGCAGACAAGTAGTCGATTTCTTCAGTTACTTTACCATCGACAACACGGCGGTAAGGGGTTTCCAAGAAACCATAATCATTGGTACGCGCATAAACGGACAATGAGTTGATCAAACCAATGTTTGGACCCTCAGGTGTTTCAATAGGACATACACGGCCATAGTGGGTCGGATGTACGTCTCGCACCTCAAAGCCTGCACGTTCGCGAGTCAAACCGCCCGGACCCAATGCAGATACACGGCGTTTATGGGTTACTTCAGACAATGGGTTGGTCTGATCCATAAATTGGCTCAATTGGCTGGAACCGAAGAATTCTTTAATCGCAGCAGAAACAGGTTTCGCATTGATCAAGTCATGCGGCATCAAGTTCTCAGATTCTGCTTGGTTCAAACGCTCTTTAACTGCACGTTCTACACGAGCCAAACCGCTGCGGAATTGGTTTTCAGTCAACTCACCCACAGAACGAACACGACGATTACCCAAGTGGTCAATATCGTCTACTTCGCCATGACCGTTACGCAGTTCAACCAATGTAGCAATAGAAGCAACGATGTCTTCAACACTCAGAACGTAACCGCCTTTTTCAGCTGCTCCGGCCAAAGTTTCATTCAGCAAACGGCCATACCAAGAGTTTTGTTGTGCTTCAGACAATTTTTGTTCGTATGTGCGCGTATTAAATTTCATACGGCCTACGCGAGACAAATCATAGCTGTCTTCACTGAAGAACAAGCGGTTGAAGAGCTGCTCAACAGCTTCTTCGGTAGGCGGTTCGCCAGGACGCATCATGCGGTAAATCGCTACGCGTGCAGCTTGCTGATCAGCAGTTTCGTCTGTACGAAGAGTGCTGGAGATGTAACCGCCTTGATCCAATTCATTGATATAAAGGGTCGTAATTTCTTTTACGCCATGGATATCAAGTTTAGCCAACAGTTCTTCTGTAATTTCATCGTTAGCAGAAGCCAATACCTCGCCGGTTTCCGGATCAATCAGGTCGGCAGCCAATGCTTTGCCAATCAGGCTTTCTGGCTCTACATCCAAACGAGTCAAGCCTGCATTGGTAATATCACGGATATTTTTCGCAGTAATGCGTTTACCTTTGGCGACCAGTACATTGCCTTCTTTATCCAATATATCAACTTTGGCAGTTTCACCTTTCAGACGGCCTGCAACCAGATCAGTTTGAACACCGTTTGAAGACAAATAGAAAGTTTCTTTATCGTAGAAAATATCCAAGATTTGTTCATTGTTGTAGCCCAAAGCTTTCAACAAAATCGTAACCGGCATTTTACGGCGACGGTCGATACGGAAATACAGCAAATCTTTTGGATCAAATTCGAAATCCAACCATGAACCACGGTAAGGAATAATACGAGCAGAGAACAACAGCTTACCGGAAGAATGTGTTTTACCACGGTCATGCTCAAAGAACACACCAGGAGAACGGTGCAGCTGGGAAACAATCACGCGCTCAGTACCATTGATAACAAAAGAGCCACTTGGCGTCATCAATGGGATTTCGCCCATATACACTTCGTTTTCACGAACTTCTTTTACAGTCGGCTTAGATGCTTCTTTATCCAAAATCACCAAACGGATACGGGCACGCAATGGAGCCGCATAAGTAATGCCGCGCAATTGACATTCAGGAATATCGAACAAAGGCTCGCCCAATGTGTAATGCACAAACTCCAAGCGCGCATAACCGTTATGGCTCACAATCGGGAAAATAGAATTAAATGCTGCTTGCAGACCATCATCAGTGCGTTGGTCAAAAGCATTTTCCAGCTGCAAAAATTTCGCATAAGAATCAATTTGGGTTGCCAGCAGGAAAGGAACATCTAAGACATTCTCTCGCTTTGCAAAACTCTTACGGATACGTTTTTTCTCGGTAAACGAATAGCTCATATACACTCCGAAAAGCAATTTTAAATAATAGGCCGTCTGAAACAACGGCATGCATCAATCTGATATTTACATTTATTTGCAATGATTTTATAAAGGCTATGCAAATAAATGTAAACAATGCCTGATGCTTATTTTAAGAAGTAAAATAAGGCTGGCAGAAAACTGCCAGCCTTCATAGGAAGCATCAAATTATTTGATTTCGACTTTAGCGCCGGCTTCTTCCAGTTGTTTTTGGATGTCTTCAGCTTCAGCTTTAGAAACACCTTCTTTCAGAGTTTTAGGTGCACCGTCAACGATGTCTTTAGCTTCTTTCAGACCCAAGCCAGTGAGAGCGCGGACAACTTTAATCACGCCAACTTTTTGATCACCGGCAGAAGCCAATACTACGTCAAATTCAGTTTTTTCTTCAGCAGCAGCTGCACCAGCACCTGCAGGGCCTGCAACTGCAACTGCAGCAGCAGAAACACCAAATTTTTCTTCAAAAGCTTTAACCAGGTCGTTCAATTCCATTACGGTCAAAGAACCAACGGCTTCCAAAATGTCTTCTTTAGTAATAGCCATGCTATTTATACTCCAAATATTGTATTAAAAAATAATTGATTAAATGAAACAAAATCGATTAAGCGGCTTCTTCGCCAGCTTTTTTCTCTGCCAAAGCAGCCAAACCACGTGCAAAGCCTGATACAGGAGCTTGCATAACGAACAACAGTTTGGACAACAGCTCTTCGCGGCTTGGAATAGAAGCCAACTCAGCAACCTGAGCAGCATCCATTACTTCGCCATTGTAAGAACCGGCTTTAATGATAATTTTGTCATCTTTTTTCGCGAATTGGTGCAGCACTTTAGCAGCAGCAACAGCATCTTCAGAAGCAGCATAAACCAATGGACCAACCATTTGATCGGCCAAATCTGCGAATGAAGTACCCTCTACTGCACGACGAGCCAGAGTATTTTTCAGAACGCGCAAGTAAACGCCTTCTTTACGTGCATTTGCACGAAGCTCAGTCATGCTGGAAACACTGATACCGCGATATTCAGCGACTACGAGAGTTTGTGCGTTAGCAATTGCTGCGCTAATTTCCTCTACGGCCACTTTCTTGGTTTCAATATTGAGACTCAAGGTCTACCTCCCACTGTTTATAAACAGGATACCGAAATGATATCCCACCAGCGCGGTAACCTAAAAAGACATCTTACAAGCAATCTTGCAATGTGTTTCAGGACTACCGTCTGCGTAGGGCAGTTACGATTAAATCTTACGATCCCTACGGTCTTGGACATCTACTTAATTTTAAGTAGCCCAAATTCAGGTAATCCAGAAAACCGGATCACCTGAAAATTTCTTAGTTGTTCACGCTTGCAGTATCAACGCGAACACCCAAACCCATAGTGCTGGATACAGCAACTTTTTTCAGGTACTGGCCTTTAGCAGCAGCAGGTTTGGCTTTAACGATAGCATCCAGCAACGCATTGAAGTTTTCTTTCAAGTCAGCTTCAGCGAAAGAAGCACGACCGATAGTTGCATGAACGATACCGGCTTTATCTGTACGGTATTGTACTTGACCTGCTTTTGCATTTTTAACTGCTTCAGCAACGTTAGGAGTAACAGTACCTACTTTAGGGTTTGGCATCAGACCACGAGGACCTAAGATAGTACCCAATTGACCAACGATACGCATTGCATCAGGAGAAGCAATAACAACGTCAAAGTTCAGGTTACCAGCTTTGATTTCAGCGGCCAGATCTTCAAAACCGACAATATCTGCACCAGCTTCTTTAGCAGCATCTGCATTTGCACCTTGGGTAAATACAGCTACGCGAGTTGTTTTACCGGTACCTTTAGGCAGAACGACTGAACCACGAATAACTTGGTCAGATTTACGAGGATCAACACCCAAGTTGAAAGATACATCAACAGACTCGTCAAATTTAGCAGTAGCAGCTTTTTTAACCAAAGCAATTGCTTCGTCGATTGCGTACAGTTTGTTAGCTTCAACAGAAGAGCGCAGAGCTTTCAAGCGTTTAGATACTTTAGCCATTATACAACATCCTCCACGTCCAAGCCCATTGAGCGAGCAGAACCTGCGATAGTACGAACAGCCGCATCCAAGTCAGCAGCAGTCAAATCAGGCTCTTTAGTTTTAGCAATTTCTTCCAACTGAGCGCGAGTCAATTTACCCACTTTGTTAGTCAGAGGATTAGAACTACCTTTTTGCAGACCAGCAGCTTTTTTCAACAAGATAGAAGCCGGTGGAGTTTTCATCACAAAAGTGAATGATTTATCTGCAAATGCAGTAATCACGACTGGAATTGGCAAACCAGGTTCCATACCTTGGGTTGCAGCATTAAATGCTTTACAGAATTCCATGATGTTCAAACCACGCTGACCCAAAGCAGGACCAACTGGGGGAGATGGATTGGCTTTACCTGCAGGAATTTGCAGTTTGATGTAGCCGATAATTTTCTTTGCCACTTAAGGACTCCTAAAAACGGGTATAACGCGGAACCATTCCGCTTCCCAAACAGAATTTGCGATTATATCCGCTTAAAAAAAAATTTTCAAGCGAATTAAACCACTTAAATCTTTTCAACCTGACCGAACTCTAATTCAACCGGTGTTTCACGACCAAAAATCTGAACTGAAACACGCAGTCTATTACGCTCGTAGTTAACTTCATCAACAATTCCATTGAAATCAGCAAATGGGCCTTCATTCACACGAACCTGCTGACCAACCTCAAATTCAACTTTTGGTTTTGGCTTCTCAACACCTGTTTTGGCTTGTTGCAAAATAGCATCTGCATCTTTTTGAGAAATTGGGATTGGACGATTTCCGCTACCACCTACAAAACCATTTACTCGAGGGGTACTCTTAACCAAGTGCCATGAATCATCGGTCATTTCCATTTCGACCAACACATAGCCTGGATAGAATTTACGCTCACTGATGGTTTTTCGGCCATTCTTGATATCTACCACTTCCTCTACAGGAACGAGAATCTGACCGAAATATTCTTCCATGTTTTCACGAGCAATACGCTCTTTCAATGTTTTTTGAACATTTTTCTCGAAACCGGAATAGGCCTGCACCACATACCAACGCTTTGACATCTTTACCCTTTCCTATTTAATAAAACATCAAAAAACAACCATGAAATAATTGTATCTGCCGCATAAATGAAGGCTGCTAAAACTGCAACGAAGATAATCACGAATACAGTCATTTTGACCGCTTCATCACGACTCGGCCAAACTACCTTCTTGAACTCAGTCCAAGAGCTCTTAAAATATGCAAACAGACCTTCTTTCTTTTCAGGAGCCGGCTTATTACTTACCACAACTTCCTTTTTATGATGGTCTTCTTTGCGTCCAGACGGATGTTCTGTCATCTTTACTCACTTATCAATACCCCACCCGCCCTCATTTTAGATAGTGGCATTGATCCATTAATTAATTCCAAATAATCTTAAAACTTAAGTACAAAAAAATTAACCGGCACAAGGCCGGTTAATTTTTTATTTGGCAGGCCAAGAGGGTCTCGAACCCCCAACCCTCGGTTTTGGAGACCGATACTCTACCAATTGAGCTATTGGCCTCTAAACTTAAGCGATTACAGAAGAAACCACACCCGCACCTACGGTACGACCACCTTCGCGAATCGCAAAGCGCAGACCTTCTTCCATAGCGATTGGCGCAATCAGTTCTACAGTAATGGTTACGTTCTCACCTGGCATTACCATTTCTACGCCTTCTTCCAAAGTAACTGCACCAGTTACGTCAGTAGTACGGAAGTAGAATTGTGGACGGTAGTTAGCGAAGAATGGAGTGTGACGACCACCCTCTTCTTTGCTCAGTACGTATACTTCTGCTTTGAATTTGGTGTGAGGAGTGATAGTACCTGGTTTAGCCAATACTTGACCACGTTCTACGTCTTCACGTTTAGTACCACGCAGCAATACGCCTACGTTGTCACCTGCTTGACCTTCGTCCAGCAGTTTGCGGAACATTTCAACACCGGTACAAGTGGTTTTTTGAGTTTCTTTCAGACCTACGATTTCGATCTCATCACCAACGTGGATGATACCGCGCTCTACACGACCGGTTACTACTGTACCACGGCCAGAGATAGAGAATACGTCTTCGATAGGTAACAAGAAAGGTTTGTCCACAGCACGCTCAGGTGTTGGGATGTAGCTGTCCAAGGCAGCAGCCAATTCGAAGATTTTTTCTTCGTAACCAGCGTCACCTTCCAAAGCTTTCAGTGCAGAACCTTGTACGATTGGGCAGTCATCACCTGGGAAGTCGTAGCTTGACAACAAGTCACGGATTTCCATTTCAACCAGTTCCAACAGCTCGGCATCGTCAACCATGTCGCATTTGTTCATGAATACGATGATGTAAGGTACACCTACTTGGCGAGCCAACAGGATGTGTTCGCGAGTTTGTGGCATAGGACCGTCAGCTGCGGAACATACCAAGATCGCGCCGTCCATTTGGGCAGCACCGGTAATCATGTTTTTAACGTAGTCGGCGTGGCCCGGGCAGTCTACGTGTGCGTAGTGACGGGTTTCAGTTTCGTATTCTACGTGTGAGGTATTAATGGTAATACCGCGGGCTTTTTCTTCAGGAGCGTTGTCGATTTGGTCGTAAGCTTTTGCAGCGCCACCGAATTTTTTAGCCAAAATAGTAGTCAAAGCAGCAGTCAGAGTGGTTTTACCATGGTCAACGTGACCGATGGTGCCAACGTTTACGTGCGGTTTGCTACGTTCAAATTTTTCCTTAGCCATGGCAATATCCTATAATCTAAGCTTTTTGAAAATAAAGGGTAATAATGAGATGGTGCCCATGGGCAGATTTGAACTGCCGACCTCTCCCTTACCAAGGGAGTGCTCTACCCCTGAGCTACATGGGCGAAATTGTTTGGAGCGGGTGAAGGGAATCGAACCCTCACCGTAAGCTTGGAAGGCTTCTGCTCTACCATTGAGCTACACCCGCATACTCACTTTTTTGCTCCAAGTAAGAATTTTTGGTGGAGGGAGAAGGATTCGAACCTTCGAAGCTCACGCAACAGATTTACAGTCTGCCCCCTTTGACCGCTCGGGAATCCCTCCAAAAGAGAACGTCAGTTTATTGGCAACTCAGATTTCCGTCAAGATTTTTTTTCATTTATTTCTTTAAAAATATACAAGCTTTTGCTTTTAAACACTATTTATTTAAACTGAATGATTTTTTCGTACTTAGCCATCAGTTCTTCGTGCGTTTCAGGATGCTCTTCATCGATCAAGATACAATCGACAGGGCATACCTGTTGACACTGAGGCTCATCGTAATGGCCTACACATTGCGTACACAAATTTGGATTGATTTCGTAAATTTCTTCACCTTGCGAAATGGCATCATTTGGACATTCCGGTTCGCACACATCGCAGTTAATGCACTCATCTGTAATAAAGAGCGACATTTCTATTTCCTTTTTTCTTAAATTATCAAAACCGATTGGGCGCGGATTATAGCACAAATGACGTCGGAACAATCCGTTTGAAAGAATGTTTTACACCTTGGGAATGATTCTCAAATTCTATACTATTCAGCAACTTGCGAATAGAGTAACAATTCAAACCTACTCATTCCCGCCTTTCCTTCCCGATAAACTTCCAGCCAATCCGGTTTTTCAGGCAGCTTCCCTGCTTCAATATAGACCATTGCCCCATTTTTCAAGTGGCTTTGCAATCGGATAAACAGATTTTGCCAATCTTCCCATGCAAATGGCGGATCAAGAAATATGACATCAAATTTTTCAGACGGCCTTGTCAGATAAATCATGCCGTCTGAACACTCGATTTCCACCTGTTTCAAACCTAATTCACGGATATTTTTCTGAAGCGTTTGAACTGTTTGGCGGTGGTTATCGACCATTACCACTTTTGCCGCATTACGAGAAGCAGCCTCCATTCCCAAAGCACCGCTGCCGCTGAATAAATCTAATATTGTTTTTCCAGTTAAATCCTGACCCAACCAGTTAAACAGTTTTTCACGCACGCTGTCAGGCGTCGGGCGCAGACCGTCTGCAGATAAAAATGTTAACTTTCGCCCCCTGCATTGTCCGCCAATGATACGTACTTGATTGCTGTGTTTGGAATGTTTGTTATTTGCCATAATTCTTAAAAGATGCCGATTTTTCAGACGGCCTCAATTATATAGTGAAACTGCTATCAAGCCGTATTTCATATTCTTTTAGATACAACAAGGCCGTCTGAAAATCATTTTTCAGACGGCCTAGGCTTTTACTTCTGCACAGAAGCAGCCAGCTGTCTCAACAACTCAATTTCCTTATCCTTCTGCTCCAGCATTTCCCGGCAATGTTTTAACTCCTGATTCAACAACTCCAATTTCATAGCCATATCACTTGAAGCATATAAAGCGATATCGCCTCCACTGTCTCCTTCATTAATCTGTAAAACCATCCCGTTATTACCCGATTTCAACAAATCCCACATATCTACTTTAAAGATAGTCGCCAACTGCTCTAGTCTTGGAATATTCAATTGTGTCTCACCTCGCTCAATCTTAGCGTATCCACCGGCAGACATGGCTAACTTTTCCGCCATTTCTTCCTGAGACCATTTATTTAATTCGCGTATCAAGCGGATCTTTTCGTGAGTTTCCATAAAATTAAAGTTTCTGTATAAATAGTTGTATTATTGGGATAGATTTTAAACTTTTACTTTCTAGAATGGCAAGATTCCAACTCTTATAATTTTATTCCATTTGTCTAATAAAGGGATATCAATATGAAAATTAAAATCTTATTACTCGCCTTTTCTTTTACAGCGTTAATAGGTTGCAGCAGCGATTATGATGACGCCAAAACTTACTTAAAATGTGGCATTGCAGCAAGACATTTAGAACAATTCAAAGGGCTGAATAAAATCCAACAAAAATTAGATCGTTTTAACAATTTACAACTATTAACTCCCCGAGATATAGCCATGATGGCAGAAGAAACTAGAGAGGAAATAGGCTTATCGAATGGTGAATCTTCTGATTTTTGGAAACTACTTAAGCTAACCAAAATTTATAACTCTTCAGAATGTACAGAAATACATGAACAACCAGAAATTCCTACAGGATGGTTATACTATCTTCTTTATCCTTTTCTCTAATACATTTTGATACCTTTGCAAAATAGCCTGTTCACGAAATTTGATGTATAAAAATGTGCTAAAAATTTAGTAACTTATATGCTTGCAAAGCTCTCTGTCTTATTTGAACCAAAAATGAACCGTATTTTATCGGACTTTAAAACGACACGCGGATTCAAATAAACCAATCACAGAAAAGCAAAGGTCGTCTGAAAATTTTTCAGACGACCTTTTCTCTTTTAAACCGACCTAATCTCACTCTTTCGGTGCAGGCGGTTCAATCTGTTCTTTCCAGCCGCATTCTTTTTGCGGGCAGACTTTTTCCACGCCCCAGCGTTTGGTGGTTTTGATGGTCAATACCGGCCACGCGCATTTTGGACAGGTTTCTGCAATGGGTGGGTTCCATGTGGCGTAGTTACAATCCGGATAGGTGCTGCAACTGTAAAACAGTTTGCCGTAGCGGGATTTACGCTCGACGAGGTTGCCTTTTTTACATTGTGGGCACTGGACGCCGGTATCTTTCGGTTTTTCCAGCGGTTCAACGTGTTTGCATTTCGGATAGTTGGCGCAGCCGATGAATTTGCTGCCAGTGCGGCTGTATTTGTACACTAGGCGACCGCCGCATTTAGGGCATTCGCGTCCGTCAAGTTCGGCTTGTTCTGCCTCGGCTTTCGCTATGCGCTCGGCGGCTTCTTCAGCAGTTTCGTTGACGTTGCGCGTGTAGCTGCACTCGGGATAGCCGGCGCAGGCGACGAAACGACCCATTTTGCCAAATTTGATTTGCAGTTTGTGCTCGCCGCATTTCGGACAGGTTTCGTCAAGTTCCTGCGTGGTAAATTTGGCGCGTTCGATACCCTCTTTTTCTTCCACTTGCTTGATAAACGGCTTCCAGAATTTATCCATAACGGGAATCCATTGGCGTTTGCCGTTGGCAATTTCGTCAAGCTGGTCTTCAAGTTTGGCGGTAAAGTGGTAATCGACGTATTGGGCGAAGTGTTCGGTCAAGAATTTATTGACGATGTCGCCTGTGTCGGTGGGCATGAAGCGTTTTTGCTCAAGGGTAACATATTCGCGGTCTTTGAGCGTGGAAATAATACTGGCGTAGGTTGAAGGGCGGCCGATACCGTATTCTTCAAGGGCTTTAACCAGCGTGGCTTCGTTGTAGCGCGGCGGCGGGGTGGTGAAGTGTTGCTCGCCGTAGAGTTTGTCCACAGGCAGTTTGTCGCCTTCACTCATTTCGGGCAGTTTTTTGCTGTCTTCGCTCTCTTCGTCATCGCTGCTTTCTTCATACACGCTCAAAAAGCCTGCGAAAGTCTGCACTTGTCCGGTTACGCGGAATACGCCTTTGCCGACGGTAATATCGACGGTGGTTTGGTCGAATTTGGCGGGCGTCATCTGACAGGCGACGGTACGTTGCCAAATCATTTGATAGAGTTTGAACTGATCTGCGCTCAAGAAGGGTTTGACGCTTTCGGGCGTGCGGTACACGGAAGTCGGACGGATCGCTTCGTGTGCTTCTTGGGCGTTTTTGGATTTGGTTTTGTACTGCTTGGCCGAACTCGGCAGATATTCTTTGCCGATTTTGTTTTCGATGTAATGGCGAATTTCAGTTAACGCTTCATCAGCCAAATTCACGCTGTCGGTACGCATATAGGTAATCAGACCGATGGCACCCTGCCCTACGTCTATACCTTCATAAAGCTGTTGGGCAGTACGCATGGTGCGGTCGGTGGTAAAACCGAGTTTGCGCACGGCATCCTGCTGCATAGTAGAAGTGGTGAACGGCGCGGCGGGATTGCGGCTGCGCTTTTTCTTTTCAATGGCGGTAACGACAGCTTCTTTGCCTTCGAGTTCTTTCAACACGTCGGCTTGCGCGGCTTCATTCGGCAGGTCGAATTGTTCGAGTTTTGCGCCGTTGTATTGGGCCAGTTTGGCGGTGAACTTACTGCGGCCTTTGTGGCTGTCGAGATGTACCGTCCAATATTCCTGCGCTTCAAACGCGCGGATTTCGTTTTCGCGCTCACAAATCAGGCGCAAAGCAGGGCTTTGTACACGGCCTGCGCTCAAACCGCGGCGGATTTTTTTCCACAACAATGGCGAGAGGTTAAAACCGACCAAATAATCCAACGCACGACGGGCTTGTTGCGCATCGACCAAGTCCATTTCGATTTCGCGCGGATGGGCAACCGCATCGAGCACGGCGTTTTTGGTGATTTCGTGGAACACGACACGCTGCGGCTTGATGTTTTTCAGGCCGCGTTTGGATTTAAGGATTTCCAAAAGATGCCAAGAAATGGCTTCGCCTTCCCTATCCGGGTCGGTTGCGAGGTAGATGTTTTCAGCTTCTTTGGCACCGGCAACGATGGCATCGACGTGTTTGCTGTTGCGGCTGATCAGTTGGTATTTCATGGCAAAGCCATTGTCGGGATCGACTGCTCCGCTTTTCGGAACCAAATCACGGACGTGGCCGTAAGACGCCAAGATTTCAAAATCACCGCCCAGATATTTTTTCAGGGTTTTGGCTTTGGACGGGGATTCGACGATTAATAGGTTTTTCGCCATTATTGTTCTCTTTTGGATGTATTGGATTTATGTTTCAGACGGCCTTTATTATTGAGGCCGTCTGAAAAAAGGTTTAGTGCATCACGTTTTGTCCGGTCAACGCACTCATCAAGTCATCGCCTATCAGGACGGGCAACTCGCTCTTATGCATCCACAACACCAACAATACCAACACTTTGGCGGTATCGAGGGTGATTTCGTCCGATGGAATGTGCATCAGGGCGTGAATGACGATTTCGCGTTGCTCATAAGTAATTGCGTGTTCGGTAACCAAATACTGCATCAAGCCCATGACTTCCTGCGGCAGGTTTTCAGCTTCTTCACGGCAAAATACGCGCAGGGAGTCGCTGTTAAACGGCTCGGCATAGAATTCGGACGTATTGAACAAGACTTCCATCATCATCAATGTATTGCCGATTTCCGTAGCATCAAAACCCGCATCTTCCAAGAGGCGACCCAAATCCTCCGGAGGCGGACAATTGTCGAAATCTTGGAAGTGTTCGATTAAATAGGCAATGACTTCGGTCATGCTGGTTCCTTAAATATAGATAATTTATGCTTTGACACGCTGATAACGGCCGCCCGGTAAGGCGGCAACAATACCGTCAAGTTCGTATTCCAAAAGCTGTGCGTACACGTCTGCTGCTGCCGTATTGGTTTGTTGCGCCAAAATATCGGGGTGTATCGGGTCGTAACCCATTGCTTCCAATAAAGCGCTTGTTGATGGGGCGGCAGATAGGTTTTCAGACGGCCTTTGCGGTTCATCCGCTATTATTTTTTGTTGCAGATGTTTGGTTCGATCGTTTTTCAGTTTTACCGTCTTATTTATAGAATATGATGGAACAGGCGTATTTTGCAATAGCTGCGGACACTCATGGAGAATATCGTCCAGACATTCCACCAGTTTTGCCCCGTCTTTAATCAGCTTGTGACAGCCTTTGCTGTGCGGATTGTCTATCGAACCGGGCACCGCCATCACTTCGCGCCCCATCTCCGCCGCCAGCTTGGCAGTAATCAATGAGCCGGATTCCAATGCCGCCTCGACCACCAATGTCAGCTGCGACAATGCGGCAATCAAACGGTTGCGGCGCGGAAAGTTGCCTGCAAACGGACGCGTATCTAAAGGGAACTCGCTGACAATCAATCCCCTTTCGGCAATTTCATAAGCAAGGTTTTTATTGGACGGCGGATAAATGCGGTCTATACCGGTTCCCCAGACGGCGATGGTGCCGCCATCTGCCTGCAATGCCCCCTGATGGGCGGCGGTATCGATACCCGAAGCCATACCCGATACGACGGGAATGCCTTTTTCGCTCAACGCCCTGCCGAAATCTTTGGCAATCCGCATTGCCTGCGGCGTGGCATGGCGGCTGCCGACAATCGCGGCAGAAGGTGTGTGCAGCAGCTCTGCATTGCCGCGTAAAAACAAGACCGGCGGCGCGGTAATGCCTTGTGTCAGCATTTCGGGGAAATCATCATCTTGCAGCAGCAACAAACGGCAACCGTCCTGCGTTTCCCATTGTAAAGCGGCTTCGGCAGACCGCTGCGCCAAAGCCCGTTTGTCCTCATTGCGCCACGATTCGGCTGCCTGTTTATGGCGTACCAACGCGGCAATTCTATCTGCCGGCGCATTCAAGGCAGCTTGTGCGCTACCGAATTGCTGCAACAGCACCAAAAAACTTTCTGCGCCGATATAGGGCGTAAATGCCAGTTGCAACCAAGCAAAACGCTCGTTTTCCGTCATCAATCTGTTCCCTTTTCGTAATGTTTTTTTCAGACGGCCTGAAGTAAATCAAGGCCGTCTGAAAATTTTATTGATATAAAGCTTTAGTTTCCCATCACAGTAACTTTCTCAGAACATCATTTTTATCCAATATACGACTAATCAGATATTCATCATCAGGTTTTAAGTTATCCATTAGCTCATCTACAACGGCCATACGGCTACGTAGAAATTTCAAAAGCTCCGGATTTGGGTTTTCTTTATTGTATTCATCATAGCGAGCCTGAACTAAAGACTGCTGACTTTGGCCTAAAATCTCTAAAGCTACTTCATAATCAAAATATCCTAACATTGGATAACTCCTTTTCAAAAGTACATCTTTACATTAAAGCATATTTATATCTTTATGTTTTAGCCATTACTGCTGCATTTCATTTTGAATCGCCTGAATGACAAAATCTTTCAAAGAAATACCATGTTGAGCACAATATTTTTTCAATTCTTGGTGCATTGATTCAGACATAATCAATGTATAGTGTTTTTCCGACTCAGTTGTAATCTGAGCAGTTTTGCCGACTTTCGTATTCTTTCGGCTTAAAAGGCAAAATAACAATGCCGAGCCATATCATTATTTTTATAAAGTATTGCTTGCCTAAGCAAACCGTCAAATGACGATGCCGTCTGAAAAACCTGATGGCTTTCAGACGGCCTCTTTTATGTTTGAACCGATATTGCGCTTATTCTTCGGATTTGTCGGCGCTGCGGCGCGATACGCTGATACCGAGTTGTTTGAGTTTGCGGTAAAGGTGTGTACGCTCCAAACCGACCTTTTGCGCCACGCGGCTCATATTTTGGCCTTCTTGGGCGATGTGGTACTCAAAGTAGCGGCGCTCGACTTCTTCCCTCAATTCGCGCAAAGGCATATTGAAATTGAAGCCACCGATGATTTCTGTCGCCGTCGCGTTTTCCTTCTGACCCAAAGCCACGGCAACAGCCTGATCGTCCACTTCTTTGCCGTCCGATTCCAACATGATGTTTTTCACTGTTTCGGCAAGCTGGTCGTAATTGCCCGGCCAATCGTATTGGCGCAAAACCACCAACGCGCTATCGCTGAATTTTACCGGCTGGATTTTTTGACTTTCGGCCAAATCGGTCATGATGCGGTTGATTAAAAAGACGATATCGTCCGGTTGGCTGCGCAAAGAAGGAACATTGATGCACTCTTTCAACAGCTCCGCCAGTCGGCCGGCAACGACGTCATCAGCGCTCTCACCGCGTTTAAAGCCGCATGAAGCAATCACACGGACATTGTAGCGGTCGGCTTTTTCAAGCAAGAAAGCAATGCCGTTTTGGATATTTTTGCTGTAACGGGCAATATCGCCGACATACAAAATACCGCCCGATGCTTTTTGCAACAACTCCAACGGCGTATCGACAATGTGTTCGACACGGTCGGTTGCCACCCAAGGCGTACCGCTTTTGTGCAGATAGCGGGCGACAATTTCAAACGGCGAGCCTGCCTCACCGGCCAACAACAGCGGGCGATTGTGTTTGGCGGCCGCTTCAATGCTGCCGTTCATTTCTTGAATAACCGGGCTGTTGCCCAGTTTGTCCAAAGTCATGCCGGAGGCCGTCTGAACTTCGCCATGTTTCAAGGCGCGTTCTACCGCAGACAAGAGTTTTTGCAGGGCAATCGGTTTTTCCAGAAAATCGAGCGCGCCGATTTTAGTGGCTTCAACCGCGGTGTCAATGCTGGCATGACCGCTCATCATAACAACAGGCATATTGAGTTGGCCGTTTTTCGCCCACTCTTTCAACAAAGTGATGCCGTCGCAATCGGGCATCCAAATGTCCAGCAACACCATGGCCGGACGCGTTTGATAACGCAATTGGCGCGCTTCTTCGGCATTTTCAGCCAAAGTGACGGTATAGCCTTCATCTTGAAGGATTTCGGAGAGCAGGTCGCGGATGCCTACTTCATCATCTACAATCAAAATATCACTGCTTCGCATAAGTTTCTGCCATTTCCGGTAAAGCTATTTTGACACACGCGCCGCCGCTGTTCTGATTGCTCAGGCTGATACGGCCGCCATGCTCCTCGATAATTTTTTTCACAACGGGCAAACCCAGCCCCGTTCCTGTCGGTTTGTCGGTAACGTACGGCTCAAAAGCATTGTGCAGCATTTCTTTGCTGAAACTTTTACCGTTGTTGCAGACGGTCAGGAAAACCTGTCCGCCTTCGCGCCCTGTTTCGACGTTTACTTGCGGCGCTTCGTCCGACTCCGCCGCTTCTGCGGCATTCTTAAATAGGTTATGCAACACTTGGCGCATCGCCGTCGTATCGGCGGCAATCGGCAGAGCATCCGTGTTGAGCCGTGCATTAAATTTGCACGCGCCGGCCTCATATAATACCAATACTTCCGACACCAAACCGTTTAAATCTTGTTTTTCTAAATTCAGAGACGGCGCACGCGCATAATTGCGGAATGCTTCGACCATTTCTTTCAGCGCGGCAACCTGTTTGACGATGGTATCGGTTGAACGACTGAGGATTTGGGCGTCTTGCTCGTCAAGTTTATCATGCAATTTCCATGCCAATCTCTCGGCAGAAAGCTGGATAGGCGTAAGCGGATTGCGGATTTCATGCGCCAAGCGTTTCGCCACTTCGCCCCATGCGGCCTCTTTTTGCGCGCGTATCAAGACGGTAATGTCATCAATCACCATCACCACGCCGTTATCGTTATCCTCCGGCAGGATGGTGGCCTTGCCCAATAAGATTCGGGCATCGTCGGGCGCGGCATATTCGACTTGGACGGGTTTGTCGCTGTCGGCGGTTTCATTAATGGCGGCAAACACATCGGCCAACAGGGTTTGCTGCGGCGATTTGCCGTGCCATTGATGCCAGTTGCTGCCCCACAAAGACACCAGCGAAACGCCCAAAATCTGTTCGGCAGCCTTGTTAAAGGTTTTCAGACGGCCATCGGCATCCAAAGTAATCACGCCTGTGGTCAAACTTTCCAACACGCATTCCAAATAATGGCGGGCGGCTTCTTCGCGCAAACGGTTGCGCTCGTCTGCCTCTTTGGCAATCGCCAATTGCTCGGTCATGTGGTTGAACAATTGGGTCAAACGGCCGAACTCGTCATTGCGGAATACCGGCCGGGTCTGGCTGAAGTCACCCTGAGCCACCGCCCGCGCGCCCTCTGCCAACGACAACACCGGTGCCACAAAACGACGGGCAAAATACAAAGCCATAACCAAAGCCAAAAAGATAGCCAACAATGTCGCGACCAACAGCGTGGACAAGAAAAAGGTTTGCAGGCCTTTTTTGGTATAACTCAGCTCGGCATATTTGGCGCGGGCCGCTTCAATCAACGTCGCGTCTTGGGCAACATCTTTCGGAATCGGCTGCCGGAAAAATAACGCATAATCCTGATTTTTATGCGTACCGATCAGCATCCAGCCTTGAGCATACAGCACGCCGCCGATGTTTTCCAAACTGCGTACCGAGCCGGTCTGCTCCAGCTGCTCCCATCCTTCTTTGTTAAGCTCGGGTTGATTTAGTTTCAGGGGGTTGATGCTTTTCTCGGCTTTATGGGTGGTCGCGTTATAAAGCGCCAGCTGGGCAAAGTCGGCAGTAAGCGCGGATTGGGTCAGCGTTTGCCCCAAGTTGCCGTCCAGCGAAGCGGCGCTGATTAAGTCGATCTGCACCGGCGTGGCGTTGCTGACAGCGTTGTCTACCGCCAAGTTCAGCGCGGATTTGCTCAAGTTTAAGCTGCGCTCTAGAGCCTCATGGGTATCGTTGCCAAACCAAGAATTAATCGTACCGTTAATAAACTGGGCGGAAATACCGAACAAAAACACGCCCGGCAATACGGCAACCAAGGTAAACATCCCCGACAGCCGACGCGCAATCTGCGAACCGAACACGCTTTTGCTGTTGTCGCGCATCAAAAGCACGACATAGCGCACCAACACCGCCGCCAACACCAGCAACAGCAAGCCGCACAAGGCGACAATCCACCAGAAATAATCGGACAATACGTTGCTGCTGCCCGTTGCAACAGTCAGACCGTACAACAAAACAACGGCGAATACGGCGGCAATCAGAAGAAAGCGGCGCATGGTTTACTCCTGCACGACCGACAAGGATTTCCAACCGGAATCCAAATGCCAGTTTTTAGAAGTCAGGGCATTGATTTGGAACGGTTTGGGCAGCTTGGCGGTTGTCAGCAGCAGGCGGATTTCAGCCTTCGTGTCTTTAGCGGCCACATCACTCAGCGCGCCCTTGGACAAAACCTTCCAATTCGCGACCGCGCCCACTGCGCGCAAGGCAGTCTCAAGCGTATCGTACTCGGTAGAAAACGTACCGACGGTAACGCGATAGCGGTTGGTCAGTGGATGGAAGGACAATTTGTATTGAATCGTGCTGTCGTTGTTGAGCAGCTGGTCGAATTTGAATTTATAAGACGACATGGACGGCGCTGACAGCTGCCAACTCAAATTGAAATGCAGGGGGACACCCTGTTTGAGTGCTTCTTTAAGCTGGTCGGGCAGGTCGGTGCGGAAACGGCTGCTGACAGAAAGCTGTCCGGCATGGGTCAGCTTTGCCTCGGCACGGGTCGCACTGATGCCCTCGCCCGCCGCATTCAACGACACGGCGAGCAAGAGCGGTACAATCAGCGTTTTACTGCTTTTTAATAAGCGCGTAATAAAAGCCATCTTGATGTTTGTTCGGTAAAAGCACATGCGATTCGATCAACTCAGCATCGGCATGGCGGTTAAGGAATTTTTGCAACTGACCGTCGTTTTCTTCGACAAAGACCGAGCAGGTAGCCAGCAACATCCTGCCATTTTTCGTCAGGGTCTGCCACAGTGCGTCTAATAATGCTTCCTGTTGGCGTGCGGTTTTGACGGCATCGGTCGGTCGGCGCAGCCATTTGACGTCGGGATTGCGGCGCGCCACACCCGAAGCGGTACACGGCACATCGGCCAAGACAGCGTCAAAGGCCTTGCCATCATACCACGCTGTCAAGTCCTGCGCATCGGCACAAGCCAAAGAGGCATTTTGAAAGCCTAAACGGTCAAGATTACTCTTCACCCTGTTCAGACGGCCTTCGTCTATATCCAAAGCGGTAACATGACAATCTGCCAGTTCCAAGATATGGCCTGTCTTGCCGCCCGGCGCCGCACAGGCATCGAGGATGCGTTCGCCGTCTTTCGGGTTCAACAAATAGGCAGCACGTTGCGCACCAAAATCCTGCACCGACACCAGGCCGTCTGAAAAACCGGGCAGGCGGCTTACCGGCACGGCTTCTTCCAACATCACGGCGTATTCGTCCAAAGCCCTGGCCGCAATACCTTCCGCAGCCAGTTTTTCCAAATAGCTTTCGGCATTGCCGTGTCGGCGGTTGACGCGCAAAGTCATCGGCGGATGCGATTGCAGCGCAGTGGTAATGTTGTGCCAATGTTTCGGATAATGGTTTCTCAAGTAAGCCACCCACCACAGCGGCAAATTGTGTTTCGCCACATCGTCTTTTTTGCAGGAAGCCGCGAGCTTGTCGCGTTCACGCAAAAAGCGGCGCAAAATCGCATTGGCAAACGAGCGGAACTGGCCGCGACCGATTTTGGCAATGCTTTCCACCGCTTCATTGACCACGGCATGAGACGCATTGCGCGTGTAATGCAGTTGGTACATCGCCGCCAAAAGCAGGCTTTCAAGCTGCGGATTGTCAATCGGCTTCTTCAACATTTGACCAAGCATGTGCTTCAAACTGCCCAAATAACGTTGGCAACCGTAGGCAATATCCTGCAACGCGCCGTTTTCCTGCGCCGTCAGCTGCGGATGCGTCGCGCGGATTTCCGCCAAGACATCCTGAAGATTGCGCCCTTCGGCAACTGCGGCAACGCTGTCGGCGGCCAGTTTTTGGGCGAGGGACATACTCATATTTTTGCTTTCTGATTTATATTTGATTTCAAGTGTTCGGCGGATTTCAGACGGCCTGTTCGGTAGCCAGCAATGCCCGATAATATTCGGCATCTGTTTTGGAAAAACAGCAAAAGATGATTTTTTCCACTGCCGGACATTGCGGCAGGGTTTGCTTCAAACTCTCCAAAGCGATACGCGCGGCGGCTTCGGCCGGGAAGCGGTACACACCGGTGCTGATGCACGGAAAGGCGATGCTGTGAAGATCGTGTTTCTGGGCAAGCAGCAAGGAATTGGCATAGGATTGTGCCAATTTAGCCTCTTCATTTTGTTTTCCGCCAAACCATACCGGCCCGACCGTGTGGATGACAAAACGCGCAGGCAAACGATAGCCTTGGGTTATTTTGGCTTCGCCTGTGCGGCAACCGCCCAAAGTGCGGCACTCGTCCAGCAGCTCTTTGCCCGCGGCGCGGTGTATTGCACCGTCTACGCCGCCACCGCCCAACAGCGATGAATTGGCAGCATTGACAATCGCATCGACTGCCAATCGGGTAATATCGCCTTCGACCACTTCAAAAACAGCCATTGTCTTCTTTCCTCTACGTTGATTTCCAGCCTGTTACAAAACCGTTCCGACTTCAATCGTTCTGCCTGCCGCAAATGCCTGTATGCTCATGCGTTTGCTGCCGGAAGGCTGCAATTCAGTGATGTTCAGCGCATTTTCACCACACGCCACCAGCAGGCCGTCTGAAGTGCAAGACAATACTTCGCCTGCCTTACCCTGTTTGGCCACCACTTCGGCTCGCCAGATTTTCATCGGTTTGCCTTGATACTCGACCCACGCGGCAGGTACGGGGTTAAAGGCGCGGATTTTGCGTTCGATAATGTCCGCGCTTTCGTTCCAATCGATACGCGCTTCTTCTTTGCTCAATTTTTGGGCGTAGGTAACGCCTTCTTCAGGCTGCTTAACCGCGTTCAGACGGCCTTCCGCCTTCAAACGCTGCAAGTCGGCCACAATCGCTTCCGCACCCAAACCCATCAACGCGTCATGCACTTCGTTGGCAGTATCCGTAGGTTGAATGGCGTAACGGTGTTCGCTGACCACATCGCCGGTATCCAAGCCGATGTCCATCTGCATGATGCACACGCCGGTTTCGGCATCGCCGGCTTCAATCGCACGTTGAATCGGTGCCGCGCCACGCCAACGGGGCAACAGCGAAGCGTGGATATTGAGGCAGCCGTGTTTGGGCGTATCCAACACATCCTGCGGCAAAATCAAGCCATACGCGGCCACCACCATCACATCCGCGCCCGTATCTTTGAGCATTTGCAGGGCTTCGGTGTTATTGCGCAACTTTTCCGGCTGCGCCACGGTCAAACCTAATTCCAAGGCAGCCTGTTTGACCGGCGATGCGGTCAACTGCATACCGCGGCCTTTGGGGCGGTCGGGCTGGGTCAACACCAGCGGAATTTCAAAACCTGCGGCGGCGATGGCTTTCAAGGCGGCGGCGGCAAAATCGGGCGTACCGGCAAAGATGACTTTCATGTTGTGTCCTTGTGGAAATGGTTTGAATGGGCGCGTTGGGCAAACTGTTTCAGCTGAAAAGGCCGTCTGAAAGATTGAAAACCGAAGTCTGCCTTCTGTTTTGTCTTTTCAGACGGCCTTTAAGCGATGCGCAGGTCAGATGGTGTGTTTCTGACGTTTTTTCAGTTTGGTTTTGATGCGGCCTTGTTTCAGCTGCGATAAGTGTTCGACAAACACGATGCCCATCAGGTGGTCCAATTCGTGCTGCACGCAGATTGCCAGCAGGCCGTCTGCTTCCAGCGTGAATTTCTCGCCTTTTTCATTCAAGGCTTCAACTTTGACGCGCTCGGCACGGGTCACGGTATCGTAAATGCCCGGTACGGACAGACAGCCTTCTTCATAAGTTGTCTCGCCGTCTTTTTCGACAATGACGGGATTGATGAACACGCGCGGCTCGCTGCGGTCTTCGGTCAAATCCATCACGACGATGCGCTCGTGTACGTCGACCTGAGTGGCCGCCAAGCCGATACCGCGTGCTTCGTACATGGTTTCAAACATATCGGCAACCAATGTCTGGATGCGCTCGTCGATTTTTTCAACAGGTTTGGCGACCGTGTGCAAACGCTCGTCAGGGTATTGGAGGATGTTCAGTAAAGCCATAATATTCTCGTTTTATAAAGCTGATGTGTGATTTTCATACAGATTCGGTTTCCGCCGCCACAATCTCCTGTCATGACAGCAACATTCAATGCTAAAATAACGCCGAAAAATGTTAAGATAGCGCGACGGAGGCCGTTCGTTATCGTATTGATGAATGGGCGGCAGTTCGCAAACTCCAGCCTTCTCTGTTTATCATCTGAAGACAAACCGAATCGATTTCAAGGGGAACGGTTATGCAACAACGTATTATAACCCTGCTTTGCATAGCAGGCATGGCTATTTCTGCCCACACTCAGGCAGCTTCTTTAAAAATCCGCCCCAATGCGCCGCAACGCTACGTCGTTAAAAACGGCGATACCTTGTGGGGTATTTCCGGTAAATATCTGTACAGCCCATGGCAATGGAACCGCCTTTGGGGCGCCAATCGCAACGCCATCCGCAATCCGCATCTGATCTATCCGGGTCAGGTGTTGGTTTTACGCTACGTCAACGGCCAGCCACGACTGGGTTTTGAACATGCCCAAACCCGTTCAGACGGCATTCCCGTGATCAAACTGCATCCGCGCGTACGCGAAACTTCCGGCTACGGCATTCCGACTGTCAACGTCAATCTCTACCGCATGTTCATGAAACATCCGCAGATTATCGCTCCAGAAGAAACCGCCAACGCGCCGCGCCTGATTGCCGGCCCCGACAACCGCGTCCTCTACACCCAAGGCAACCGCGTGTACGCATACGGCCTGACCGAACCCGGCCGCTACCTGACCTACCGCGTCAATAAAAACATCACCGATCCGGAAACCGGCAAATTCCTCGGTCAAGAAGTCGTGTTCAGCGGCATCGCCAACACGCTGCCTTACACCGACTCCGCATTGGAACACCGTACCCGCGCTTCTGACGAAAAACTCAAAAGCAACGAGTATTACACCCAAGTCAACAAAGCCATGAAGCTGCGCACCCAGTCCGCGCAACCTTTGGTTATCGAAGAAGCCGTTTCCGAAATCCGCAAAGACGACTATCTGCTGAAACTGCCCGAAGGCCTCGACAGCTTCAATGTGATGCCTCACGCCCCTGCCCGTCCAATTCAGGCCAAAGTCGTTTCCATCTTCGACGGCGTGGGCGAAGCCGGCCAGTTCCAAACCATTACTTTGGATAAAGGCGAACTCGACGGCTTGGACAAAGGCACTGTGGTCAGCCTCTACAAACGCGGCCGCCAAGTCCGTGTCAATCTGTCCAACAACCTGATTCGCAAGCCGAAAGACAAAGATACGGTTGAATTGGTTTCCATTCCGGCGGAAGAAATCGGTTTGGCAATGGTGTACCGCACATCCGACCATCTGGCCTCAGCCATTATTTTGGAAAGCCTGAACAGCGTTTCCATCGGCGATACCGCCTCCGAACCCGGCCGCGATTTGGACAATATGGCCGATGAAAAAACCATGGACAAACCGGCCGAAGACGAACAGGAAAGAGAAATCGAACTAGAAGTCCGCAGCTGATTGAGCTCTTTTAGCAGCCATCCGTCAAATAAAGGCCGTCTGAAAACCTGTTTTTCAGACGGCCTTTTGATTGCTGCCCATCAGAATAAAGAAATCTGTAACACGTTGTTTAAAGCGCAAACAACTTCTCATTTCTACAGCCGGTAATAGGCTTTTCGTCTTTCCGTTCTGCCATTCAAATCGGAAATATGAAAAGCACGGCACGCCATTTATTGCCTGTTGATTGTTCCATCTGTTCCTTCCAATCAAAAAGGCCGTCTGAAATCTTCAGACGGCCTTTTTATCTACAACTCAAATCCGATTATTTGAATTTGTAAGTGTATTGCAAGCCCAAGATGTCTGCTTTGTTTTTGAAGCGTGCAGAAGATGCACCGCGGCTGTCTACGTCGTTGCCGCTGGCTTTGCCGGTGCGGTAAACCGTGTCATTGATGTGGATATGGCTGTACGCCGCATCGATAACATGGTTTTTACCCAGTTGATATTTGGCACCAACGGAGAACCAGATACGGTTGCCGTCAGGCAGGCTGTTCATGCGGTCTTCAGCGCTTTTAACCGGTGATTTGTCGAAAGCGATACCGGCACGCAGTTGCAATGGTTCGGTAACTTGGTAAGAGCCGCCGAATGCAACTTTATAAGTGTTGCGCCAGTTAGGCGTAATGACGGTACGGTCGGATTGGCCGTTGACAACTTTTTTGGTGTTTTCAAACACCAGCTCGGCTTTGTTGAAGCGGCTGTGGCGTGTCCAAGTCACATCGCCGAACAGGTTGGTTTTGTCGGTGGCGCGGTACATACCGTGAACAGACAAAGACTCAGGCGTGACAATTTTCACGCTGGCTTTTTCGTTCGGCACATAACCGCGTGCAGCCATTGCACCCAAATCCCAAGCGCGTTTTGCATATGCGCCGTCCGCTTCCCAATCGGCAGTGCCTTTCAGTGTATGCGATACTTTGGAACGATAGTTCACACCCACGCGTGCGCGATCGTTGATGTCCCACATCCACGCCAGTTGGTAGCCGAAGCCCCAATCGTGGCCTTTTACATCGGCATGACCGTCAGCTTTGCCGGTCGCATCGACAGCAACGGGACGCCCTGCTTGACGGGAAGCCAAGCCGCTGGCCAACTGGCTGATGGCGCCGGAAGCATCCCAGTCGGAGTATTTGCGCAATTCGGCTTTGGAATATTGGGCAATCAAACCAGCACCGACGGCGTGCTGCTCATTCAGTTTCCACGCGACTACCGGCTCGATGGCGATGGTGGTCAAACCCAGTTTGTTGATGTTGTGGCGCAAGACGGAATCTTTTTCATATTCGGTTGCAGAGCCGAAGGGAACGTACACGCCCAAACCCAAAGTTACATCGTCGCTGGCTTTGTATGCACCATAGACGTGCGGAGCAACGGTGGTTTCGGTAATTTTGCCGCTGGTCGAGCCGCTGACATCGGCACCCGTGCGGAAGTGTTTCGCAGATTCCGCCTCATAATGAATGCTTGGGAAAACGATATTGGCGTTGACGGAAATTTGGCTGCTGTCGATTTTGCTCAAACCGGCCGGATTGTAGAAAATGGTTGATGCATCGGCGGCTTCGGCGGCGGCGGCGTTGGCTGTGCCTTGTGCGTTAACGGATTGTGTGCCGAAGTGGTAGCCGGAGGCTTGGACGGCGGTAGATAACAGTGCTGCGCTTAAAATAAATGCTGTTTTTTTCAGATTGAAATGAATCATTTTGGTTTACCGTGAAAGTAGCGGACAAAGAAAAAGGCCGTCTGAAACGTCCTTTATTGATGTAGTATAGGCACTCAATTCTATACTACATCATTATTTTTGCCTAATCTTTTCTTTTTTTACACAAAAAAAGCAGGCTAAAACAGCCTGCTTTTCCAATCATCGGATCACTGCAATTATTTAACCTGCAACACTTCCAGCGTATTGGTCGAACCAGATTCGCGCATTTGCGAACCGCTGGTAATGATGTATTGGTCGCCGCTTTGGAGGATTTTGTGTTCTACCAGCATGGCTTCCACTTCGTTCAGCGCGGTATCGTGATCGGTACTGGTTGCCAAAATCAACGGACGCACGCCGCGGTACATCGCCATGCGGCGTTGTGCTGAAACACTCGGCGTCAGGGCAAAAATCGGCAGGGTGATGTTGTGGCGGCTGACTTCGAAGGCGGTCGAACCGCTTTCAGTCAGGGCAACGATAGCTTTGGCGTGAACCGCGCGCGCCACGCTGACCGCACCGCCGGCAATCGCCAAGTTGGTGCTGACGGCTTCGGGATAATCGACCTGTTCGGCAACGCCGTTGAGCGAATCTTGTTCTTTTTCCGCAGCCGCACAAATAATCGCCATTTGGCTGACGGTTTCAAACGGATACGCGCCGACGGCGGTTTCGGCGGAACACATCACCGCATCGGTACCGTCCAATACTGCGTTGGCCACGTCGCTGACTTCGGCGCGGGTCGGTACGGGGTTGGTAATCATCGATTCCATCATTTGAGTTGCGGTAATGCTGAAGCGGCGCAACTCACGGGCGCGGCGGATCATGCGTTTTTGCAGTGCGGGTACGGCGGCATGGCCGACTTCCACTGCCAAGTCGCCGCGGGCAACCATAATACCGTCGCTGGCAAGGATGATTTCGTCCAGGTTTTCAATGGCTTCTACGCGCTCGATTTTGGAAACCAAACCGGGGCGTACGGCAGTGCTGCCTTTCATTTCTTCTTCGACTTTGGCGCGTGCGATGTGCAAATCTTCGGCAGATTTCACAAAGCTGATGGCCAAGTAGTCGCAACCGATGGCAATCGCCGTTTTCAGGTCGCGGAAGTCTTTTTCGGTCAACGCGCCGGCAGACAGGCCGCCGCCGCGTTTGTTGATACCTTTGTTACTTTTCAGCACATGGCTGTTTTCTACTCTTGTAATAATCTTACTTCCTTCAACCGCTTCAACGGTCAAAGTCAACAGACCGTCATCCAGCCACAAAACATCGCCGGCAGCGACGTCATTCGGCAAATCACGGTAGTCCAAACCCACCGCTTCGCGTGTGCCTTCGCCTTCAAGTGCGGCATCTAAAATCAAGGTTTCATCTTTATTCAGCTCGATGCTGCCGCCGGCAATTTTGCCGACACGGATTTTCGGGCCTTGCAAATCGGCCAGAATAGCCACTTCCTGGCCTGCGCGTTTCGCGGCTTCGCGCACGATGCGGGCATTTTCTTCATGGAACTCCGGCGTACCGTGGCTGAAATTGAAACGGACGACATTAAGACCGCCGACACGGATCATGTCTTCCAACAATTGCACATTGTTGCTGCCCGGACCCAGTGTGGCAACAATTTTGGTATTGTGGCTGATACGGGTTAAATCACGTTGCAATTGGCTCATGTAAACGTCCTTTCCTGTTGATTTCACGTTTGATAATGAAGAAGATTGTACTCTTAATGCAATAATGTTGGCGTAAAATTACATCATTTTCTGACTTAAACTAAATTTATTTTTGCATTAACCTACTTTTCTATCGGATACAATACACTCTCACGTCGTCATGTTTAATTTTCAGACGGCCTCCCTCATACTAATAGAATACCCAACTGATCCATGAAACGTTTTTTGACTCCGCTACCCATCGGCATCGTTTTGGCCGACCTGATCTACGGTTTCGTACTTAATGTCATGCAAGGCTTAAATTTGCAACAAACCGCCGCCAACCAGTCCGGTACAATTTCCGTTACGCCCGACATTGCCTTCAACAGCCTGCAAATCGTCGCCAACGGCGGCATGGTCTGTATCATCGGCTTCGGTTTGATTGTTTTGTTCCAACTCAACCGCGCCGTATTACGCCAACAAATCCTGCCCATCGGTATTTTCCGAACCCTCGGCCTGTTGGCTGTTTTGGCATTCAGCATTTCGTCTTTGTGGGAATGGTTGCATGCCGCTTTGTCGCTGCTTTCCGGGCACAACGTTTTAAACTTCAGCAACCCGCGTTATCTGGTTACCGCAGCCTGCATGCCCATCATCGCTTTCTTGTGCATCTTGCGCCTGTACAATTGGTATCGCTTACATCGGACTGTAGCCACTGACGACACCGTCACGCCCCTCTAATCAAGCTGCAAAAAGGCCGTCTGAAACAGGAAAACCTATTTCAGACGGCCTTGTCATTGTATATCTCAACGTTGATGGCTGGTTTCTACACCGGCCTTAATCTCACCATACATTTGCGAGCTGCCTCCGCTGCCCGATGCGCAGGCCGCCAAGCTCAGTGTCAAAACAACCGCAGTCAAAATCTTCAACATTGGATTCCCTCTTTCTACAAAAATTATTTCGGATCGCAACGGAAATGGTAAGCGCAAATTTCAAATCCGTTTTTGAAGTAGAGACGATGCGCACCTGCACGGTCATGGTTAACATGGACATTCAGATGGATTTTGGTCGCGCCAGTTTCCGCACCGATTTTGCGTACTTCTTCCAACAAGCGAGAAGCATAGCCTTTTTGGCGGCATTGCGGCATGGTTACGAGATCATCAATATGGATATGGTAACCGCTGGCCAAGTTATGTGCAGTATGGAAACCGCATACGGCCACGGCATTTTGTTTGCCTTCTTCAAAAATACCCAACAGGCGGTAGCCGGTTTTGCGCTGGTGCTCGTTGATTTGTTCGACGAAACGGTGAATATCAGTCAAAGAAGAACGCAAAATGCTCAGTGCCGCAAAAGCAGTCGCGGTTTCTTCCGGCGGAATTTCACGCAATACGCCGACCACAGGCGCGGCAGCTTGGGGCTCAGGCTGCGCATTGGCCGCTTCGGCACGCTCGGCGGCATGTTTTTCTTCAATCGCCTGCGCCAACAAAACGCGCTCGACCGGCACTTCGCCCTGCTGTTTGCTCTCCTGCTCTTTGAGTAAGGCTTTGCAATCAATCACGCGCAAATCGTTATCCGCTGCAAAATCCATCAAGAAACGGAACATTTGCGGATTGTCTTCTTCCAGTTTTTTATCGACTGCCACACAACGAACATTGTCCACCAAAATCGGGCGCACCCAATTCGAATAGGAAAGGCGGTTGTCTTTAGTGAAGGAAGACAAAATACCGCACAGGCGCTCCGCCCAGTCGCTTGGTCGGAAAATCTTGCCTTTGCTGGTTGTACCATGGATCACAACTTCATAAGGATTACACACTAACATAAGCAACTTCCTGAAAGTAAATGGCTGAAGGAATATTTCGCCAGTGCCAACATCAGAAAAAGTTCCGATACATAGCAACAGATGATTAAAAAAATATCAGTAAGGTTTTGAAATACGATAATGATGAGACGGCTTGCCGATCCTGACAATCCGTTTCGAATTCTTTGATTATTATACCCGATACGCCTCTTTTTCTTCAAAAATCATTTGAAAAATAACAACAGGCCGTCTGAAACCAAGTATTTCGGTTTCAGACGACCTGCATATTTTGAATATCAATACAACAATTTCTTGCGGGGCTTTTGCTCGCCACTGGATTTAATTTCTAACAAATTGAAATTCAGTATGCCCAAATCCAAGACACTTTCAGAAGTGCATTGATCGCCAAAGGCATTTTCATAAGTGGCCTTCAGTTTCAACACGCCACCAAATGTCTGATCTGGCAATTCGGCAGCCAGCGCCAACATACTTGCAAACACGCTGCCATACAATTCGCCCGATGCCAGCATATCTACACCGCCGGAAAACATTTCCAAGCGCATAACCGCATCGGCAACCAGCTTGCTCGGCAAGTGATCAGGCAAAGGCTCTGCCTCGAAACGCACATTCTTCGCCAAGCCCTTACCGCTATTGCGGACAACCAAAACCAATAAATCTGTTTGCCCGTCAGAACGTTGCAACGTCGCATGCAAAACAGGATGAATGCTTTCTTTTTGAATCAGCTGCTCACGGTGCAACATCTTGCTTTTTGCTTTGGATCGCGCAGAGACGACAGCCCAAATCAACCAAACCAATGCAACGGCAGAAATGGCAGTGACTAAAAGGGGAAGGTTGGTCAAATAGGCTTGCTGATTAAACCAAACTTGTGCTGCCAAAAATCCGGCAAAGAAAATCAAGACGTATAAAATTGGGGCAAACCGGCTTAGTATGGATGAGTGCATAAGTTTTCCTACATTTCGTGTCGTGTTATAAAAAATAATGCCTTTTGAGCAAATGATGTCATCAACTCAGAAGGCATTATTTTAACGTAATTTTAACGCAATTTGCTTAATATCTTGCTTTTTATGAAACTGATGTCTCAAGCAGACAACTCAAACCGCACGGCTGTGTTTTCAGACGGCCTGAGATTTTTATCAGGCTTCGGCAACCGAATCACGCGAGAAGGTTTTTTCGCAATAATGACATTTCAAACGCGTCTGACCATTATGTGAACGGACATAAAAGCGGCTGATGACCGGCTCGCCATGACTGGCACAATTGGTATTCGGGCAGCGGAACACTTCCGAAATTTCCTCCGGCAATGACAAATGCTGTTTATCGATTACTTTAAACTGATCGATTTTGTTTACCACTGCTTCAGGGGCAAATAAAGCCAAACGGTTAGCCGCATTGGCATCCAACCATACGCCGCTGACTTTGATAATGTCTTTGCTTCCCTGCGTTTTGCTGGGCAAATTAAAGCCGACCGTAACCGCGCTGCCATAATGCAGCAGCTTAAATTGCCTTAGAATGGCCAAGCCTTTACCGGCAGGAATATGGTCAATTACCGTACCTTGTTCAATCGCTTCAACGCTAAGTTTTGAGTTTTCCATCTTTCGCTCCTTAAACTTCTTCGTTCAATACCAAAGATAAAATCGCCATCCGTGCATACACACCATTGGTTGCCTGTTCAAAATAATAGGCATGAGGTGTTTTATCCACATTCGGATGAATTTCATCTACCCTCGGTAAAGGATGCAAGACGCGCAAATTGGGTTTGGCATTTGCCAACATTGACGCATCAAGATTGAATTTACCCTGGATTTTGGCAAATTCCTGCTCATCAAAACGTTCGCGCTGAACGCGGGTCATGTACAAAATATCCGCCCATTCGACCGCTTCTTCCAAGCCGGGCAAAATTTGATAAGGACACCCGGCCTCTTCCAGTTCTTCAGTGATATAGTCCGGCATCGCCAAGCTAGGAGGGGAAACAAACGCAAATTCACAACCCCAACGCTTCAGCGCCTGACATAATGAATGTACCGTACGGCCATATTTTAAATCGCCGGCCATCGCAATTTTCAAATTGCTTAAACTGCCTTGTGTTTCATAAATCGTTACCAAATCCAAAAGCGTCTGGCTCGGATGTTGGTTGGTACCATCGCCGGCATTAATCACAGGTACGCTCGAAAATTCAGCCGCCACACGGGCCGCACCGTCTTTCGGGTGTCGCTGAATAATCGCATCCGTATAGCTGGAAATAATCCTCGCAGTATCTGCAAGCGTTTCACCCTTTTTCGCGCTGGTATTCGCACCATCGGAAAAACCGATAACTTTCCCACCCAAACGCTGTACCGCCGTTTCAAAAGACAAACGCGTACGAGTGGACGGTTCAAAAAAGCACGAACCAATCAATTTGCCTTCAAGCAAATCTTCACGAGGCTGCTTTTTCAACTTCAAGGCCGTCTGAAGCAGTAATTCGAGCTGCTCCGTCGTCAAATCTGAAATTGAAATAATATGTTGCCGATAAAGCGGATTAGGCATGACCATTCCTTCCCATAAAAAAGCCCGCAACAGGCGGGCGTTTCAAGCAAACCGATTCCATCGTTGCCCGACATTATCCTGTCGGACAATCACAACCATGTTCCTACCACACCCATGAAATCTTCCGCATTATCGCACATTTAACAGACAGCTGCTTCTTTCAAGTTTTCAGATTCTTTCAAGTTTTCAGACGGCCTGATACCTTTGCAAAATAACCCTCGGTACTCCACAGCTGAAACCCAAGCACAGGGATTCGGTATTTTCAGTTATTGCCCAATAAAAGCCCCCATTGGTCCAAGTCTTCATTGCCACTGCCCATACAAAGCCGCCCATCAACCCGAACCGGCAAACGGTTCAGCCTCTGGGCGGCATATACGGCACAAACGTCCGTCAGGCTTATTTTTTCACGGCAGGCTGTGCGGCCTTAGGCGCGGCAGGAGAAACCGTCGCCTCCGCCTTCAATTTGTTCAGTACCGCATCACCGATGCCCTTCACGTTTTTCAGCTCCTCCACC